>NZ_JALNUL010000004.1:0-313770 GCF_026540775.1 Methylobacterium sp. GC_Met_3
CACCGTGCTGTGGTCGTTGTCGTAGATCAGCTCGTCGGCCTCGACCAACAGCTTGTCGCCGGGCTTGCCGGTCCTGAGCTCCGGCAGGCCTTGCGCGTGCGCCGACAGGCCACCCGCCAGCGGCGCGGCGAGCGCCAGCATGAACAGGAGACCCGCCTTCCGCAGGATGTCGGCGACCTTACGCAACGCGTGTCCCAACCCCTGTGACGTCAACCGCCACCAACCCCACCACCGGTCTCCCTGCCCACGCGTGACCGCGAGCGTCAGCCGTCTTCCTGGTACAGAAGCGTGAGCGTACCGAGAAGACTGCCTACCACGGCGGGGAACCAGGCCGCCACCGGTGCGGCGACGAGACCGGACGCTCCGAGCCCCTCCATGACCTGTCGGATCACGTAGAGGGCGAAGCCGGCCGCGACGCCTCCGAGGACGAGTTTGCCAACACCACCAAAGCGGAAGAACCGTAAGGAAACGGTTGCAGCGACGATCACCATCGCAACGAAGAGGATGGGTCTTGCCCACAGGACATCGTACTGGAGGCGGTATCGGGTGGCATCCAAACCGGCCCGCTCGGTCCGTGCGATCGTTGTGGGGAGTTGCCAGAAAGGCACAGATTCCGGGGGTGTGAAGCGCTGCCGGACCTGCCCGGGGTCGAGATTCGAGGCGATCAGGTAGGTGTCGAACGACTCAGGCGGCGCGTCCGGTGTGAGAACGCGCACATCGGTCAGCTCCCAATAGCCGTCGTGGAGCGTGGCGTGGGCGGCCACCAGCTGGTCCACGAACTTGCCCGACGCGTCGAACGCGAAGACCGAAACGCCCGACAGGATCGTGGTGCCCTCGATCGCGGTCTCGGCGCGCAGGATCGCCTCGCCGTCGACGCCCCTCTGGCGGATCCAGAGATCCTTGCCGGAACTCGCCTTCGTGGCCTTGGCGAAGATCTTCGCCTCGATCTCGGTGGAGCGCTGCTTCAGCATCGCCGAGACCGGGTTGTAGATCCCGACCGCCGCCGCACCCAGGGCCAGCGCCACGAAGATCCCGGGCTGCAGGAACTGCCACGCCGAGATGCCGGCCGCCCGGGCCACCACCAGCTCCAGCTTGCGCGAGAGTTGGAGCAGGGCCGCCATCGAGCCGAACAGGACCGCGAAGGGCAGCACGCCCTCGGCCACCGCGGGGGTCCGGTAGAGGGAGAGCTGCGCCATCAGCCCGGTGGAGGCGCCCTGGGTCTCGCCGGCGCGGCGCAACAGCTCCACGAAATCGAGGGTGTAGACCAGCGCGAAAACGGTAACGAAGACGCCGAGCACCGTACGAGCGAAGCGGGCGGCGAAGTAGCGCCCCAGAGTTGGGCCGATGAACATGGCCGGGTCAGGTCGCCGGCGCGAGACGGCGGCCGGGCAGGAGATCCCGCAGCCCTCGCGCCACCGCAGCGTTGAACGCCCGCACCCGGGGCCCGAAGAAGATCACGAGACAGGACAGGCCGATGGCGAGCAGCGGCACGCCGTAGACCGCCGCCACCGCCGCCTGGCTGCGCGCCGCAGCACTGACCGCCGCGAAGCCCGCGATGCGCAACCCCACCACCGCGAGGATCGCCCCCGCGATGGCGAGCCCGCGCCCCTGCCGGGTGGTGCGGGGGTCGCCGAGCGCCGCGAACGCGATGAAGGCGAATGCCAGCGGGTACAGGCAGGCGGAGAGCCGGTCGTGCAGCTCGGCCCGGAAGCGGCCCTTCTGCAGCTTGTAGTAGCCCTCGCTCGCATCGGGGAACAGGAGCTGCGTGGTCGAGCGCTCGCGCGGCTTGTAGATCGTGTCGGCATCCGGGGGCGCGAAGGCCGCGAGGTCGATCGTGTAGCGCTCGAAGGTCAGGATCGAGGAATCGCGCGAGTCCGTCTGTTGCTGATGGACGCTGCCATTCTCCAGGATCAAGTAGCTCTGCCCGTCGATATCGACGGCGTTGCCCCGGTCGGCGAGGTAGACCTTGGTCTTGCCGGCCTCGCGGCGGTCCTGAATGAACAGGCCCTTGAGGGTGCCCCCGGGTCCGCGCTCGCGGAAATGGAAGGTGATGCCGTTGTCGAGCTGGGTGAACTGCCCCTCCTTGACGACGTTGGCGATGAAGTCGCCGCGCACCCGGGTGATGACGTCGCGCAGCTCCTGAAAGCTCGCCGGCATCACGACGACCACCAGGAACCCGATCACGAAGCTGACGATCACCGCGAGCCTGCGGAACGGGCGCAGGAGCGCCCGGGGCGGCATGCCGGCCGCCGACATCACGATCAGCTCGGAATCGCCGTTGAGCTTGTTGAGGGCGTAGATCGTGCCGATGAACAGGGCCACCGGGGCGATCACGACGATCAGCGTCGGCAGTGACAATCCCGTGACGAACAGGAAGACGAGCAGCGTCTGCCCCTTCGCGGTCACGAGGTCGAGCTCGCGCAGGGCCTGCGTCAGCCAGATGGTGCCGGTCAGCCCGATCAGGCAGGCCAAGGTGGCGCCCAGGGCGATCCGGAAGATGTAGCGCTCGATCTGCCTCATCGGCCCGGCAGTTCCGCTCGTTCCTTCGCACCCTCACCGCGGGATGACCCGACAAAAGGGGCGATTCGAGGGCTTTCGCGCCGCGTTGCGTTCTTCGTCTCAGCGGCTACACAGGGCGGATGGCCTGTGCGGGCACCGCGCGGCCTCGGGGTGCGGCTCCGGACAAGCGGGCCAAGGGGCGGCACGAGTAGCGGCAGGGATGGCGGCGGGTATGGCGGACGGTATCGAGATCGGTTTCGGTCCCCTGGAGTCGAGCGGGCCGGGCCCGGGTGGATCCGGCGATCTCGTCGTTTTCGTCGGCGACGACTTGGCCCTCGGATCAGCGGCCCGGGAGATCATCGGTGCGTCCGGCGCCGATCTCGTCACCCGCGCGGCCGCCTCGGAAAAGTTCAAGGGCCGCTCGCTCAGCGCGATGAGCCTGCCGGCGCCCGCGGGCGTCTCGGCGGATCGCCTCGTGGTCGTGGGACTCGGCTCCGACAAGGACCGCGCCAAGACCGACTGGCCGGCGCTCGGCGGCTTCACGGCCGGCAAGGTCTCGGGCCGCACCGCCCGCGTGGTGCTCGACTGGCCGGGCGCGACGGTGTCGGCCCGCGAGGCCGGCGAGTTCGCCCTGGGTGCGCGCCTGCGCAGCTACACCTTCGACCGCTACAAGACCAAGAAGAAGCCCGATGCCGAGGACAAGGCCGGGACGTCGTTGACCCTGCTGCTCGCCGACCATGCCACGGCCTCCGGCGAGGGGGAGGGCGCCCGGACGCTCGCCGACAGCGTGATCCTGGCACGCAACCTCGTGAACGAGCCGCCGAACGTGCTCTTCCCCGAGGAGTTCGCCAAGCGCGCCTCGGAACTCGACAAGCTCGGCGTCGAGATCGAGGTGCTGGAGCCCGCCCGGATGCGCGAGCTCGGCATGGGCGCGCTGCTCGCGGTGGCGCAGGGCTCCGTCCGTGAGCCGCGGATCGTGATCATGCGCTGGAACGGCGGCGCCGCCGGCGAGGCACCCGTAGCCCTGATCGGCAAGGGCGTGATCTTCGATTCCGGCGGCATCTCGATCAAGCCGGGCGGCGGCATGGAGGACATGAAGGGCGACATGGGCGGCGCGGCCGCGGTGGTCGGGGCGCTCCACGCCCTCGCGTCGCGGAAGGCGCGAGCCAATGTGATCGGCGCCATCGGCATCGTCGAGAACATGCCGGATGGCGGCGCCTACCGCCCGTCCGACATCATCACCTCCATGTCCGGCCAGACCATCGAGGTCATCAACACCGATGCCGAGGGCCGGCTCGTGCTCGCCGACGTGATCACCCACGTGGTCCGCAGCTACAAGCCGAAGGCGATGGTGGACCTCGCGACGCTGACCGGGGCGATCATCGTGGCTCTGGGCCAGGACATCGCCGGAATGTTCTCGAACGACGACACGCTGGCGGGCAACATTCATGCGGCGGGCGAGGCCACGGGCGAGAAGGTCTGGCGGATGCCGCTGATCCCCGCCTACGACAAGGCGATCGACTCCAAGTTCGCCGACATGAAGAACACCGGCGGCCGTCACGGCGGCGCGGCGACGGCGGCCTCGTTCATCAAGCGCTACGTCGAGGAGGTGCCGTGGGCGCATCTCGACATCGCGGGCGTGGCGATGTCGTCCAATGCCAGCGAGATCAACCGCAGCTGGGGTGCCGGCTGGGGCGTGCGCCTGCTCGACCGGCTGGTGCGGGACCATTACGAGGCGAAGTAGGCTTAAGGCGCAGATCGGCGGCGTGGAGCCGAGCATGAGGCCTGCGCCGCCGACAGCGATTGATCCGGCCGGCGTGGCTCCGGCTGCCGGGCGACGTACCGGCACGCGGTGGCTGGCGGCCCTCGGGCCGATCCTGGCCATGCTGCTCGCCCTGGTCCTCATCGCGGCGACCGGTCTCAGCCAACGCTCGGCGATGCCGGAGGCGGTCGAACCCTGGGTGTTCGGGTATTTCGCCGGGCGCTACCCGCTCTTCGTCTTCGCCCTCGTCTACGGGCTCGCCCATCTCGCCCGCGTGGCCGCAGGGCCGGGGCCAGCCTCGATCCCGCGGCGCATTGCGTTCGGCCTCTTGGGCGCGGCGGTCCTGCTGCTGGCGGGGCTCTATCCGACCTTCGGCGGCGTGATCCTGCGCGCCGGCTTCGCCACCGGCGGGATGGCATTCCTGACCCACCAGCCCCTGTGGCTGGCCTACGCGCTCGGAGCCGGCGTGGCGGCGGCCCTGTTCGGCGGCATTCTCGGCTTGTTCGCCATCGTGGCGAATCGCCCGCTGCGACCGCGACTCAGGCGGTTCGGCGCGGGGGCACTCGCCTTCCTGGCGCTCTGGTTCGGCGCGGCCGTGATCGGTCTGTCCGGCACGCTCGGCCTCGGCCCCTGGCCGCTCAGGGCGCTGCGCATCGGCGAAGTTGGCTTGGCGGCCCTGCTTCTGGCCGTCGCCGCCCTGCCGCACGCTGCGTTGACGACACTGCGCCGGCTTCGTCCGGCCTCCTGAGCGCACCGCCTTGCGAGGCGCGCGCCGTTCCCGCAGAGTCAGCCCGTTCCGCGTTGAGGGACTCGGCCGTCGAGAGCCGGGCCCGGGGGAGGCTTCACGATGCATGAGGCGAACGTGATCGATCACGGCGCGCAGGCGCTGCCGTCCAGAATGATGCCGCATTCACCGGCCGGCGACGAAGCGGCGCGGCCCTGGCTGGCGTCGTATCCCCCGAGCGTACCGGCCGAGATCGATCTGGCGCGACTCGGCACCCTGGTCGACCTGTTCGAGACCAGCGCGGCGACCTTCTCGGACCGCCCGGCGATGCTGTGCTTCGGCTCGGCCATGACCTACGCCACGCTGAGCCAGCAGGCGCGCGACCTCGCCGCGTGGCTTGAGGCGGAAGGCTTGGCCAAGGGCGACCGCGTCGCCATCATGCTGCCGAACGTGCCGGCCTACGCGGTGGCGATCTTCGGCGTCCTGCTGGCGGGCGGGACGGTCGTGAACACCAATCCCCTCTACACGCCCCGGGAACTCACGCAGCAGCTCAACGATTCCGGCGCGCGGATCCTGATCGTCCTGGAGAATTTCGGCGCCACGGTCGCGTCCGCCCTGCCGGATCTCACACTGAAACGCGTCGTCCTGGTCGGACCCGGGGATGGACTCGGCCTGAAGGGCCGCGTGATCAACCTCGCCAGCCGGCACGTGCGCAAGGCGGTGCCGCCGTTCCGGCTGCCGGAGGGGCTCGCACTGCCCTTCGCCGCACTGCTCCGCCAGGGCCGCGCGCTGCCCCGGGCCACGGCCAAGGTCGGCCCGGAGGACCTGGCGTTCCTGCAATACACGGGTGGCACCACGGGCATCGCCAAGGCGGCGATGCTGAGCCACCGCAACATCATGGCGAATGTCGAGCAGTCGCAGCTCTGGTTCGACTCGAAGGATCCGACCATCGAGCGCTGCGCCGTCACGGCGCTGCCGCTCTACCACATCTTCGCGCTGACCGCGTGCTTCTTCCAGTTCATGCGCAGCGGCGGATCGTGCCTGCTGATCCCCAACCCGCGCGACTGCGACGGGATGGTCAAGACGCTGAGCCGCTATCGCTTCACCTGTCTGATGGGCGTCAACACGCTATTCAACGTGCTGATCAACCACCCGCAAATCGGCACGGTGGACTTCTCGCACCTCGATTTCGTGGTCGGCGGCGGAACGGCGGTCCAGCGTGCCGTGGCCGAGCGTTGGAAGGCGCTCACCGGCAACACGATCATCGAGGGCTACGGCCTGTCGGAAACGTCTCCGGTCGTCTGCGTCAACCCGCGGGGGATGCGCGAATTTTCCGGTACGATCGGCTTCCCGCTGCCCTCCACCGAAGTCTCGATCCGCGACGCGGCCGGCGAGCCGGTCCCGCCCGGGCAGCCGGGGGAGATCTGCGTGCGCGGCCCCCAGGTGATGTGCGGCTACTGGAACCGGGCGGACGAGACGGCCCGTGCCATGACGGCGGACGGTTTCTTCCGCACCGGCGACGTCGCGATCATGTTGCCGGACGGCCAGTTCAAGATCGTCGACCGGATGAAGGACATGATCCTCGTCTCCGGCTTCAACGTCTATCCGAACGAGGTGGAAGAGGTGCTCGCGGCCCATCCCGGCGTGCTCGAATGCGCGGTGGTCGGCAAGCCGAATGCGGAGACCGGTGAGATGGTGGTGGCCCACGTGGTGCTGAAGGATCCGTCCCTCGCGCCCGATGCGATCCGGGCCCATGCACGCACGCAGCTCACCGGCTACAAGGTCCCGCGCCAGATCGTACTCCACGAGGCCCTGCCCAAGACCAACGTCGGCAAGGTGCTGCGGCGGGTGCTGCGGGACGAGACGCCGGGGGCCGGATGACGACCCGCGACGCCTGGACGCGTAACCGCCCGGCCGCGCTCGCCGAAAGGTGAGGCTGCGGCGCTTGCAGCCCTGTCGGCCTGGGCCGATCTGTGAGTTGTAGGCGCGGGAAACGCGAAGAGGCGGCGATGTTGATCAAGCGCAAACGCGGCTGGGAGATCCCGGAGCATCTCGTCACCCCGGAATCCCTGTTCCTCAATCGGCGCGCGCTGATCGGCGGTGCGGCCGGGCTCGCCGCCGGCTCACTCCTCGGTGGCCGAACCGCCCTGGCGGCCGCGGGCGACCCGTCGCTCTATCCGGCGCCGCAGAACCCTGCCTACACCCTCGACCGGCCGGTGACGTCCGAACGGTTCAGCGGCGACTACAACAACTTCTACGAGTTCGGCACGTCCAAGACCGTGCTGCCGGCCGCGAACGCGCTCAAGACCCAGCCCTGGATTCTGAAGATCGACGGGCTGGTCGAGAAGCCGTTCGAGATCGGCGTGGACGATCTCATCCGGAAGGTCGGTCTGGAGGAGCGGCTGTACCGCCACCGCTGCGTCGAGGCGTGGTCGATGGCGGTGCCGTGGACCGGCTTCCCGCTCGCGAAGCTGGTGGCGCTGGCCAAGCCGACGTCGGGGGCGAAGTACATCCGCTTCGAGACCTTCATGGACAAGGCGATGGCCCCGGGCCAGCGCGCCTTCTACTACCCCTGGCCTTACACCGAAGGCCTGACGCTGGCCGAGGCTGGGAACGACCTCGCCTTCGTGGTGACGGGGGTCTACGGCAAGCCGCTGCCCAACCAGTTCGGCGCGCCGATCCGCATCGCGGTGCCGTGGAAGTACGGCTTCAAATCGGCGAAATCGATCGTGAAGGTGTCCTTCACGGCCGATCGGCCGAAGACCTTCTGGGAGGGTCTGCAGGCGTCCGAGTACGGTTTCTGGGCCAACGTGAACCCGGCCGTGCCGCATCCGCGCTGGAGCCAGGCGACCGAGCGCGTACTCGGCACCGACCAGCGCGTGCCGACACTGATCTATAACGGCTACGGCGAGCAGGTCGCTGGGCTCTACAAGGGCCTGGAGGGCGAGCGGCTGTTCGTCTGACCCCTTCCGCTTCGTCCGCACTCCCGCCTCAGGGCGGACAGGCGTTGGCGCGCTCGAAGGCCTGCAGCTGGGCGGCCGTCTGCTGCTCCGAGCGCGACAGACGCACGTCCCGCATCGCGTCGTAGCGGCAATCGGCATTTCCGAAGGTCCGGATCGTCCGCTCCGTGCGGAAGCAATAGCCTGCCTGCTTGTAGATCAGGTTGCGCTGATACCAAGCTTCTTGGCAGTCATCCGCCCGCACGCTCGTGGTCAGGCACAGGACTACCGGGATCGCAGCCAACAACACGTTGCGCATCGATTGCCTCCCGTCTCGCGGGAGGCAATAGCCGTCCGACCTCAATAGGTCCAGCGCTGCGCCTTCGATACGAGGAAGTCGCGGAATGCCTGGACCCGGGCGACCGACCGCATCTCCTCGGCGTAAACGAGGTAGCTCTCCAGGCTCGGCATCTCGGTCTCGCGCAGGACCTGCACAAGCTGCTGGTCGCCATCCACCGCGTAGTCGGGCAGGATTCCGATGCCCGCGCCGGCCTCCATCGCACGCTGCAGCGCGCCGATATTGTTCACCGTCAGATGGACCTGGCGCCTCTCTCGGCCTTCCCGGCCAGCATCGGCCAGCCAATGGGCGGCGAGCAGGTAGGACGGCTCATTGCCGCCGAACGAGACGAGGCGGTGATCGTCGAGATCGTCGACCGATTTGGGCTCGCCGAAGCGCTTGACGTAATCCTGGCTCGCGAAGGCGTGGTAGTGGACGGTGAATAAGCGCCGCTGGATCAGGTCGGGCTGGGCCGGGCGGCGCATGCGAATCGCCACGTCGGCCTCGCGCATGGCGAGATCCAACTCCTCGTTGGTGAGGATCAGTTCGATCCGCACGTCCGGGTAGAGATCAAGGAATTCACCGACCCGCTGGGACAACCAGGAGGTGCCGAGGCCCACCGTCGTGGTCACCTTGAGATCGCCGGTCGGCCGCTCGGCGGTCTCGACGAGACGGGCTCGGGTGTTTTCCAGCCGCAGCTTCATGTCCCGGGCAGCCCGGAACAGCAGGTCGCCCTGCTCGGTGAGGAGGAGGCCCCGTGCGTGGCGATGGAACAGCGGTGCCTTCAGCTCGCGCTCCAGGGCACTGATCTGACGGCTGACTGCTGACTGGCTGAGCCCGATATCGTCACCCGCCTTGGTGAAGCTGCCCGCCTCGGCGACGTTCAGGAAGATCCGGATCTTGTCCCAGTCCAAGGCGAGAATCCCTACCAGCGCAAGCCCGCTCTCGGTGCCCGAACGCGGCGGACACGTGGCGTAGCGGGCGGATCACCGGGCGAGCTGCGCGGCGCCGACGGTTGAGAAACACGCGCGGCGTCGCGCGGGTATGCGTGAGATGCATCCCGGCGCAGTCGATACTCCTATGCGCACGGCGCATGGTCGAGCGCAAGCGCATGGATCAGGAATCTCGTGCAAGACCGCGCTTCCGCAGCACAATCACAGCCGCACGTGGCGTTACCGGGGAATGTTGGCCTACTCGGCCGCCGCAGCCTGGACAGGATTCTCGCCGATCTCGAGGTTTGCCAGGAATTTTTCCGCCTCCAGCGCGGCCATGCAGCCCATGCCGGCGGCCGTAATCGCCTGCCGGTAGACGTCATCCGTCACATCGCCCGCCGCGTAAACGCCGGGAATGTCGGTTTCCGTGGTGCCGGGCTTGACGGTCAGGTAACCGCCGTGGCGCATCGGCAGCTGCCCCTCGAAGATCGCGGTCGCCGGCTGGTGGCCGATCGCCACGAACACCCCGTCCGCCTTAACCTCGCTGATTTCGCCGGAGCGCGGGTCCTTCAGACGGACATGGGTGACGCCCGGCGCAGGCTTCAGCGCGCCGCAGATCTCGGCGATCTCACGGTGCCAGAGCACCTCCACGTTCGGGTGCTTGAACAGGCGCTCCTGCAGGATCCGCTCGGCCCGGAACGCATCGCGGCGGTGGACCACCGTGACCTTGCTGGCGATGTTGGCGAGATAGAGCGCCTCCTCGACCGCGGTGTTGCCGCCGCCCACCACCACGACCTCCTTGCCGCGAAAGAAGAAGCCGTCACAGGTGGCGCAGGCCGAGACGCCGCCGCCCTGGAAGGTCGCCTCGGAGGGGATCCCGAGCCATTTGGCCTGGGCACCGGTGGCGATGATCAGCGCGTCGCACGAATAGGTCTCGCCCGAATCGGCCTCCAACCGGAACGGCCGCTGCTTCAGATCGACCTTCGTGATGTACTCGGAGACGATCCGGGTGCCGACATGCTCGGCCTGAAGCCGCATCTGCTCCATCAGCCACGGTCCCTGGATCGCCTCGGCAAAGCCCGGATAGTTCTCGACATCCGTGGTGATCATGAGCTGGCCACCCGGCTGAAAGCCCGAGATCAGCAGCGGCTCGACCATGGCGCGCGCCGCGTAGATCGCCGCCGTATAGCCGGCCGGCCCCGAGCCGATGATCACCAGCTTGGCGTGGGTATGGGCCATCTCTCGGTCTCCTCAGGCGTGGTCGGCCGTGCGGTGCGCAGCATAGGCGGTCGCAAGCGCCTGCGCGATCACCGGCGTCGCGTCGATGGGCTTGTACGACAGATCCACCAACTGACCGGTGAACGGCCGCAGGGCTCCGGCGATCGCCAGCCCGGCGAACATCCGCCGATGCCGGATATAGGTACGCGGCAGGTCGAACAGCAGAACCGGCGCGCCGGTGGCCACGGCCTCGCTCACCATATTGGCCGAATCGGAAGTGACCACGATCGCCTCGGCCAGGGCCAGCATGGCGACGTAGGGATTCTCGCCGGTCCCGTCCCAGAGGAAGCCGCCGGTCTCCGCGGTCAGCGCCTTCACGGCATTCCGCAGCGGATCGGGGGTCCGGCGGGAGATCGTCACCATCAACCGGCACCCCTTGTCGACCAGCGAGCGCAGGTCGCCGACGAGGCGGACCATATCGGTCTTGCGGTAGCTCAGGTGGCGGCTGTCACCGCCGACCAGGACGGCCACCCGTGGCCGGTCGAGCTGGGCGAGGCGTGGGTCGGGCCGGGCGCGGGCGGCGGCGAGGCGCGCTGCCGTCACGAGATGCGGTGCCGTCAGCGTGGTGAAGACGTTCGGACCGCGCAGGTCGTCGTAATCCGGGACCCAGATGAAGTCGGCGCTGTCCTCGCCGGTGCGCGGATCCTTGAGAAAAGCCGTGAAGGTGCGCCCGCCTGTGGCGCGCCGCACCGCGCGCAGGTAGGGCACCGACCTGCGCCCGGAGGCGATCAGGATGTCGGGATAGGGGCCCGCGAGGGCACCGGCCCTGCGCCGGGGGCCCTCCCGCGGATCGATAGGGCCCCAAGGCGCCATCCAGCCGAACGGCCCGGAGGCCGGAACCTGCCGGATTTCGAAGGCAACGCCCAATGTCTCGGCGATTCCGACGCACTGGTTCTCGTCGCCTGCCTTGCCGTCCGTAACGATCCAAGCGCGGGCGCGGGCCAGTTCGGGCAGCGGTTCGGACCGTGCATCCGGGCGGTTGCCCGAAGCAGGATTCGCCTCCGTGACGTCAGTGCTTGCCATGCGCCTTGCTCGAAAAACCCGCTCTGCTCCGCTGCCGAGCCCGACCGTCAGGACACGGCATTTAGCGATCGGCCCATCGGCCCCATCCATCCCCCCATCCTGAGGTGCCCACGTCACGGGGCTCGAACGAGGGCTTGCGGGATCGCACCGCCTATAGCGACGGCCTCTGCACTTCCGGACGAATGAAGGGGATAGAACCCCCTCCTGCAACACATGCCGCGCCGACGGATCAGCGCGTCGTCTCCAACGCGAAAACGTTGGCGGAGCATTCTCACTCCTTCGGCAGATCCCGTGCGAGCCACTGGGCGTAGATGTCGGCGATCGCCGCCAGCCGGCGCCCGTCGAAGTCTGGATCATACCACGCGCCGCCGTAGCTCGACGGCGTTGCGGTCATCTGCGGGTGCCGGCCGAGGATCTGCCCCTTCGGCCCGACGAGCAGCGCCTCGCCCTCGAGATAATCGGTCTGGAAATTACCGCCCAAGCCCGGCCGTCCGCCACTGCCGGCAAAAGGCCGCAGCGACAGGCCGCTCAGCACCACGATGAGCCGCGGTCCGCGCCCGCCGATCCGGCCCGCAAAAGTCTTGCGCAGGGCCTCGGTCAGGTCGGCCGACAGCGCCTCCGCCTGCAGGCCCGCCCCCTTGTCGATCAGAGGCCGGACGTCGACGCGGATATCGGAGAACCGGGCGGTCGCCGGAAAGTCGTCTGCCGCCGCGGAGCCCGCGACGGCGCAGAGGATCAGGCCGGCAAGCCAGCCCGGGGAACGCGCAAGCATGCGCTCAGCCGCCGAACCGGACGGCAACGACCTCGTAGGACTTGCCGCCGCCGGGCGTGGTCACCTCGACGGTGTCGCCCACGCCCTTGCCGATCAGCGCACGGGCGATCGGCGACGTGATCGAGACCCGGCCAGAGCGCACGTCGGCCTCCGGCTCGCCAACGATCTGGTAGGTCTTCTCCTCCTCCGTGTCCTCGTCGACGAGTTTCACGGTGGCGCCGAACTTGATCTTGTCGCCCGAGAGCTTCGAGACATCGATCACCTCGGCGCGCGCGATCATGCTCTCCAGCTCCATGACGCGGCCCTCGTTGTGGGACTGCGCCTCCTTGGCGGCATGATACTCGGCGTTTTCCGACAGATCGCCCAGCGCCCGCGCTTCCGCAATCGCCTGGATGATGCGCTGGCGCTCCACCTGCTGACGGTGCTTCAGCTCCTCTTCGAGGGCTGCGAGCCCGCCCACCGTGATCGGAACTTTGTCTATCGCCATCGTCTCGCGCCACAATGAAGAGGCCCGGCCGAGAGTGTAGCACTCCCTCCGGGCCACGAGATTAAGTCGGCGGAACCCTGAGGCTCAGGCCGCGAAGTATTCCTGCAAGGCACGGACCTTGAGATCGCCTTCTAAGTAGGCCTTGATCCCCTCGGCCGCAGCCATCGCGCCAGCTAGAGTGGTGTAATACGGCACCTTATGCAAGAGGGCCGCACGCCGGAGCGAGCGCGAGTCCGATAAGGCGCCGGCGCCCTCGGTTGTGTTGAAGACGAGGTGGATCCCGCCGTTCTTGATGGCATCGACCACGTGCGGCCGGCCTTCGAGCACCTTGTTGATCCGCTCGGTCGGAACGCCGTTCTCCACGAGGTAGCGCTGGGTGCCACCGGTCGCCACGATCGTGAAACCGAGATCCGACAGGAGCTGCATGGTCGGCAGGATGCGCTGCTTGTCGGCGTCGCGCACCGAGACGAACACCGAGCCGGCCTTCGGCACCTGGGTCCCGGAGCCGAGCTGGCTCTTGGCGAAGGCGACGCCGAAGCTTGCATCGAGCCCGATCACCTCGCCGGTGGAGCGCATCTCCGGCCCGAGCAGCACGTCGACCCCGGGGAAGCGCGCGAAGGGGAACACGGCCTCCTTCACGGCGATATGCGTCAGGGTTTTCGGCTTGAGCCCGAAGCTCGCCAAGGGCTCGCCCGCCATGATCCGCGACGCGATCTTGGCGATCGGCTCGCCGATGACCTTGGCGACGAACGGCACCGTGCGCGAGGCGCGGGGGTTCACCTCGAGCACGTAGATGAGGCCGTCCTTGATGGCGTACTGCACGTTCATCAGGCCGACGACGTTGAGGGCCAGCGCCATCGCCTTCGTCTGCCGCTCCAGCTCGTCCATGATCTCGGGTGAGAGCGAGCGCGGCGGCAGCGAGCAGGCCGAGTCGCCGGAATGGATGCCAGCCTCCTCGATGTGCTCCATGATGCCGGCGATGAACACGTCCTTGCCGTCGCAGACCGCGTCGACATCGATCTCGACCGCGTCCGACAGGTAGCGGTCGAACAGGAGCGGGTTCTTGCCCAGCACCGTGTTGATCTGGCCGGTCTTGTCGTTCGGGTAGCGGGCCTTCACCTCGGAGGGGATCAGGCTGGGCAGCGTGTCGAGCAGGTAGTCGGCGAACTGCGCCTCGTCGCGGATGATCGCCATGGCACGCCCGCCGAGCACGTAGCTCGGGCGCACCACGAAGGGCAGGCCGAGATCGGCCGCGACCAGTCGGCTCTGCTCCACCGAGTAGGCGATGCCGTTCTTCGGCTGCTTCATGCCGAGCTTGTCGAGGAGGCGCTTGAACTGGTCGCGGTCCTCGGCGAGGTCGATCGCGTCGGGCGAGGTGCCCAGGATCGGCACGCCGGCGGTTTCCAGCGCCCGGGCGAGCTTCAGCGGGGTCTGGCCGCCGAACTGCACGATCACCCCGTGCAGGGTGCCAGCCTGGCGCTCGGTCTCGATGATCTCCAAGACGTCTTCGGCGGTCAGCGGCTCGAAATAGAGCCGGTCCGAGGTGTCGTAGTCGGTCGAGACCGTCTCCGGGTTACAGTTGACCATGATGGTCTCGTAGCCCGCATCCGCCAGCGCGTAGCAGGCGTGGCAGCAGCAATAATCGAACTCGATGCCTTGGCCGATCCGGTTCGGGCCGCCGCCCAGGATGATGACCTTCTTGGCGTCGCTCGGGAACGCCTCGTCGGCCACCGTGCCGGCGAAGGGCGCCACGTAGGTCGAGTACATGTAGGCGGTGGGCGACTTGAACTCGGCCGCGCAGGTGTCGATCCGCTTGAACACCGGGCGCACGGCGAGTGCGCGACGGGCCGCCGTGACCGCAGCCTCCTCGGTCTTGGCCAGCACGGCGAGGCGGGCATCCGAGAAACCGGCGGCCTTGAGCTGGCGGAAGGCGCCCGGGGTCTTCGGCAGACCGTGGGCCCGCACCCGGTTCTCCAAGTCGATGATCGCCTGGAGCTGCTCCAGGAACCACGGGTCGATCTTACAGGAGGCGTAGACTTGCTCGTGGCTGACGCCCAGCCGCAGGGCCTGGGCGACCTTCAGCAGCCGATCCGGGGTCGGGGTGCCGATGGCGGCCTTGATGGCGTTGTGGTCGTCGCCCTTGCCCAGCCCCTCGATCTCGATGTCGTCGAGGCCGGTCAGGCCGGTCTCCAGGGAACGCAGCGCTTTCTGCAGCGATTCCGCGAAGCACCGGCCGATCGCCATGGCCTCACCCACCGACTTCATGGCGGTGGTCAGCGTCGGCTCGGCGCCAGGGAATTTCTCGAAGGCGAAGCGCGGAATCTTGGTGACGACGTAGTCGATCGTCGGCTCGAACGAGGCCGGGGTCGCGCCGCCGGTGATGTCGTTGGCGATCTCGTCCAGCGTGTAGCCGACCGCGAGCTTGGCGGCGACCTTGGCGATCGGGAAGCCGGTCGCCTTCGAGGCCAGCGCCGAGGAGCGCGAGACGCGCGGATTCATCTCGATCACGATCATGCGCCCGTTCTCGGGGTTGATCGCGAATTGGACGTTCGAACCGCCCGTCTCGACGCCGATCTCGCGGAGCACCGCCAGCGATGCGTCGCGCATCACTTGGTATTCCTTATCGGTGAGCGTCAGCGCGGGGGCAACGGTGATCGAGTCCCCGGTATGGACGCCCATCGGATCGATGTTCTCGATGGAGCAGACGATGATGCAGTTGTCGTTCTTATCGCGAACGACCTCCATCTCGTACTCCTTCCACCCGAGCACGCTCTCCTCGATCAGCACCTCGTTGGTCGGCGACGCGTCGATGCCGCGCTCGACGATGTCCAGGAACTCCTCGCGGTTGTACGCGATGCCGCCGCCGGTGCCGCCCATGGTGAAGGACGGGCGGATGATCGCCGGCAGGCCGACCTCGGCCAGCGCGATCAGCGCCTGCCCGATGGCGTGCTCGCCGTAGCGCTTGCGCCGGTCGGACTCGCCCGCCATCCAGCTCTTCTCGAAGGCCTTCAACGCGGCTTGGCGCGCCTCCGGATCCGCGTCGACGGCCTCAATGCGCGCGACCTCGGCGAGGTATTTTTCGCGGTCGGCCTTCTTGGCCGCCGAGGCGTTGGCCAGCGCCGATTTCGGGGTGTCGAGCCCGATCTTGGTCATGGCGTCGCGGAACAGGCTCCGATCCTCGGCCTTGTCGATCGCTTCGGCGGTGGCGCCGATCATCTGCACGCCGTACTTGGCGAGCACACCCATCTTCTGGAGCGACAGGGCGCAGTTCAGCGCCGTCTGGCCGCCCATGGTCGGCAGGATCGCGTCGGGGCGCTCCTTCTCGATGATCTTGGCGACGATCTCGGGCGTGATCGGCTCGACATAGGTCGCGTCCGCCATGTCGGGATCGGTCATGATCGTGGCGGGGTTCGAATTGACCAGGACGATGCGGTAGCCCTCCTCACGGAGCGCCTTGCAGGCCTGAGTTCCGGAATAGTCGAACTCACAGGCCTGTCCGATGATGATCGGACCCGCACCAATGATCAGGATCGAGGAGATGTCGGTGCGTTTGGGCATCGGAGGCCTTCTCAGGCCAAGCGCGCCCGATCGGGCAAGGCTGATTTCAGCCGTGCTCCCGGACGCACGTGGCGGGAATGTCGTTGAGCCCCGCGTTAACACGGGCCGTCCACGCTTTGGAAGGCCGGGTCGGATTTACACCCCACGCGCGCACAAGACGCGTCAGGCTGCCGTCGGCGCATCGTTTTTGAATATTTCTAACTTTATCTCCGGATGACGTGATTGCTTGCGAGTGGTCGACGCGGCCCATATGGCTTCAGCGATCGTCATTCCCGTCGATCGACATCATGATCATTCGAGATTGACAATGATCAGGGCATCCATCGGAGCCGTAGCCGCGCTGATCGGCTCGATCTTGGGAGCGAGCGCCGCGGAGATCGTCGTGAAGACCTTGAACAGCGGCCCTGGCGGGATGATGGTCTTCGATCCCGGTTACGTGAAGATTCAGCCTGGTGACGCAATTCGCTTCGTGCCAGCCGACAAGGGCCACAACGCCGAACTCATCAAAGGCATGGCCCCCGAGGGTGCGCCGGGCTTCGAAACCGTGGTGGGGAAGGAGGAGGCCGTGACTTTCGACAAGCCCGGCCTGTACGGCTTCAAATGCGCGGCGACATCATGGGCCTGGTCGGCCTGATCCAGGTCGGCGACAAGCCGGAGAACCTGGAGGCCGCCAAGGCCGACCCGCACGGCAAGCTCGCCGCCAAACGGTTCGAGCCGCTGTTCGAGAAGGTGCAGTAACCCGTTCGGGGCGGCAGATGCCGCCCTGTCTCAGAAGCCGGCGTAGAGGGCGGCCACGGCCCGGTCGATCGAGAGGTAGAACACCCCGAAGGCCACCAAAGCGGCGGCGGCGAACTCGACGGCGACGTTGGAGAGCGTCTGCGCACGGCGCAGGGCCTCACGGCCGAAATACAGCGACACCCAGGCCAGGGCGAGGACGGCAGGCAGGACAAAGAGGTACGACACCGTGCTCTCGACGCGGTCGAGGCCGCCGGTCGGATCGATCAGCGCGCGGATGTTGCGCACCCACGGAGCGTAGAAGGCAGCGGTGAGGGCGGTCAGCCAGGACAGGCCGACGGCGACGCCGAGATGCAACGTGAAGGTGCGGTGCAGGCGGGAGAAATCGTCGCGCGCCTCGTCGATGGTCATCCGGCATTCCCCAGTGACGGGCCGCTGCCGGTCAGCGCGGATGCGCTGCCGTTCGAGGGCCGTCATGGGTCGTCTTAAAGCCGGTCAATTCGGCGGATTTTATGGCCCCGGCGGGGCCCGAATGGGATACCGCCGGGCTGCCGATCAGGCCTTTGCCGCCGCCTCCGGCTCGCCGGAGCGCATCAGCGTCACGAATCGCTCGAACAGGTAGTGGCTGTCGCGCGGGCCGGGCGAGGCCTCCGGGTGGTGCTGGACCGAGAAGGCGGGCCGGTCTGTGAGCGTCAGGCCGCAATTCGACCCGTCGAACAGCGAGACGTGGGTCTCGACCGCGGTCTGCGGCAGGCTCGTTGGATCCACCGCGAAGCCGTGGTTCATCGAGACGATCTCGACCTTGCCGGTGGTCTTGTCCTTCACCGGATGGTTCGCGCCGTGATGGCCCTGGCCCATCTTCACGGTCCGCCCGCCGAGCGCCAGGCCCATCAGCTGGTGGCCGAGGCAGATGCCGAAGGTCGGCACCTTCTCGTCGAGCAGCTTGCGGATCACCGGAACCGCGTAGGCGCCGGTCGCCGCCGGGTCACCGGGACCGTTCGACAGGAACACGCCGTCTGGCTTCATCGCCAAAATCTCGTCCGCCGGGGTGGTGGCCGGCACCACCGTGACGTCGCAGCCGGCCTGGGCCAGCAACCGCAGGATGTTGCGCTTCACGCCGTAATCGATCGCCACGACCTTCAGGCCCTCGCCGGCGGCGCGCTTGCCGTAGCCGTTGCCCAGCGCCCAGACGGTCTCCGACCATTCGGACGGCGCCCGGCTCGTCACCGGCGGCACGAGGTCGAGCCCTTCCATCGGCGCGAGCGCGGCGGCCCGGGCCTTCAGGGCCTCCCGGTCGAACCGGCCCTCCGGGTCGTTGGCGATCACGGCGTTCGGCATGCCCTGGTCGCGGATGCGGGCGGTGAGCGCGCGGGTGTCGACGCCGGTGATCCCGACGATGCCGCGGGCCTTGAGCCATCCGTCCAGATGCGAAGAGGAGCGCCAGCTCGACGGCTTCGTCACCGCCGAGGCGATCACCGTGCCGCGTACACCGGAGGCCGGGGCCGCATCCAGGCTCTCCAAATCCTCGTCGTTGGTGCCGACATTGCCGATATGCGGGAAGGTGAAGGTGACGATCTGCCCGGCATAGGACGGGTCGGTCAGAATCTCCTGATAGCCGGTCATCGCCGTGTTGAAGCAGACCTCGCCGTCGGCGATACCGGTCTGCCCGATGCCGAATCCCTCTAGGATGGTCCCGTCGGCCAAAACCAGCAGGGCCGTGGCGACCGGCTCGGCCCAGGGCTCGGGCGCCGTGGCGTCTGGGGCGTGCGCGGCAGCGTCTTGCAGCATGGGGTGAGTCTCGCTTATGTCCGGCCGAAGGCGAGCACCGTGTTGCGGCGCTCTCGGCTTGCGGCATGATCGTGTGCGGCGCTCTTAGCGAGCGGCCCGCGATGGGGTCAATGTGGCTCCGCCCGCCGCTGGGCTCAATGTCTGCTCAATACAGGGCAGATCCGCAAATTGCAGGCCAGCCCCTCGTTTCGACCTTTGGAAGGCTCATCAGATGCTGCGCGCCCGCTTAACCACCGAAATGAAGGAGGCCATGAAGGCTGGCGACAAGGAGCGGCTGGCGACCGTCCGGATGATCCAGGCGGCCCTGAAGGACCGGGACATCGAGGCTCGCGGCAACGGCAAGGATCCGATCTCCGAAGACGAGATCCTGTCGCTGCTTCAGAAAATGATCAAGCAACGCACCGAATCGGCCAGCGTCTACGAGCAGGGCGGTCGCCCGGAACTCGCCGCCAACGAGCGCGCCGAGATCGCGATCATCGAGAGCTTCCTGCCGAAGCAGATGGACGAAGCCGAGATGACGGCGGCGATCGAGGCTGCAATCGCCGAGACCGGCGCCGCCGGCCCGAAGGACATGGGCAAGGTGATCGCCGCCCTGAAGGGCGCCCATGCCGGCCGAATGGATTTCGGCAAGGCGAGCGGCCTGGTGAAGGCCGCGCTCGCCGCGAAGGGGTGACGGCGCTCAAGTCTCGCCTGCATTTCGGGCCCTGACATAGCTCCGCAGCACCGCGTTGATCCGACTTTGGTAACCGCCGCCGCCATCCTTGAAATAGTCGAGGATGTCGGCGTCCAGCCGAATGGAGACGGCGACCTTGCGCGCCGGGACCACGATCTCGGCGCGCGACCAATCGATATCGAGCGGCGCGGCATCGGGATCGTCTGCGACCGCCGTCGCGATCTCCGCGTCACTCAGCGCGGAGATCCGCGCCGGATTGGTCACACCGGGCTGGCGCTCAGGCACCGACGCGCGCCGCGAAGATCTGTCTTTCATTTCGCCTCGCTGCTCTCGCGGAGATGATCCGCACGATACCTGCCCGGTCGGTCCACACGACGGCGATGACGCTTTCGGCGATCCGACCGAGGCTGACCATCCGAACCTCATCGTTCCGGATCGTCTTGGTTGTCAGGTGCGGTCCATCGAAGATGCCGATCGCGTCGCGGAAATCGATACCGTGCTTCTCGAGATTGGTGGCTCGCTTGCTCTGGTCCCAGGTGAACCCGTCACGCGGCGTATCCTAGACCAAACTCGAATCACCGTCGATACAGATGTATATACATCGGCGGGCCTCCGGAGCGCCGACCCACGGTTGCCGTGGCGTGGCGGTGACCGGTACGCGCACTTCTCAACGCAATCCCCCAGCGATACCTTTTCACGACGGCGGCGTTGAGACTCGGACACGTCCGGCGCGCTATGATCGGCGATCCCGCAACCCCTCCCAGGCCCCGTGCGCTATCCGCCCCACATTCTGGAAGAGATCCGCGCCCGGCTGCCGGCCTCCGCCGTGGTCGGGCGGCGGGTGCAGCTCAAGAAGGCCGGCCGCGAGTGGCGCGGCCTGTCGCCGTTCAACGCCGAGAAGACCCCGTCCTTCTACGTGAACGACCAGAAGCAGTTCTACCACTGCTTCTCCTCGTCCAAGCACGGCGACATCTTCACCTTCCTGATGGAGACGGAGGGTCTCAGCTTCCCCGAGGCGGTCGAGCGGCTGGCCGGGGAAGCTGGCGTCAGCCTGCCCGCTCCCACCGAGGACAACCGTATCGCAGAGACCAAGCGGGCCGGCGCCATCGAGGTGATGGAGATGGCCGCCCGCTGGTTCGAGGACCAGCTTCAATCCGGGAAGGGCAGCGAGGCCCGCGCCTACCTCGAACGCCGGGCCCTTGGCCGCGAAACCCAGCAAAAATTCCGGCTCGGCTACGCGCCGAACGACCGCTACGCCCTGCGCGATCATCTCGCCGGGCAGGGGGTCGAGAAGGATTTGATGCTCGAGATGGGCCTTCTGGCGACCGGGGAGGGCGTCTCGGTCCCGTACGATTATTTTCGCGACCGGGTGATGTTCCCGATCACCGACACGCGCGGCCGGGTCGTGGCCTTCGGCGGGCGAGCGCTGTCCAAGGAGGTGCGTGCCAAGTACCTGAACTCACCTGAGACGCCGCTCTTCCACAAGGGTCGGACGCTCTACAACCTGCACGGCGCCCGTAAGGCCGCGCATGATCATGGCTCGATCATCGCGGTCGAGGGCTATGTCGACGTCATCGCCATGACGTTGGCCGGCCACCCCGAGACGGTGGCGCCGCTCGGCACGGCGCTGACCGAGGAGCAGCTCGGCCTGCTCTGGCGCCACGCCGACGAGCCGATCCTGTGCTTCGACGGCGACAAGGCCGGCCAGCGGGCCGCCTTCCGCGCGCTCGACATCGCCCTGCCGCTCCTCGAACCGGGCCGCTCGCTGCGAATCGCGCTGCTCCCCGGCGGTCAGGATCCCGACGATCTGCTGCGCTCGGGCGGGGCTGGCGCGATCGATCAGGTGCTGAACGCGGCGCTTCCGCTCTCGGAGCTTCTCTGGCGTCGCGCGGTCGAGGCCGGTCCGATCGACACCCCCGAGCGGCGTGCCGGCCTGACCCAGACCCTGCGCACGACCGTCGCGACGATCCGCGACGAGACCGTGCGGCGCTACTATCGTGACGACATCGAGGAACGGCTGCGCGGCCTGTCGCCCCGCGGCGCGCGTGCGGCCGGGCCGGCGCCCCGCGGGCGAACCCGCTTCGTCCGCCCCGGCGAGCCGGTTTCGCCACGGATCACCGGCAGCCCGAGCGCATCCATGACGGCCTCGGCGGGCTTCATCGGTGCGGCGCCGGTCCGCGAGGCGGTGATCGTGGGGACGCTTCTCGCGCATCCCGAGATGCTCGGCGAGTTCGCCGAAGAGATCGCCGAACTGGATTTCGAGGATCCGGACGCGCGGGCGCTTCTGTCGGTGCTTCTTGCAAGCGCGGCCGAAGATCCGCACACGGAGCCCGCCGTGTTGCAAAATCGCATCAGTCGTGCCGGACTTACGGCGGCCTCCGAGCGGATCCTGACGCTGGGGCGCTCGCGAGACCGCTTGACCCTTGCGCCCCATGCCGATCCTGCGCACCGCGCAGACGCGCTCCGACAGGCGATGATCTTGCACCGGCAGGCAGGAGCGCTACATAGCGAACTTCGCGAAGCACGGCAGGCGTTTGAGAACGATCCGACCGATGCCGGATGGGCATGGCTCTGCGAGGTGAAGGCGAGGCTGGAGACCGTCATCGCCGCCGAGGCTGAGGCCGACAAGCCGGAGTCGAGCGACTCGACGGCTGCCTGACGGCCGTGTCATGGCGGTATGGGCTGGCGGTAGCGACAGGGGGCGGCCCGTCATAGTTAACAATCGGTCAAGCCTCAGGCTTGCATACGGATACCGACGACTCAAGGCGACGGAGCGATCCGGCGCCGATCCCGTACCGCGGCGTCGCTGGCGTGGACCGGCCTCTCAAGGGCCTCCGCAGCGCCCCGCCCACGAAACAATAGGCTGATCATGGCGACGAAGGCAACGGAACGGGACGAGACGGACGCTGCCCCCGAGCAGCAGACCGACGGGCCGCTCCTCGACCTGACGGATGCTTCGGTCAAGCGGATGGTGAAGCTCGCCAAGAAGCGCGGCTACGTCACGTACGAAGAGGTCAACGAGGTACTGCCTGAGGGCCAGTCCGATCCGGACCAGCTCGAGGACGTGCTGTCGCAGCTGTCCGAGATGGGCATCAACGTCGTCGAAGCCGAGGAGACCGACGAGGCCGCCACCGGCGAGAAGGCGGCCGAGGGCGAGGAGGAGGAGGCCGAGGGCGGCGAGGTCGCCGAGGTCGCCCCGGCGCGCGCGGTCACGGTCGCCACGACCACCAAGGAGCCGACCGACCGCACCGACGATCCGGTGCGCATGTACCTGCGCGAGATGGGCTCGGTGGAGCTCCTGTCCCGCGAGGGCGAGATCGCGATCGCCAAGCGCATCGAGGCCGGCCGCGAGGCGATGATCGCCGGCTTGTGCGAAAGCCCGCTGACCTTCCAGGCGATCATCATCTGGCGGGACGAGCTCGTGGAGGGCAAGGTCCTCCTGCGCGACATCATCGATCTGGAGGCGACCTACGCGGGTCCGGACGGCAAGAACGCCCCGCAGATCGCCGAGGGCGAGGGTGAGGAAGCCGAGGACGCCGAGGCGCCGGTACCCCCGGAGGGCGGTGACGACGAGGACGATCTCGAGAACAACGTCTCGCTCGCCGCCATGGAGGCCGAGATCAAGCCGCGGGTCCTCGAGACCTTCGATGCGATCGCGGCGAACTACCGGAAGCTGCGCAAGTTCCAGGCCGAGGGCACCGAGCGCAAGGCGACGGGTGGGCAGAACACGCCGGCCCAGAACCAGAAGCAGGGCGAGCTGAAGGACATCGTCGTCGCCGACGTGAAGTCGCTGTCGCTCAACAACAACCGGATCGAGGCGCTGGTCGGCCAGCTCTACTCGATCAACAAGCAGCTGATCGGCCACGAGGGCCGGCTGATGCGGTTTGCCGAGAGCCACGGCGTCGCCCGCGACGAGTTCCTGCGCCACTACCAGGGCTACGAGCTCGATCCGAACTGGATGGAGCGCGTCGGCACCCTAGGCGGCAAGGGCTGGAAGAACCTGGTCGAGAAGGGCTCGAAGCAGGTGACGGAACTGCGCGCGCAGATCCTCGACCTCGCCTCCGAGACCGGTTTGGAGATCGGCGAGTACCGCCGTATCGTCAACATGGTCCAGAAGGGCGAGCGCGAGGCCCGGCAGGCCAAGAAGGAGATGATCGAGGCGAATTTGCGCCTCGTGATCTCGATCGCCAAGAAGTACACGAACCGCGGCCTGCAGTTCCTGGACCTGATCCAGGAGGGCAACATCGGCCTGATGAAGGCCGTGGACAAGTTCGAGTACCGCCGCGGCTACAAGTTCTCGACCTACGCCACGTGGTGGATCCGGCAGGCGATCACGCGCTCGATCGCCGATCAGGCGCGCACGATCCGCATCCCGGTGCACATGATCGAGACGATCAACAAGATCGTCCGGACGTCGCGCCAGATGCTGCACGAGATCGGCCGCGAGCCGACTCCGGAGGAGCTGGCCGAGAAGCTGGCCATGCCGCTGGAGAAGGTCCGCAAGGTCCTGAAGATCGCCAAGGAGCCGATCTCCTTGGAGACGCCCATCGGCGACGAGGAGGACAGCCACCTCGGCGACTTCATCGAGGACAAGAACGTCGTCCTGCCGATCGACGCGGCGATCCAGAGCAATCTTCGCGAGACGACGACGCGCGTGCTCGCATCGTTGACCCCGCGCGAAGAACGCGTGCTGCGCATGCGCTTCGGCATCGGCATGAACACCGACCACACCCTCGAAGAGGTCGGCCAGCAATTCTCGGTGACCCGCGAGCGCATCCGCCAGATCGAGGCGAAGGCCCTGCGCAAGCTGAAGCACCCCTCACGCAGCCGGAAGCTGAGGAGCTTCCTGGACAACTGAGCCCCCGCCGCGGCACGGGCCGCGGCGCCCGACCTTCGACCGCGCCGTGGCGCGGCATGACACTGGCGCCATGCTCGAACGCCGCCCGCCAAAGCCCGGTCTGCCGACGGCCTTCGCGGACGGCTCGGAGGCCGACGACGTGCCCTTCGGCGCACTCCAGCCCTCCGTCGGCATCCGCGACTGGCTGCTCGGCGAGGGTGCGCGGCTGGAGAAGGCCGAGGAGATGCTGGAAGGCCTCGCCGAGCGCCTGATCGCCATCGGCGTGCCGGTGGACCGGGCCTCCACGGCGATCGACACCCTGCACTCGGAATATGCCGGCGTCGGCCGGATCTGGACCCGGGACGGCGGCACCACGGTCCGGCTGTTCCCGCACGGCGCCCGCTCGACCGACGCCTATCTCAACAGCCCGTTCCACACGGTCCACGAGACCGGGGAGTGGTTGATCCTCGACCTCGCCGAGACGCCGGACGACGCCTTCGCGATCATCCCGGACCTGAAGGCCGGCGGCTACACGGCCTACGTCGTGGCGCCGCTGTTCTTCACCAACGGCACCAAGAACGGCATCACCTTCGCCACGCGGGCGCCGGAGGGGTTCGGCGACGACGACATCGCGATCCTGCGCTTCGTCATGCCGGCGCTGGCGGCCGTGATGGAGATGCGCGTCCTCAACAAGCAGCTCGATCACGTGCTGCGGCTCTACGTCGGCGACGAGCCCCACCGGGCGATCCTGGCTGGCGACATCCGCCGCGGGCAGGTGACACGAATCCGCTCGGCGATCCTGTTCGCCGACATGCGCGACTACACACGCACCTCCGCCGACATGACGCCCGAGGAGGTGGTGGGCCTGCTCAACGTGTTCTTCGACTGCCTCGTGCCGCCGATCGAGCGCGAGGGCGGCGAGGTGCTGAAGTACCTGGGCGACGGCCTGCTGGCGATTTTTCGCGAGACCGGCGACGATCTGGGCGGCGCCGCCAAGGGAGCGCTCACGGCGGCCCAGCACGCGCTCGCGGCCCTCGACGAGGCCAACGCCCTGCACCAGTTCCCGGTGCCGGTGGCGGCGGGCATCGCGCTCCACCACGGCGAGGCCGCCTACGGCAATGTCGGCTCCGGCTCCCGTCTCGACTTCACGGTGATCGGGCGGGACGTGAACCTCGCGAGCCGTCTGGCCCAGCTCAACCGGATCCTGGGCGAGCCGCTGCTGATGTCGAAGCCGTTCGTCGATTTCCTCTGGGGGGATCCGATCCCGCTGGGCGAGCACGCGCTCGACGGCTTCCGGGAGCCGATGGCGGTGTTCCGACCGAAATTCTTGCGGCCGCGCAAGCCAAGCTGAGCGCGCTGCCGACGGCGTCCGCGACCCCAGACAGCGCGCTGTGTCCGGGCGATACCGCCAATCCCTTCATCCTTAAGTGCTGCGCGGCAGCCTTGAAGGAGAGCGCCCGGGATCGCGAGGCCATCTCGGTCACTCTTTCGGGGCCCGCGCTCCGGCACTTTAGATGACAGGTGGATTGGACAGCAGCCCCGGAGGATTCTAGGTCTTGTTGACGATGTCGCCACGCGACCTCTCCCGCCGCGCTCTAAGCTCTCAATCTCTCCCATTCCGGTTCGAACACCGAACTATAGGGGGCTGGCTTTAGTCCCCAGACCGGATCGACCATCTTCTCCGTCACCTCCCGGGCCATCGTGCTGGCGCGGGCAAAGACGTCCTTTGGGACGTTGCTGCGCCCCAGAATTTTCAGGCAGGCATATCCGCATGCGCCGTATTGGGCGATGTGGTAGGCGTTGACAGCGAACTCATCGAGCAATCCGTACTCGTAGACCCACGGATTCAACGATATGCCCTCGCTCGGAAGTTCAAGCTTCAGGGCCGCCTCGGCGTAGCGATACCCCTCCGCAAACCGCTTGTTCTGCCTGCAATATCGGCTAGCCCCGTGGTTCGCTTCCGCCCGTGCCGGGATGACGCGCATGGCCCGCTCGTAGAGGCGCAGCACCGTGTCCGCTGGCTCCCCCACGCGCTCCGCGTTGATGGCAGCCATCAGCAGATTGAAATAGACTTCCTCGCTCCAGCCGCCCAGATCGACCCGCTTCAGAAAACAGTCGAGGGCGTTCCGGTATTCACCGGCCGCATCGTAGGTGGTTCCGAGATACATCGTGTACCGCGCGATCATGAAGGGATCCCTCTCGACCGCCAACGCGCCCTCGAGAACGGCGATATCGCGCGCGTCCGCCGTCGTGTCGCGATGGCGCGCGCCGTCCTCGCCCCGGCGCATCGCGAGGGGCAGGATCGGCATCTCGTCGACGTCGGGGCAGGCGAGGAATTCGTGCAGGACGCCCCGATAGCGCCAGTCCTTCCGGCTGCTGACGAGCTGGTTGCGCCAGTATCGCGTATGCGCGTCGATGATCTCGAACCGATAACCGGCCTCGGTCAGCTTCGGCATCGTGAAGCCGTCCGGGATGATCAGCGTGTCATCGGCGTCGATGATCAGCACGTAATCCCCGTGGCGCCGGGCGAGCTTCAGGGCCTCGTTCCGGTTCGTGGCGAAATCGACCCAGGGCCGCTCGACGAGGGCGCCCGGCATATCGGCCATCGCCGTGCGGATGATGTCCTGGGTCCCGTCCGTGGATCCGGTATCCACGATGATCCAGTGATCGATAATCGGCCGAACCGAATCCAGACACCGACGGATAACGTGGGCCTCATCCTTGACGATCATCGACAGACAGATCGTAGGCCCGGGTTTTTTCTTCATCGAACTGTCCCGCACGTCGATTTCGATGGTCAATCGCAATCACCAGCGCACATAACATGGCGCATCGGACGCGCAAAACGACCGAAGATCCACGATTAATAAATTGTTTATACTTATAGATCGGCAAAAAATGATTTTCTGAAGTCGATCATATAGACAGATACTGCGATAAAGCTCGTTTTTATCAGCCACATACCATGCACGTCTTCGCG
The DNA here is from genome assembly GCF_026540775.1 of Methylobacterium sp. GC_Met_3. Classification (NCBI taxonomy): domain Bacteria; kingdom Pseudomonadati; phylum Pseudomonadota; class Alphaproteobacteria; order Hyphomicrobiales; family Methylobacteriaceae; genus Methylobacterium; species Methylobacterium sp. GC_Met_3. The sequence continues at coordinate 27,325 of NZ_JALNUL010000004.1, forward strand.
CTGATGCGAGGCGGAAGGCAACGTGAGGACGCGTCCTGGTCGGTCAACCTCGGAGCGTCATCGTGCTGCCGGCAACGCTGAACTCACGCAGGCGCCCGAGGAACGACATCCCCAGCAGGCTGGTCGCGAGGAGCCCCCGCGGGATCACCACCGCCTCCACGTCCCGCACCGTGATCGATCCGATCTGCACCACCGCGATCCGGATCGGTGCGACCCGGACCCGACCGTTCGCCGTGTTCCAGACGCGGGTGAAATCCGCGGGGCCGACCCGGATCCCGATGCGTGCCGCATCCTCCTCGGAGAAGGCGCAGGCGCTCGCACCGGTATCCACCATCATCGGCAGCGTACGGCCGTCCAGCAGGGCCTGGACGAAGAAATGGCCGTTGCGGCCAGCCTGAAGCGCGACGCCCGACGTCACGGCGTCGTCGAGGGCCGGCCCCGTCTGGGACGCGACGAGCAGGGCGGCCGGCACGGGGCGGAGGCTCTCACGCAGCTTCTGCACGGCCGTGACACCCAGGAAGCCGAGTGTGCAGACGAGCAGGATTGTGCGCACGCGGGTCAGCCTGTGGATGGGGGTGCAGCCGTTGGGCGATGAGACCCCGGACCCATGAAGGGATCGTGCGCGGGACCTGACGCCGGCGCCGTGGGGTGCCGATTCCGCGCGGCGTGGTGTCCGGACCATGACCGGAACCCGGCTGTTTTCGCCGTAAGACCGGTCGTCGCCCCGGCGGCGGGGTTGACCGGCGGCAGGCGGGCAACCAGATCTATGCCTGTTCCAGGGAGATCCCCGGCAAGGGGCTGAGAAACCGCTGGCACGTCCGTCAGGACCTGCGGCGCGGAAATCCTTCGAACCTGATCCGGCTCATACCGGCGTAGGGATTGGACCGCGGCCGCCCGACAGGCAGGCCACAGCTTCGCACCGAAGCACCTGGCCCGATCTCCACGTTGGAATCTTGTGGAGAGACGCGTGTCCCTGGACCGCCCCCCGTCACCGATCGGACAACGCCGCGGCCCCTCGGGCGCACGCGAGCAGGTCCATCTTCCCGACGCCACCGACATCGCGATTGTCGGCGGCGGGCTGATCGGCCTGTCGATCGCGTGGCGGCTCGCCCGCGCCGGCCGTTCCGTGACCGTGCTGGAGCGCGAGACGATCGGCGCGGGCGCGAGCCTCGCGGCCACCGGGATGCTGGCGCCGGCCGCCGAACACGAGCCCGGCTCCGATCCGCTGCTGCCGCTCGCCCTGGACTCGCTCCGGCGCTGGCCGGCCTTCCGCGATGCCCTGGAGGCCGATGCGGGCCTGTCGATCGACTACCGGCCGGACGGCACGCTGGTCCTGGCGGTCGGCCGCGACGAGGTCGAGCGCCTGCGCTTCCGCTACGATCTCCAACGCCGCTCCGGGCTCGACGCGACGTGGCTGCCGGGCAGCGAGGTCCGGCGCCTGGAGCCCGGCCTGCGCCCTTCGATCACCGCCGGCGTTCACTGCCCGATGGACCATCAGGTCGATCCGTGCCGGGTGATGGCCGCTTTGGCGGAGGCCTGCCGTCGGGCCGGCGTCAGCCTGATCGAGCACGCCCCGGTGACCGCCCTCGACTGGTCGGGGGGCCGCGTCGCGGGCCTCCGCGTCGGCGAGCACGCCATCCGGTGCGGGACCGTGATCCTGGCCTCGGGCGCCTGGAGCGGGGAGGGTGGGCTGCTGCCGGAAACCCTGTCGCTGCCGGTGCGGCCCCTGAAGGGCCAGTCCCTGGCCCTGCGCACCACGCGCCGGACGGGCACGCTCGGCCGGATGGTCTGGACCGAGCAGGTCCACATGGCGCCGAAGAGCGACGGCCAGCTCATCGTCGGCGCCACCGTTGAGGATTGCGGCTTCCGCCCCGGCGTCACCGCGGGCGGCCTCTACGCGCTGCTCGAAGGCGCGCGCCGGGTCCTGCCGGGGATCGAGGAGATGGACGTCGAGGCCGTCTGGAGCGGCTACCGGCCGACCTCGGACGACGACGCGCCGATCATCGACACGCTGGCGCCCGGCCTTGTCGCCGCCACCGGCCATCATCGCAACGGCTATCTGCTGGCCCCCGTCACCGCCGATGCCGTGGCCGAACTGGTGACGGACGGCGCATTGCCCGAGGTGGCCCGTCCCTTCACCCGGGCGCGGTTCGCTCAGGCCGAGCCCTGGAGGGCCTCGGCATGAAGCTGTTCATCAACGGCGAGCCGCGCGAGCGCGACGCCGGGACCGTGGACGCCCTGTTTCGCCAGGAGGCGGAGGAAAGCGGCATCGAGAGCCCGCAGGGCGTCGCCATTGCGCTGAACGGCCGGGTGCTCCGCCGCCGGGACTGGGGCGAGACCCCGGTCGCCGAGGGCGACCGCGTCGAGATCGTCCGCGCCATGCAGGGAGGTTGACCATGGACCAGAGCGTCACGCCGCTGCGCCCCGATCCGGAGGCCGACAGCTTCACCATCGCCGGGGTGAGCTTGTCGTCCCGATTGTTCATCGGCACCGCCGGTTATCCCACACAGGCGATCATGCGCGACGCCGTCGCGGCGAGCGGAGCCGAGGTGGTGACCGCCTCGATCCGCCGGGTCTCGCTTCAGGGCCACGGCTCGGACACGGTGACGCTGCTGAAGGGCAGGCGCTTCCTGCCGAACACCGCCGGCTGCGAGACCGCCCGCGACGCGATCATGACCGCCGAACTCGCCCGTGAGGCGTTGGACACCAACTGGATCAAGGTCGAGGTGATCGGCGACCGTGAGACCCTGTACCCGGATGTCGTCGAGTTGATGGAGGCCTGCCGCCACCTCGTGGACGACGGCTTCGTGGTCCTGCCCTATTGCAACGACGACCCGATCGTCTGCCAGCGCCTGGAGGATCTCGGCTGCGCCGCCGTGATGCCGATGGGCTCGCTGATCGGCTCCGGGATGGGGGTGGCCAACCCGGCCAATCTCGAGCTGATCTGCCGCCGGGCCAAAGTGCCCGTGGTGGTCGATGCCGGGATCGGCACGGCGTCGGATGCGGTGATCGCCATGGAGCTCGGGGCGTCCGCCTGCCTGATCAACACCGCGGTCGCCAAGGCCGACGACCCGGTGCGCATGGCCCGTGCCATGGGCCGGGCCGTGGCGGCCGGGCGCGACGCGTACCTGGCCGGACGCATCCCGCGGCGCGGACGGGCCGAGCCGTCGAGCCCACAACTCGGCCTCGTCGGCTCGTGAGGAAGCTCCCGTCGCCGCTGCTGGCGGTGACGGACCGGCACGGCCACGCGCGGCCGCTCGCCGAGACCGTCCAGGCGATCCTGGACGGCAGCGGCCGCTGGATCTGGTTCCGCGACCGCGACCTGGAGCCCGAGGCCCGATTGCGGCTCGGTGAGGCCGTGGCCGAGCGTGTAAGGGCGGCGGGCGGGATCCTGACAGTCGGGGCCGATGTCGCTCTGGCCCGGGCGCTCGGCGCCGACGGAGTGCATCTCGGCGGCGGCTCGGATGCGGAGGCGATCGCCGCTGCACGGGACGCGCTGGGAACGGAGTCGCTGATCGGGGTATCGGCTCATGCGCTGCAGGAGGTTGTGCAGGCCGCGGCGGCCGGCGCCGATTACGTGACGCTCAGCCCGATCTTTCCGACTGCGAGCAAGCCGGGCTACGGACCGACCCTCGGCCCCGACGGGATCGCCGCCGCACGACGTGCGAGCCTCCCGGTCGTGGCACTCGGCGGTATCGGACCCGACTCGGTCGCTGTGTGTCGGGAGGCCGGAGCGGCGGCCGTCGCCATCATGGGCGGTTTGATGCGCGCCAGCGACCCAGCTGGAGCCGCGCGGACCTTGCTAACCGCTCTGCAGCCCGGCTGACGCGTTCCGCCTCGCTACTTCTCCGAAGGCCCATAGGGCGGCCGCGGGATCGCCCGGTGCGCGGCCCGGAGCGCCGCCGACCAGCGCTCGCGCAGATCGTGAAAATACCCCTCGCCGGCCTCGATCCGGTGGTTCACCTCCGGGTTGAGGGCGTTCCGGCGCGCCACCGCGATGTCGATCGGCAATCCCACCCCGAGATTCGAACGCATGGTTGAATCCATAGAGACGAGGCTCACCTTCAGGGCGTCGTACAGGTCGGTCCGGTAGGTCACCGCCCGGTCGAGAATCGGCTTGCCGTATTTGTGCTCGCCGATCTGGAGGAACGGCGCGTCCATGCTGCACTCGATGAAATTGCCGGCCGAGTAGATCAGGTACAGCCGCATCTCGCCGGTGCCGATCTGGCCGCCGAACAGGAGCGAGATCGAGAACCGGATATTGGCCGCCTCGAAGCCGTCCTTCTCGATCATGCGGACCCTACGGATCGCGCGCCCGATCAGCTGCGCCGCCTGGAACATCGTCGGCGCCTCGACGAGCCGCTGAGGCGGCTCATCGTCCTCGCCGGGAACCCCCTCCTGCAGCAGGCTCAGCACCGACTGGGTGATCGACAGGTTGCCGGCCGAGGCCAGCATCATCACCCGCTCGCCCGGGACGTTGAAGTGATGCAGCTTGCGATAGGTCGAAATATCGTCGAGCCCCGCATTGGTGCGGGTGTCGGCGACCATCACGAGCCCGTCCTCGACTAGGACACCGACGCAGTAGGTCATCGTCTTGGGCTCTCGTGCGGCCGGGGCCGGTGTCGCGGGAATCAGGATTGGATCGCGGCCCTGCCTTGCTCGACGTGAAGCTTCACGTCCAGTGTCTCGATGCCGCCGCCGGTGCGGCTGCCGCGGATCGGCGCGGCACCGAGATAGTCGAGTCCCGTGGCGACGCGGATGTAGCTGTCGGACGGGCTCATCCCGAAGCACGGATCAAACGCGACCCAGCCGAGATCCGGCACCAATGTCTCGGCCCAGCCGTGCGGTGCCTCAACCTCGGCCTCGCCATCGTCGCGGGCCCGGTAGCCGGCCACGTAGCGCGCCGGGATGCCGATATGCCGGGCCGCCGCGATGAAGACGTGCGTCAGATCCTGGCAGATGCCCCGACCCGCCGAGAAGGCCTTGCCGGCCGGGACGGCATTCGCGGCCGGACCCGGCTCAAACGCGACCGCTTCGGGGACAGCGTCCATCAGGCGGTGGAGCAAGGCCAGCGGCGACGCGTCCCCATCGGTCGCGACGCGCTCGGCGAATCCCTGCAGCTCGACGCTCGTCGCGCAGAGATCCGTATCGCGCAGGTAGAACGCATCCGGCAGGCGCTCGATCGTACCGCGCACGACCCCTTGCGTGTCCTCGGTATCGACCGCGCCGGTCACCTTGATGATCAGGGCGTCGGTCGGCTCGTCTGGGGTGAACCAATGGACGATGTTGCCGAACCCGTCCTCGCGGGCGGTCAGCCGCCCGTCGACCGTGGTGTCGATCCGCCAGTTCCGGACATACTGCCCGTCATGGTCCCTGGGCGTGAGGCGCAGGACCTGCACGAGCCCGCGGGCGGGCTGCTCGTAGGTGTAGATGGTCTCGTGGACCACGCGAATGCGCATGCGCCGTCCTGTCCGTCTCGGTCAGCCGACCAGATACTGCTTGGCGATGGCTTCGCCTACATTATTGTTCTCAGCGACGAAGGCCTCGACGAATTCGTGCAGGCCCGAGGCGAAGACCCGGTCGATATCCTCGCCTTCGAGCTTGGCCAGCATGTTGCCCGCGAGCCGCTGGCTCGGCCCCCGGCGGCCATAGGCGTCGGCGATCAGGTCGAGATACTCGACGATCACGCCGTAGCAGTTCGCGAAGGAACGCGGCATCTGCTTGTTGAGCATCAGCAGGTCCGCCACCAGAAGCGGCTTCACGCTCTCCCGATACACCCAGTGGTAGGCGTTGAAGGCCGAGACTTCGCGCAGGATCGTGGTCCACTGGAAATAGTCGAGGCTGCCGCCGACCGTCTCGTCCTGGGGTAGCAGGATCTTGTACTTCACGTCGAGGATGCGGGCGGTGTTGTCGGCGCGCTCGATGGCGGTGCCGAGCCGGGTGAACCAGAACCCGTCGTTGCGCAGCATCGTCCGGAAGGCCGAGCCGTCGAAGGTCAGCGACACCGTCTTCACCCAGTCGAGGAAGCGGCCGAACTCGTCGCGGTTGAGCTCCTTGCCGGAGTAGTTGCGCAGCTCCAGCCATGCGCCGTTGATCGCGTCCCACATCTCGGTGGTGAGCGCCGTGCGCACCGAACGGGCATTCTCGCGTGCCGCCTCGATGCAGGAGCGGATCGAGGATGGGTTGTGTGGGCTGAAGGCGAGAAAGTCGCAGACCGTATCGGCGTTCACCACGCTGTAATGCGCCTTGAACGCGTCCCTGTCGCCGGCCGAGGCCAGCGCGGAGTCCCATTCATTGGTACCGCCGCCGCCATAACTCGTCGGCAGCGAGGCGAATCGGTGCGCCGCATCGAGGATGCGGGCGACGAAATCGGCGCGCTCGACGTAGCGCGAGAGCCAGAAAAGATTGTCGGCGGTCCTGGAAAGCATCGGTCTTCAGCCAAGTCGTGCGGACCACGATGTCCGCGCCTCGGAACGTCCGGATGGCGTGGGGCTCAGGCGTCGAGCACCCAGGTATCCTTCGTGCCACCGCCCTGACTGGAATTGACCACCAGGGACCCTTCCTTCAGCGCCACGCGCGTCAGCCCCCCCGGCACGATGCGGATCTGATCGGCACCGCATAGCACGAACGGCCGTAGATCCACGTGTCGGGGCGCGACGCCCGAGGCCACGAAGGTCGGGCAGGTGGAGAGTGACAGGGTCGGCTGGGCGATGAAGCCGTCGGGCGCGTGCCTGAGCTTCTTGGCGAAATCGTCGATCTCGCGCTTGCTCGCGTGCGGCCCGACCAGCATGCCGTAGCCGCCCGAGCCGTTGACCTCCTTCACGACGAGTTCGGACAGGTTGTCCATCACGTACGCGAAGGCGTCCTTCTCGCGGCAGCGGTAGGTCGGCACGTTGTGCAGGATCGGCTCCTCGCCGGTGAAGAATTTCACGATCTCCGGCATGTAGCTGTAGACCGCCTTGTCGTCCGAGATGCCGGTCCCGACCGCGTTGGCCAAGGTGACCGTGCCCCGCTCGTAGGCGTTCATCAGGCCGGGTACGCCGAGCACGGAGTCCGGGCGGAAGACCAGGGGATCGAGGAAATCATCGTCGAGGCGGCGGTAGATCACGTCGACCTTCCGCGGGCCCTCGGTTGTGCGCATGTAGACCACGTCGTCCCGGGTGAAGAGGTCGGACGCCTCCACCAGCTCGACGCCGAGCTTGTCCGCCAGGAACGAGTGCTCGTAGAAGGCCGAATTGTAGCGGCCGGGGGTCAGCAGCACGACGGTGGGGTCCCGGGTGGCCGTGCCCGGCGCGAGGCTGCGCAGGGTGGCGAGCAAGGCATCGGGATAGTTCTCCACCGGGGCGACCCGGTGCTTGGAGAACAGGTCCGGGAACAGGCGCAGCATCACCTCCCGGTTCTCCAGCATGTAGGACACGCCGGACGGAATGCGGGCATTGTCCTCCAGCACGAAGAAGTCGTTCTCGCCGGTGCGCACGATGTCGATGCCGGCGATGTGGACGTAGAGGTCGTGCGGCACCCGGAACGAGCGCATCTCCATGCGGTAATGGGCGTTCCGATAGACGAGGTCGGCCGGAATGATGCCGGCCTTGATGCATTCCTGGGCACCGTAGATGTCCTTCAGGAACAGGTTGATGGCGGTCACCCGCTGCTTCAACCCGCGCTCGAGGAAGGACCATTCCGGCTTGGTGATCACCCGGGGGATGATGTCGAATGGGATCAGGCGTTCGGTCGATTCGTTATCGCCGTAGACTGCGAAGGTGATGCCGATCCGGCGGAACAGCAGCTCGGCCTGGCTGCGGCGGGTGTTGAAGTGTTCCGGCGGCGTCGCGTCGAGCCACGCCTTCAGCTGGCCGTAGGCGTCGCGGACGGCGGCCGGATCGGCGGTACCGGTGCCGAATCCGTTCATCTCGTCGAAGGCCGTCAACGCCATCCCACTCCTCCCTTATGCTCCTGCTCTTGAGGCAAGAGGCGCGCCATCCCGCCACGGCTATAGGCGTGCGCATCAACGCTCAAGGCGGCCGAAGGATCAGATCAGCTTCAAACCTTTCAAGCTGGCATGTCCGTTTCGCCCCAGGATGACGTGATCGTGCACGACGATCTTCAGCGGCGTTAGGACGGCGATGATCTCGCGGGTCATCGCCACATCGGCCGCCGATGGCGTCGGATCGCCGGACGGGTGGTTGTGGGCGAGGATGATGGCGGTGGCCGAGAGTTCCAGCGCCCGCCGGGCGACCTCGCGGGGATAGACCGGGGTGTGGTCGACGGTGCCGCGCCCCTGCACCTCGTCGGCGATGAGGTGGTTGCGCTTGTCGAGGAACAGGATCCGGAACTCCTCGCGCGGCGCGAACGCCATGGTGGCGCGCAGGTATTCATGCAGCGCGCTCCACGAGCCGAGCAGTTCGCGCTCGCGGATCGCACCCCGGGCGAGTCGCCGCCCGGCCGCCTCGATCACCTTGAGGTCGGACACCACGCCGGCGCTGACGCCGGGTACCTCCATCAGCCGCACCGGCTCGGCGCTCACCACTTCGGCGAAGCTGCCGAACCGGGCCACCAGGGCCTTGGCGAGCGGCTTCACGTCCCGCCGGGGGATCGCCCGGAACAGGACCAGCTCCAGAAGCTCGTAATCCGGCAGCGCATCGCTGCCCACCGCCGCGAACTTCTCCCGAAGCCGGTCGCGGTGGCCGTGATAGTGCGGTGCCTCCTTGCCCAGCGCGGCCGCTTCGGCGCTGTCGGCGAACAGCCCCGCCGCGGCGTCGTCCGGCAACGGCGCCATGGCCGGTCAGGCGGCGGGATTGATGGGCTGGTGCAGCCCCTTCGGCGAGATCGTGAAGATCTCCACGCCGGTCTCGGTGACCGCCACCGTGTGCTCGAACTGCGCCGAGAGCGACCGGTCGCGGGTGACGGCGGTCCAGCCGTCGCCCAGCACCTTCACGGCCGGACGGCCGAGGTTGATCATCGGCTCGACCGTGAAGAACTGGCCGGGCTTGAACGGCACGTCGTAGCTCGCCTCGAGGTAGTGCAGGATCGTCGGCGCGTCGTGGTAGGTGCGCCCCAGGCCGTGGCCGCAGAAGTCGCGCACCACCGAGCAGCGCTCGCTCTCCGCATAGGCCTGGATCGCCCGGCCGATATCGTTGGTGGAGCCGCCGGGCTTCACCGCCGCGACGCCGCGCATCAGGGCCTCGTAGGTGATCTCGCACAGGCGCTGCGCCTTGCGAGGCACCTCACCGACATAGGCCATCCGACTCGAATCGCCGTGCCAGCCATCGAGAATCAGGCAGATGTCGAGGTTGACGATGTCACCCTCGCGCAGCGGCTTGTCGTTGGGGATGCCGTGGCAGACCACGTGATTGATCGAGGTGCAGATCGACTTCGGATAGCCGCGATAGAGCAGCGAGGCCGGATAGGCGCCGTGGTCCATGGCGAAATCGTAGGCGAGCTTGTCGAGCGCCTCGGTGGTGACGCCGGGCTGGGTCGCCTCCATGAGCAGATCGAGGGCCTCGGCCGTGAGGCGTCCCGCGCGGCGCATGCCTTCGAAGCCCTCCGGGCCGTGGATCGGGGGCTCGGGGGCGCGGCGCGTCCCCTGCGCGGTGGCCTGTTCCTGCTGCATCTCAAGACTTTTCGCGGCGTCATCAATCGGGCGTGCGACGTATGTACGGTGCCCGGCGCGGCAGGCCAAGCGGCGCCCAGCGGACACTTGGGCGAGGCTTGCGCCGGCCGCGGGGCTGGCGGCATAAGCGACCGCGAGGCGCCCGGGCGCGCGCGGGCAGATTCGCCGCGCGATCGGTTGCGGGTCAGGCGAGGGCCGGATGGCAGGCAAGGCGGTACCCCACTTCCACAACGAGCCGGGCGTCCCGGTGATCGCCGTGGGGGTGAAGGAGTTCATGTGCATCGGCGCGCTGCCGCCGTTCGACCACCCGCACGTCTTCCTCGACATGGGCGCCGACACCGAGATCATCTGCCAGTACTGCTCGACGCTGTACCGCTATCGCGCGGGCCTGAAGCCGGACCAGGCGGATCCGCAGGCCTGCGTCTGGCAGGACGACGCCAAGGTCGCGGCGGAGTAGGCGCGCGGCTTCCGTGTCATCCGAGAATCGAGCCCTGCGGATCGGAATCGTCGGGGCCGGGATCGGCGGCCTGACGACGGCGCTGGCGCTGTCCGATGCCGGCCATGCCGTCACCGTGATCGAGCGCCGCACCGGCTTCAGCGAGGTCGGGGCGGGGATCCAGATCTCGCCCAACGCCAGCCGGGTGCTCGCCGGCCTCGGCCTGTCGCCGGCCTTGCATCGGGCGGCGAGCGAGCCCCCCGGCGTGACGGTGCGCGCCCTCGACAGCGGCCGCAGCCTCGGCGGCGTCGCCCTCGGCGCCGAGGCGCGCGCGCGCTTCGGCGCGCCCTATTACGTGATCCACCGGGCCGATCTGCAGACCCTGCTGCTCGATGCCCTACGCGGTCGGCCGGCGATCCGCCTGATGATGGGGCGCACCGCCACGGGCCTCACCGAGACGGAGGCCGAGATCCGGCTCACGGCCGAGAGCAGCGGCGGCACGCAGGAATTGGCCTTCGATCTGCTGGTCGGAGCCGACGGGCTGCGCTCGCGCCTGCGCGACCGGCTCGATCGGGCGCCGCTCCGTCCGGGCCATGCGGCAGCGTGGCGGGCCCTTGTCCCGATCGACGCGGTGCCGGGCCCCTTGCGCGGGCCGGCGACGGGCCTGTGGCTCGGCCGGAATCGGCACGTCGTGCATTATCCGGTGCGCGATGCCCAATATCTTAACGTTGTGGCGGTCGTGCCCGAGGCGGTGGGCGACGAAGGCTGGGGCCGGCTCGGAGAGCCCGCGGTGCTGCGAAAATTCTTCCGCGCCTGCGCCGAGCCGCTGCGCGAACTGCTCGCCGTGCCGGATTCCTGGCTGGTCTGGTCGCTGGCAGACCGGGCGGTGGCGCGCCCGATCGCCCGCGGCCGTTTCGCGTTGCTTGGTGACGCGGCGCATCCGGTCCTCCCCTATCTGGCGCAGGGGTCGGCGCTCGCGATCGAGGATGCCGCGGTGCTGACGCACGCGCTCGCCGCCCACCCGACCGTGCCGGCGGCGCTCGCCGCCTACGCGGCGGAGCGGTCGCCGCGGGTCCGACGCGTGCAGAAGGCGGCCTGCGCCAACGGCCGCACCTATCATGCGCGGGGCCTCGTGGCGCTCGCCCGCAACGCCGTGATGGGGCGGCTCGGCCCCGACGGCATGCGCGACCGCTACGCCTGGCTCTACGGCTGGACGCCCCCGGCTTGATCGCGGACGCGGGCGCCGCTACCGAGGGTCCGATGCGGACGTGGCGGAACCGGTAGACGCACGAGACTTAAAATCTTGCGGCCGCAAGGCCGTGCGGGTTCGAGTCCCGCCGTCCGCACCAGCATTCCCCCAGAACACAGCCTTAAGCATCTGCCGTGACATCGACGATCCCTCGCATTTGAGTGATCGTCTCAACACAACCGCAGCGCGAGTCCGGCACAATCATCCGCCGGAGGTACCGCATGATCGACGCCCTTCAGACCGCCTTCACTGGCATGGCCCGCGCCACCGACCGTCTCGGCAGCGCCGCCCAAACCATCGCATCCGCCGGAGCACCCGTCTCCGGAACGTCCCTGGAACCCGCCGCGCGGGTCGACCTGTCCGGCGCGGCGGTCGAGCTGCTCGGTGCCAAATCCGCCTTCGCGCTGAACGCGGCCGTGGCGCGGACCGCAAACCGGATGACCGGCCAGCTCCTCGACATCAACGCCTGAGCGCCGGCAGCGCCAGGGCGGCCAGAATCGCGGCTGCCGCGAACAGCAGCGCCACACCCACGGCGCGGTAGGCGATGACGCCCACCAGACCGCCCACGAGGAACGATCCGACGGTCAGCAGGTGGAGCTGCAGACGCGCCGGATCGTAGCGCTTCAGCGGGACGCGATCGGGCGCGCCGCGATCGAGCCAGCGCGCGAGCTCGATGCCGATATCGGTGATCATGCCGGTGACGTGCGTGGTGCGCACCCGCGCCTCGGAGATCTTGGTCACCGCGGCGTTCTGAAGGCCCATCGTGAAGCTCAGGCCGAGCACGAGGGCGTGGCCCCGGGTCGGCTCGCCGAGCGGCAGCGCCACGAGCCCGAGGACGACGAGGCAGAATGCTTCCGCGCAAACGCTGTACGCGTGGGAGCCCCGCACGGAGCTGCGGCGGCGGTGCCGGATCAGCAGCGTCGAAGTGGTCGAGCCCAGCACGAACAGCAGGACGAGCAGCAGCGCCTCGCCGGCCAGGGCGAAGTCGCCGGTGCCCGTCCGGTCGGAGATCGCCGAGACGTTCCCGGTCATGTTCGAGGCGTAGAGGCCGACCGCGTAGAACCCCGCCGTGTTCAGCGCGCCGGCCACCGCGGCGAGCGACAGGCCGAGCTTCCGATCGGCTTCGGGGGTGCGCGTTGCGCCTTCGTGGACCAGCATCGAATCGTCTTACTGCGCGGGCGCTGAACCGACGGTTCACGCCCGACGCGTCGGCCGAGCGCGCTTGAGAGCGGTTTCCGACCATGGTGCAATCGGGAACCGCCCCAAGCCTTTGTCGGCACGCACGCCCTGTCGCCATGTGGGCGCGCCGAGGGCTTTCAGGCGGCGCCCCGGGTGCCAGCCATCGGCTTACCAGCCGTCATAGGCGCGATGGCCGTAGCCGCGGTATCCGCCGTCCCAGTCCTGGTGCCAGTGACGGTCGTATCCGACCGGCACGCGCTCGTAGGTGACGGTCCTGCGGGTGGCGTAGACCGGGGCGTCCTCCTCGTAGACGCGGTAGGCCGGCGCCGGGCGCACCACCACGGGTGCCGGCGCGTAGCCGTACCCATAGCCGCCGTCATACCCGTAGGCGGGGGCCGCATGGGCCTGGGTCGCGGCGCCGATCAGGGCGCCGGCCGCAAGGCCGCCGATGATGCCGGCCGCGATGGCGCCGCCGCCGCGCGCCTCCGCAGCCGAGGAGGCCAGGGTGCCCACGCCGATCAGCGCGGCGGCCGAAAGCAAAGCGAAGCGTTTCATGACCTGTCTCCGAGTGAAGCGGGCGGTTCGAACCGTCCCGGATCATGGAGCAGACGATGCCACGGCCGCGCTGCATCGGGCCTGAACTGCGTTTGCAGCAACGGTTCAGCTTGCCGGATTACGCGCCGGGTCCGGCGCCTCCCGGACATAGCCCCTGGAGATCAGGCGGCTGCGCTCCCGGGTGCGCCGCTCGGCCTCCATGAGATCGGACAACGCATCGGCGATCGCGCAGCGCAGCGCGATCCCGGCATCGCCACCCGCGAAGCCGAGATAGGCGCTGCTGATCGCCTCGACGGGACAGGCGTGATCGTCGCACACGGCATTGGCTGCAATCCGCATCGTGTTCTCCTCCTCGCGCTGGGAACGGAAAGAGAACAAGCCATAAAGGTTAACGCTTCGTCAACGCGCCCATGCCGACCTCATTCCGGGCCGCCATAGCCTGTGGACAACGCGGTTTCACCTCCCCGCGGACTGTGGATAAGCCGGCTCACTCCGGCAATCGGGGCAGGGGTTGCCCGTCTTTGGGAATCGCATAGCGGGCCGCGTTCAGCTCCATGGCCAGCAGCGTGTAGTAGCCCGAGATCGCCGCGAGATCGACGAGCGCCGGCTTGCCGAAGCGGGCCTCGGCTCGGGCGAAGGTGGCGTCGGAGACGCGCTTGGTGTCCTGCAACTCGGAGGTGAAATCGTACACGATGGTCTCGTCGTCGCTCATCCGAGCCGGACGGCGCCCGTCGCGAATCGCCGCGATGATCTCGGCCGAGATGCCCGCCTTCTCGGCGATCGGGGCGTGGACGTACCATTCGTAATCCTGGGTCCAGCGCCGTGCCGTCATCAGGATCACCAGCTCCGACAGGGTGGTGCCGATCTTGGGCTTGAAGCGCAGGTAATCGCCCATCGAGCGCGCCAGCGTCATGACCTCCGGCGAGTACATCAGCGGCTCGAACGGGCCGAAGGGCGGCTTACCCCGGGCCTGCGCGAAGGATTCGGCCGCCTGCTTCTGATCGGGCGTGTAGTCCTGCGGCGCGATCGTCGGCAGCCTGTCCTGCGCGCGGGCAGCGCCGAGCGCGAGGGGCAAGGCAGCGAGGGGCAGGGCGGCCAGGGCCAGGACGGTCCGGCGAAAGCGCATCGTTTCACTCCCGATGATTTTGAATTCGCCCCAGCTTCGCGGTTGGCCGGCGCGGAGGCCAGTGTCCGGCGGCCGGATCGGTATCGAACGCCGCCTGCCGTCACCGGATGGCGGGGCTGTTGCGCGCGGCATCACTCCGCGCCATCAGCGGCACCGATGCCCGATTTTCAGACCGCATTGCCGATCGAGGCGGCGCTGCCCGCCCTTCGCGCAGCCCTCTCCGCACGCAACGCCGCCGTGCTGGTGGCCCCGCCGGGGGCCGGCAAGACCACGCGCGTACCGCTCGATCTGCTCGACGCACCCTGGCTCGACGGCCGTAAGATCATCCTGCTGGAGCCGCGCCGGCTCGCGGCCCGGGCCGCGGCTGCCCGGATGGCGCAGACGCTGGGCGAGCCGGTCGGCGGCACGGTCGGTCTCCGGGTGCGGCTCGGCTCGAAGATCACGGCCCGGACTCGAATCGAGGTGGTGACCGAGGGCGTGTTCACGCGGATGATCCTCGACGATCCGGAACTGTCCGGCATCGGCGCGGTGCTGTTCGACGAGTTCCACGAGCGCTCCCTGGATGCCGATCTTGGCCTCGCCCTGGCCCTCGACGCGCAGGGCGGCCTGCGCGAGGATCTGCGCCTCCTCGTCATGTCGGCGACCCTCGACGGCGCCCGGGTCGCGCGGCTGATGAACGACGCACCGGTCGTCACGTCGGAGGGCCGCGCCTTCCCGGTGGAGACCCGCTATGTCGAGCGCGACCCGAACTGGCGGATCGAGGAGGCCGTAGCCGAGGTCACGCTGCGGGCCCTCCGGGCGGATCCGGGCTCGGTGCTGGTGTTCCTGCCCGGACAGGCGGAGATCCGCCGGACCGCCGATTTGCTGACCGGGCGCGTCGATCCCGGGGTGGTGCTGGCGCCGCTCTACGGTGCCCTCCCGCCGGCCGAGCAGGATCGGGCCGTCGCCCCGGCGCCGCCCGGGACCCGCAAGGTGGTGCTGGCCACCAGCATCGCCGAGACCTCACTGACCATCGAGGGCGTCCGGATCGTGGTCGATTCCGGGCTCGCCCGGGTGCCGGTCTACGAGCCGGGTCTCGGCCTGACGCGGCTCGTGACCGCGCGCGCCTCCCGGGCCTCCGTGGATCAGCGGCGGGGCCGCGCCGGCCGCACCGAGCCGGGCCTGTGCTGGCGGCTCTGGTCGGAGGCCGGCACCAACGCCCTCGAACCGTTCTCGCGGCCGGAGATCCTGTCGGCGGATCTGGCGGGTCTACTGCTCGACTGCGCCGCCTGGGGCGTCGCCGACCCGCGGACGCTCGCCTTCCTCGATCCGCCGCCCGCTCCCGCGCTGGCCGAGGCCCGCACCCTGCTGGCCGAGCTGGCCGCCCTCGATCCGGATGGACGGCTCACCGAGACCGGCACACGCCTGCGCGCCCTGCCGCTGCCGCCGCGGCTCGCCCGGATGGTGACGGTCGCGGCCGGATCCGGGCAGGCCCAGGCCGCCGCCAACCTCGCGGCCGTGCTGGTCGAGCGCGGTCTCGGTGGTGACACCGTCGATCTCGAAGCACGCGTCGAACGATTTCGAAGTGACCGGGGCGGCCGCGCCGAAGACATGCGCCGGCTCGCCACGGGCTGGGCGCGAATCGCGGGCGGCGGCCCGCATTCCGGATCGGCGCCGGCCGGCCCGCTCCTGGCGCTCGCCTATCCGGATCGCGTGGCGCGGGCGCGGGGCCGCGACGGCGAGTTCGTGATGGCGAGCGGCCGGGCCGGCCGCCTCGACCCTGCGAGCCCGCTCGCCCGGGAACCCTATTGCGTCGTCGCCGACCTCGTGGGTTCGGCCGGCAACGCCCGCATCCTGGCCGCGGCGGCGATCGAGGCGACGACCATCGAGGCGCTGTTCGCCGACAGGATCGAAGCGCGCACCGAGATCACCTTCGACCCACAATCCGCCGCCCTCCGGGCCCGGGCGGTGCGGCGGCTCGGCGCCATCAGTCTCGGCGCCAAGCCGCTGCCGGTCCCGGCCGACCTCGCCAGCGCGACGATCCTGGCCCGGGGCATCGCAGCGCTGGGGATCGAGCGGCTCCCCTGGACACCGGCCCTGTCGCAGTGGCGCGCCCGGATACGCTTCCTGCACGCCGCGGAGGGCGGCGTGTGGCCCGACCTGTCGGACGCAGCTCTGGCCGAGACCGCGGAAACGTGGCTCGCGCCCACCCTGATCGGGCGCGCGTCCCTGGCCTCGGTCACCGCAGACGACCTCGCCGGCGCCTTCCAGGACCTGCTGCCCTGGGAATTGCGCGCCCGCCTCGACACGGAGGCTCCGACCCATGTGGCGGTGCCGACCGGCTCCCGCATCGCGGTCAACTACGACGCCGACGAACCCACCCTGTCGGTGCGGGTGCAGGAGCTGTTCGGCCTCGACCGGCACCCCCGGGCCGGCGGACGGCCGCTCGTCCTGCACCTGCTGTCACCGGCCCAGCGACCGATCCAGATCACCCGCGACCTTCCGGGCTTCTGGCGCGGATCCTGGGCGGCGGTGCGCGCCGAGATGCGCGGGCGCTATCCCCGCCACCCCTGGCCGGAGGATCCGCTGGCCGAGGCGCCGACGCGGCGGGTCAAGCCGCGGGGAACCTGACGGCCCCTGCGGGTTTCCAACGCCGCGGCACAGACGGACGGCACGATGATCACCGAGACCGATCCCTTCGACCCGACCGACACGGGTTGGGCGCCCATCGAGGACGCGGGCTTCATCGCCCTCGTCGGCCCGGTGCACCGGCGCGCCTCCGATGGGGCTTACGCGTTCCGGGCGGAGCAGAAGCACGCGAACCTGATCGGCGTGGTCCATGGCGGCATGCTGATGAGCTTCGCCGACCGCGCGCTCGGCGAGACCGCCATGCGGGCGGCCGACGGCGCCAATTGCGTGACGATCCAGCTTGAGATGAAGTTCATCGATGTCGGCCGCCTGGGCGACTGGGTCGGCATCCACCCGCAGGTGGTGAAGCGGACCGGCTCGCTCGTTTTCATGCGCGGCGACCTGCGCGCGGAAGGCCGGCTGCTGGCCTCCGCGGACGGGGTGTGGAAGATCCTGCGGCGCCGACCCGGTTGACGGAGGCAGGATATTCATCCTAAGTTCGGACGTAGTTCGCGCAGAGTCGGCGTGCGGACGCGAGCCGGGGGGATCGCATGCGTCAGGTGGATATCAACCAATCCGAATGTGAGCCGTCATGCGGGTTTGCCCCGCCCTCGCGCCGTTCGGTCCTCGCCGGATTAGGCCTCGCGCTGGGCTCGGCCAGCCTGGCCGCCGCTGAGCCCGTGCCGCCCAGCACGGTGACGAACCCGCCGCGCGACTTCCGGCCCCATGCTGCCCCCACCACCTACTTCACCGATCCCGACGTACTGACGGTCGATCCGTCCTTCGGGGCCTACATCGTGCCCAACAGCGCGATCCGCCGCCTCTGGACCGGGGCGCTCTGGGCCGAGGGCCCGGCCTGGAACGCGGTCGGCCGGTTCCTGGTGTGGAGCGACATTCCCAACAATCGTCAGCTGCGCTGGCTGGAGGAGGACGGGCACGTCTCCACCTTCCGTGCGCCCAGCAACAATTCGAACGGCAACAGCTTCGACCGGCAGGGCCGGCAACTCTCCTGCGAGCACGCCAACCGCCGGGTGGTCCGCTACGAGCTCGACGGCGCGGCGACGGTGCTGGCCGACCGATTCGAGGGCAAGCCGTTCAATTCGCCGAACGACGTGGTCCAGCACACGGACGGGTCGTACTGGTTCACCGATCCGCCCTATGGCGGCCAGCTCTACGAGGGCCTGCCCGACGAAGCGGGCGGGCCTTCGAATCCGCAGGGCCATCTGAACCCGCGCCTCGGCCAGCCGGCCGGGGTCGTGGCCTTCCGGCGGGAGCTCCCCAATGCGGTCTACCGGATCGACCCGACTGGGCGAATCGACCGGGTGCTGACCGACGAACAGTTGCCGGACCCGAACGGCCTGTGCTTCTCCCCCGACCATAGCGTTCTCTACGTCTGCTCGACCGGCAAGGGCCCCGGCGATACCGGCCCCGGCGGCAAGGGCGAAATTTACGCCTTCAACGTCGCGGAGGGCGGCAAGCTCTCCAACAAGCGCCTGTTCGCGGATTGCGTGGTCGACGGCATCAAATGCGGGCCGGATGGCTTGCGCGCCGATGTCGATGGCAACGTCTGGGCGTCGAGCAACGCCGGCCGGGCCGTCGGCTACAATGGCGTCACGATCTGGAACCCGGCGGGCAAGCTGATCGGGCGGATCCGCCTACCGGAGGTCTGCGGCAACATCACCTTCGGCGGCCCGAAGCGAAACCGCCTGTTCATGGCGGCCAGCCAGTCGCTCTACGCCGTGACCGTAAACACCCAGGGTGCCGGGCCCGCATGAGGCCCTGACCGCACAGCCAAATTCACATCGGGTCGGTCCGGTACACGCCATGGCTGTCGGGCCCTCGGGACGCTATCTGTAGCGGGCATGAGTGAGGATTCGACCGACCCGACCCTGAACCGCCTCAGCGCCGCCCTTGGCGACCTGCCGAGCCGGGGACTGCCGCCGGTGGAGCGCTGGAACCCACCCTATTGCGGCGTGATCGACATCCGCATCGCGGCGGATGGGACGTGGTATCACGACGGCACGCCGATCCGCCGGCCGAAACTGGTCCGGCTCTTCTCCACCATTCTGCGGCGCGAGCCGGATGGGCGCGTCGTCCTGGTGACGCCGGTTGAAAGCGTCGGCATCACGGTTGAGGACGCGCCCTTCGTGGCGGTCGAGATGGCGGTAGACGGGTCCGGTAAGGACCGGCGCATCAGCTTCCGGACCAATGTCGACGACCTCGTCCCGGTCGATTCCGAGCACACCCTGCGCTTCGAGGAGGCGGCGGACGGGGCCCTGAAGCCCTATCTCCATGTCCGGTGCGGTCTGTGGGCGCTCGTCTCCCGGGCGCTCACCTACGACCTCGTGGAACTGGCCGAGGAGGGCACCCTCGACGGGGAAACGTGGCTCGGGCTCTGGGCCGGCGGGCTGTTCCATCAGATCGCACCGGCCACCGCCGCGTGAGCGACGCCATCGCCGAGTTCCTCGCGCGCGCGGCCGCCGGCCTCTCGCCGCATCCGCCTGGGCCGGACGATCCGACCTCCAACCCGCGCGGGGACCACAACCTCGATCCGGACGGTTCGGCCGTGATCCCGCCGCCGCCGCATCGCAGGGCCGCCGTTCTGGTGCCGGTGGTGTTTCGGCCGGAGGGGCCGAGCCTAATCCTGACGCAACGGGCGGCGAACCTGCGCGACCATTCCGGCCAGGTCGCGCTGCCGGGGGGCAAGATCGACCCGTCCGACCCCGATCCCGCCGCCGCGGCCCTGCGCGAGGCCGAGGAGGAGATCGGCCTCGACCCCGCCTCGGTGCGTCTCGTCGGCTATATCGATCCCTACCTGTCGGGGACCGGTTTCCTCGTCACGCCGGTGATCGGCATCGTCGCGCCGGAGGCGACGTTCCAGCCCAACCCCGCCGAGGTGGCGGACCTGTTCGAAGTGCCGCTGCCGCTGCTGATGGACCGGGAGCACTACCGTCTGCGCTCCCGCGCTTGGCAGGGCCGCACCCGCTACTTCTATGCTCTGACCTTCGGTGAGCGGCTGATCTGGGGCGTCACCGCCGGGATCCTGAACAACCTCCGCGAGCGGCTCTATCCGGATTCGGAACCGGACCGGATCCACCGCTCGGCCGGGTGAGGATGAACCACCATGTTGCGTCGCGTCCTCGAAGAGTTCGGCCTCTTCCTCATCCCCTTCGCGCTGTTCCTGATCTACCTCGTGCTCGCCGGTCGCAACCCGCTGCGCCGGGTCCACTGGGATGCCCACCTCTTCCGTCTCGTGCTCGCCGGATTGACCATCGTGATCGCGACGCTCGTCTACGAGGGGCTGTTCTCCGATCGCCGCGCCGGCGGCTACGTGCCGACGCATATGGAGAACGGTCGGCTCGTCCCCGGTGGCTTCCGGTGAAGCGGGATCTCGATCCTGGCGGCCTGGCGGCGCTCCTCGACCGTGCGGGTGTGCGCCAGACCCTCGCGGCCCTGGACGAGCCGGGCGCCGAGACCCGGCTGGTCGGCGGCTGCGTCCGCGATGCCATGCTCGGGATCGCCGCCGCCGACATCGACCTGACCACCACGCTGCGGCCGGAAACCGTGATGGCACGGGCGCGGGCGGCCGGTCTGAAGGCGATTCCGACCGGGATTGAGCACGGTACCGTCACCCTGATCACCGGGGATGGGCCGCTCGAAATCACCACGCTGCGTGAGGATGTCGAGACAGACGGGCGCCATGCGGTCGTTCGGTTCGGCAGCGATTTCGCCAAGGACGCCGAGCGCCGCGACTTCACGATCAACGCCCTATCCCTCGGCCGGGATGGACGGCTGCACGATACGGTCGGCGGGTTGGCGGATCTGGAAGACGGGCGGGTGCGCTTCATCGGCGATCCCGCAACGCGGATCCGGGAAGACGCCTTGCGGATCCTGCGCTTCTTCCGCTTCCAAGCGCGTTTCGGCAGCGGGGCGCCCGAGGCAGCGGCGCTCACCGCCTGCGTGGCCGCGCGGAATAGTCTGCGCCGGCTATCGCGGGAGCGGATCCGCGACGAGTTCCTGAAACTTCTGACGGCAGCCGGCGGCCCGGCGATGGTTTCGATCTTGAGCGGGACCGGCCTGCTTCAGCGGATCACCGGTGGCATCGGCGAGATGGGACGGCTCGAGCGTGCTGCCGAAGCCGGCTTGTCGCCCGTGATGCGGCTGGCGGCGCTGGCAGTCGCTACACGACACGATGCGGATCGCCTGCGCGACCGGCTTCGGCTCTCCAATCCGGACCACGGTCAGCTCACCGCCTATGCCGCGGCACTGGCGGACCTCCACGGCCGAGCCTCGGTCGACGCTGCGGCGGTCCGGGCCTTCGCAGCCGAGCACGGCCTGTCGCTCGTGACGGAGACGTTGGCGATTCTCGCGGGCGAGCCACGACCTGACGTGACCGACGCGGCGCGGGAAGCGCTCACAGTCTTGCGGGGGGAGGGTGGAGCGCCGGCATTCCCGATTGCGGGGGCCGATCTGGTCGCCGCCGGGATACCGCCGGGCCCGGCGATTGGCCGGGCTTTAGGGGCGGCGCGTCGCCTGTGGCTGGAACGCGGCTGTCCGACTGGCGCGGACGCAAGAGCAACGTTGATGGAGACCGCACTGGCCAGCGCGCACGTGCTTTAAATTCACCATATCACGGCGATGGCTCGGCGCTTCGACGGTACGCGCCAAGCCAAGCTTACATCCAGATGCAACGATAGGAAGCTTTGCAGCCTCAGAGCTTCAGAAGTGCCTTGGTCTCCCGGAGCTGGACGATCTGCCCGTTCAGCTCCTCGCGCTTCTGCAGATCCTCGGTCGCGTCGCGCTGGATCTCGACAGCCTCGATGTCCCGATCGAGCGAGGCCTGGGTCAGTTCCTCAATCGGAGCTGCGCGCTCGGCCAACACGGTGACCGCTGTCGGCCCGATATCGGCGAAGCCGCCGCGAACGTAGATCCGCTTGCCGCTGCCCTGGCTCTCGGTGACCACGATCACGCCGACCCGCAGAGAAGTCAGCACGGGCGCATGGCCCGGCATCACGGTCATCTCGCCCTCGGTGCCGGGCAACTGAACGGCGGTCACCTCGCCGGAATACAGCGTCCGCTCGGGGCCGACGAAATCGAAGTGGAAGGTGGCCATCTTGGGACGATCCCGGATCCGCGACAAGCTCTCCTCCCCCTTGCGGGGAGGAGACGGAGGTGGGGGTGGTTCAGGAGGCACCGGATCGCTCAATCCTGCACCACCCCCACCCCCGCCCCTCCCCGCAAGGGGGAGGGGAGGGCGTCGTCTTACGCCGCCTTCAGCTTCTTGGCCTTCTCCTGGGCCTGCTCGATCGTGCCGACCATGTAGAAGGCGGCCTCGGGCAGGTCGTCATAGTCGCCGTTCACCAGGCCCTTGAAGCCCTTGATGGTGTCCTCAAGCGGCACCTGCACGCCCGGAGAGCCGGTGAACACCTCGGCCACCGAGAAGGGCTGCGAGAAGAAGCGCTCGATCTTGCGGGCGCGGGCCACGGTCAGCTTGTCCTCCTCGGACAGCTCATCCATGCCCAGGATCGCGATGATGTCCTGAAGCGCCTTGTAGCGCTGCAGGGTTTGCTGGACGCGGCGGGCAACGTCGTAGTGCTCCTCGCCCAGGATCGCGGGCGAGAGCATGCGCGAGGTCGAGTCCAGCGGATCCACCGCCGGGTAGATGCCCTTCTCGGCGATCGAGCGCGACAACACGGTCGTGGCGTCGAGGTGGGCGAAGGAGGCGGCAGGCGCCGGGTCGGTCAGATCGTCGGCCGGCACGTAGATGGCCTGCACCGAGGTGATCGAGCCCTTGTTGGTGGTGGTGATGCGCTCCTGCAGGGCGCCCATGTCGGTGGCGAGCGTCGGCTGATAGCCCACCGCTGAGGGAATGCGGCCGAGAAGCGCCGACACCTCGGACCCCGCCTGCGTGAAGCGGAAGATGTTGTCCACGAAGAACAGCACGTCCTGGCCGTCGTCACGGAACTGCTCCGCGATGGTCAGGCCGGTGAGCGCCACCCGCGAGCGGGCGCCGGGCGACTCGTTCATCTGGCCGTAGACCAGGGCGCACTTGGAGCCCTCGGCCGAGCCACCATTCTCCTTCGGGTCCAGGTTCACCTTGGACTCGATCATCTCGTGGTAGAGATCGTTGCCCTCACGGGTCCGCTCACCCACGCCGGCGAACACCGAGTAACCCGAGTGCACCTTGGCGATGTTGTTGATCAGCTCCATGATCAGCACGGTCTTGCCGACGCCGGCGCCGCCGAACAGGCCGATCTTGCCGCCCTTGGCGTAGGGGGCGAGCAGGTCCACCACCTTGATGCCGGTGACGAGGATCTGCGCCTCGGTGGACTGGTCGGCGTAGGAGGGGGCCGGCTGGTGGATGGCGCGGTAGGTGTCGGTCACGACCGGACCGGCCTCGTCGATCGGCTCGCCGATGACGTTCATGATCCGGCCGAGCGTGTTCATGCCGACCGGAACCTTGATCGGCTCGCCGGTGTCGGTGCATTCCTGGCCGCGGGTCAGGCCCTCGGACGTGTCCATGGCGACGCAGCGGACGGTGCTCTCACCGAGCTGCTGGGCCACCTCGAGGACGAGGCGAGCGCCGTTGTTCTTGGTCTCCAGGGCGTTCAGGATCTCGGGGAGATGGCCGCTGAACTGAACGTCGACCACGGGGCCGATGACCTGGATGATCTTGCCGACCTTGCTGGAGCCGGCGCCGGGGAGTGCGGTGTTCGCCATCGTGTATCTACCCTTCAAGCTGTGCGGTCGGGAAACGGCGCCCTAGAGGGCTTCCGCACCCGAGATGATCTCGATGAGTTCTTTGGTGATCATGGCCTGACGCGTACGGTTGTAGATCAGCGTCTGCTTCTTGATCATCTCGCCCGCGTTGCGGGTGGCCGAATCCATGGCGCTCATGCGCGCGCCCTGCTCGGAGGCGGCGTTTTCCAGGAGCGCCCGGTAGATCTGCACCGTCAGGTTCTTCGGCAGCAGCGTCTCCAGGATCGCCTCCTCGGAGGGCTCGAATTCCAGAGCGGCGTTGCCGATGGTGGCCTTCGCGGAGGTGTCGGCCGCGGGCAGTTCCGCCGGGATCAGGCGCTGCGCGGTCGGGATCTGGGAGATGACAGACCGGAACTCGGAAAAGAACAGGGTCGCGACGTCGAACTCGCCGGCCTCGAAGCGCGTCAGGATCTTGTTGGCGATCTCGGCCGCGAACTCATAATCGACCGGGCGGTTGCCGCGGATGTCCATGCTCTCGACGATCTGGTCGCGGTACAGCCGGCGCAACTGGTCGTTGCCCTTCTTGCCGACCGTCATGATCTTGACGGTCTTGCCCGCTGCGGTGAGCTTCAGGATGTGTTCCCGGACCGCCAAGCGGACGATCGAGGAATTGAACGCACCGCACAGGCCGCGGTCGCCGGTGCAGACGACGAGGAGGTGGACCTGCTCGGCACCGGTGCCGGAGAGCAGCTTCGGGGCGCCGACGCCGCCGACCAGATTGCCCGCGAGATTGCCCAGCACCTGAGACATCTTCTCGGCGAAGGGACGGCCGGCCTCGGCAGCCATCTGCGCCCGGCGCAGCTTGGCGGCGGCGACCATCTGCATGGCCTTGGTGATCTTCTGCGTCGCCTTCACCGAGGTGATGCGGTTGCGCAGGTCCTTCAAACTCGCCATCGGGTGAGGTCCAGGTCCGTTCTATGGGCCTCTCCTCCCCTCAGCGGGAAGGAGCCGGAAGTTCGGGCGGTGCAGGCGGCCGAAGCCCCGTGCACCGTCCAAGATCCCTCCCCCCGAGGGGAGGGGCCTCACATCAGGCGATCGACTTGACCACGCCCTCGACCACGCTCTTCAGCTTGCCGGCGTTCTCGTCCGACAGGTCCTTGGAGGTGGCGATGGCGTCGAGCAGGTCCTTGTGCTTCGTGCGCAGCGTGCTGAGCAGGCTGTCCTCGAAGGGGCGGATCTTGGCAACCGGGAGCTTGTCCAGATAGCCATTCACGCCGGCGTAGATCACGGCGACCTGCTCTTCCATCTTCAGCGGCGAGAATTGCGGCTGCTTCAGGAGCTCGGTGAGCCGCGAGCCGCGGTTCAGGAGTTGCTGGGTCGAGGCGTCGAGATCCGAGCCGAACTGCGCGAAGGCCGCCATCTCGCGGTACTGTGCCAGCTCGCCCTTGATCTTGCCGGCGACCTTCTTCATCGCCTTCGTCTGGGCCGAGGAGCCCACCCGCGAGACCGAGAGGCCGACGTTCACCGCCGGGCGGATGCCCTGGTAGAACAGGTCGGTCTCGAGGAAGATCTGGCCGTCGGTGATCGAGATCACGTTGGTCGGGATGTAGGCCGAGACGTCGTTCGCCTGGGTCTCGATGACCGGGAGCGCGGTCAGCGAACCGTTACCGGCGGCGTCGCCCATCTTGGCGGCGCGCTCGAGCAGGCGGCTGTGGAGGTAGAACACGTCGCCCGGGTAAGCCTCACGGCCCGGCGGGCGGCGCAGCAGCAGCGACATCTGGCGGTAGGCCACGGCCTGCTTGGACAGATCGTCATACACGATCACGGCGTGCATGCCGTTGTCGCGGAAGTACTCGCCCATGGCGCAGCCGGCGAACGGCGCGATGAACTGCATCGGCGCGGCGTCGGAGGCGGTGGCCGCGATGACGATGGAGTATTCCATCGCACCCTGGTCCTCCAGAACCTTCACGAACTGGGCGACCGTCGAGCGCTTCTGGCCGATGGCGACGTAGATGCAGAAGAGCTTCGCCTTCTCGTCGCCGCCTGCGGCGTGGCCCGGCTTCTGGTTGAGGATCGTGTCGAGCGCGATGGCGGTCTTGCCGGTCTGACGGTCGCCGATGATCAGCTCGCGCTGGCCGCGGCCAACCGGGATGAGGGCGTCGATCGCCTTGAGGCCCGTGGCCATCGGCTCATGCACCGACTTGCGCGGGATGATGCCCGGGGCCTTCACGTCGACCCGGCGACGCTCGGTGGACTGAATCGGGCCCTTGCCGTCGATCGGGTTGCCGAGCCCATCGACCACGCGGCCGAGCAGGCCCTTGCCGACCGGCACGTCCACGATGGCGCCGGTGCGCTTGACGGTCTGGCCTTCCTTGATCTCACGGTCGGAGCCGAAGATCACGATGCCGACGTTGTCCTGCTCGAGGTTCAGGGCCATGCCCCGGACGCCCGACTCGAACTCGACCATCTCGCCGGCCTGGACGTTGTCGAGGCCGTAGGCGCGGGCGATGCCGTCACCGACGGACAGGACCTGCCCGACCTCGGAGACCTCGGCTTCCTCACCGAAGTTCTTGATCTGCTCTTTCAGGATCGCGGAGATCTCGGCGGCGCGGATGTCCATACTCGGGCCTCTGTCGCTAAAGCGTCTATGTGTGTTCGGGTCGGATGGGGGCGCTTACGGCGCAGCCCGCATCGCGAGGCGGATACCGTTGAGCTTGGTCCTGAGCGAGGCGTCGACCATGCGCGAGCCCATCTTCACGATGAGGCCGCCGATCAGGCTCGGATCAACCACGAGGTCGACATCGACCTCGGCCTTGGCGATGTCGCGCAGGGACGCCTTGATCTCTTCGATCACGGTGTCGGACGGCTTCTCGGCCACCCGCACCTCGGCGCGCACGATGCCCTTCGAATCCTGCACCAGGGCGCGGAACGCCGCGATCATGTCGGGCAGCGCGAAGAGCCGGCGGTTCGACGCCGCCAGCCGGATGAAGTTGCCGGCGAGCCCGCCGATCCCAGCCTTGTCGAGCACGGCGACAATGGCGCCCGCCTGCTCCTCGGCGCTGAAGACCGGGCTGCGGACGAGGCGACGGAGATCCGCGCTCTCCTTCAGCAGCGTGTCGAAGCGATTGAGGGAGTCGGCGACCGCGTCGACCTGGCGCTCGTCGCGCGCGAGATCGAACAGGGCGGAAGCGTACCGGCCCGCCACGCCTGCAACCAGGGGACCAGCCTCGGAACCGTTCTGCGCCACCCGTCGCTCTCTTCTCTGGTTGCCCGCCCGCTCCGCGCGCTCCGGCAGGAGCGCGGTGCGTGACCGTTCGGGACGTGGGATCGCGCCGGCAGCGGATAGGGTCGAGAACCATCCTCGCGGCGCGGCGACCGCCTAGCATGCCAGCATGGCCGCGCGCAACACGGCAGGCGCGTCTCGCAGCGCGTGAGGACGGCAGAAGTGTGACGCAGGCCCCGCCTCAGCAGGCCAGCCGGTCGCAGCGCCGGACGCTGGCGATCATCTTCGCCAGGGCACCGGCGCCCGGATGACCGAGGATGCCGCTGTTTCCGAGTACGTACGAGGGCGTGGCATAGAGCCCGAGATCGGCGGCCATGCGCATCTGGCTCTTGAGCGCCACGCGCACCTCCTCGCTGTCGGCAATCTCCTCGACCTCCGCCTGCGGGATCCCGAGGGCAGCCGCGGCTGTCAGCGCACCCGGCCCGTCGATCCGGCCGGGCTTGCCCAGCAGCGTTCGATAGAAGCCCCAGGCGGCCTCCGAACCGAGCCTGCGCTGGACCGCCAGCATCACCTTGGCGGCCTGCGCCGATTGCGGCGACAGAATCGGATTGTGGACAAGCCCGATCCGCAATTCACCGTCGCTGTCGTGCAGCGCCACCATGTCGGCAGCGGCCTTCCGACAAAACGGGCAGTTGAAATCGTAGAACTCGTAGAGCGTGGTGCCGGCCTCGCGCGGTCCGACATAGGTGACGCCGCGCAGGGCAGGGATCTGGCCGGTGATCTCGCCCGGCAGGACCGTGTTGGCGACCGCCCGTCCGTCGTCCCCAGTGACGGCGACGCGCTGCCCGTAGGATTGCGCGGCCGCATGGCCGAGACCGGAACCCAGCGCGGCACCAGCGGCTGCGAGGAAAAGACGTCGGGAGACCGGCATGGGGTTCGTCCAGGGCATCACGGGTCCGCCCGGACTTCGCCCGGGCGGGCCTTGAGCGAAACCAGGAGCTCGCGTCGGTTTGATGGCCGAACGGCGTGAACGCGCGGCCTATCGCAGGCCCTTCGGTCGGTCACCCGCCGCCCAGGCCAGGGCCTGCTCCAGCCGGTCGTTGCCCCAGAACAGCTCGCCGTCGTCGACCAGGAAGGTCGGAGCCCCGTAGATGCCACGCGAGCGCGCCTCCTCGACGTTGACGCGGAGCTTGGTCTTGTTGGCCTCCGCGGCGGCGGCGCGCACGGTTTGGGTCCCGTCGAGGCCGAGTGTGTCGAGGATCTCGGCGACCGCCGCAGGCTCCGCGATGGAACGGCCTTCGGCGAAGCTCGCGGTGAACACCGCCTTCGAAAAGGGCACCAGCCAGTCCTGATCCTGGCCGAGCACGGCGACCCGCACCGCGCTCAGGCTGTTCTGCGGAAATTGCGCGGGCTTGGTCAGCGGCGGCAGGCCGAGGCGCGCGGCCTCGCGCTCCACGTCGCGCCACATGTTCTTGCCCTTGGCCGCGTAGAGATTGAACGGCGAGGTGGTCCAGCCTTGGGAGGCGAAGAGCGGCCCGACCAGGAACGGCCGCCACCGGATCGCCACATCGGCCTCCGCGGCCGCCGCCTCGACGCGCATCGCCGCGAGATACGAGTAGGTCGAGGCGAATTCGTACCAGAACTCCAGAATCGGCTGGCGCGCCATAGACTTCGCTTCTCCGAATGCACTTTCGCGGCGGTGATCACAGGCAACGCCCGCGCCGTTTTTCCACGGCCGCAAGGCCGCCGTGAGGCGAAACGCGGCCGATCCTTCGGCAAAGGCTACGCGCCAAGCGGCACGCCGGTTGCAGGCCAATCCCACCCGCGATAAGCGGCACAAGCCCTCTCCCAGTTCCGGAAGCCGCATGTCCGTTCCCGCGAAGAGCCCCGTGAAGAAGGTCGTGCTGGCCTATTCGGGCGGGCTCGACACATCGATCATCCTGAAGTGGCTGCAGACCACCTACGGCTGCGAGGTCGTGACCTTCACGGCCGATCTCGGCCAGGGCGAGGAGCTGGAGCCGGCCCGGCGCAAGGCCGAGCTGCTCGGCATCAAGCCCGAGAATATCTACATCGAGGACCTGCGCGAGGAGTTCGTCCGCGACTACGTCTTCCCGATGTTCCGGGCCAACGCCGTCTACGAGGGCGTCTATCTTCTCGGCACCTCGATCGCCCGGCCGCTGATCGCCAAGAAGCAGATCGAGATCGCCGAGCGCGTCGGGGCCGATGCGGTCTGCCACGGCGCCACCGGCAAGGGCAACGATCAGGTCCGATTCGAGCTCGGCTACTACGCCTTGAAGCCGGACGTGACGGTCATCGCCCCCTGGCGCGAGTGGGACCTGCGCTCCCGCGAGCAGCTCATCGCCTTCGCCGAGCAGCACCAGATCCCGATCGCCAAGGACAAGCGCGGCGAGAGCCCGTTCTCGGTGGACGCCAACCTTCTGCATGCCTCATCCGAGGGCAAGGTGCTGGAGGATCCGGCCGTCGAGGTGCCGGACTACGTCTACTCGCGCACCCTCTCCCCCGAGGAGGCGCCGGACCAGCCGACGGTCATCACGATCGGGTTCGAGCGGGGCGACGCGGTTTCGATCGACGGCGAAGCGCTGTCACCCGCGAACCTGCTGGCGAAGCTGAACGAGCTGGGCCACGCCAACGGCATCGGCCGGCTCGACCTCGTGGAGAACCGCTTCGTCGGCATGAAGAGCCGCGGCATGTACGAG
Source organism: Methylobacterium sp. GC_Met_3 (assembly GCF_026540775.1). Classification (NCBI taxonomy): domain Bacteria; kingdom Pseudomonadati; phylum Pseudomonadota; class Alphaproteobacteria; order Hyphomicrobiales; family Methylobacteriaceae; genus Methylobacterium; species Methylobacterium sp. GC_Met_3. Next base: position 56,726 of record NZ_JALNUL010000004.1, read on the forward strand.
ACGCCGGGCGGCACGATCCTGCTGCCGGCCCACCGGGCCATCGAGTCGATCACCCTCGACCGCGGCGCCGCGCACCTCAAGGATCAGCTCATGCCGCAATACGCGGAGCTGATCTACAACGGCTTCTGGTTCTCGCCGGAGCGCGAGATGATCCAGGCGCTGATCGACCGGAGTCAGGAGAAGGTCACCGGCACGGTGCGGCTGAAGCTCTACAAGGGCGGCATCCACGTGATCGGCCGCGAGAGCCCGCACTCGCTCTACGACCAGGATCTCGTGACCTTCGAGGAAGGCGCCGTGGCCTACGACCACCGCGACGCGGCGGGCTTCATCAAGCTCAACGCGCTGCGGTTGCGGACGCTGGCGCAGCGCAAGAAGCGCGAAGGCTGAGGCGTCAGGCCGGCTTCCAGACCGCGGACGATCCCGCGCACTGGAAGTCGCCCGGCCCGAGATCGGCATACCGCAAAAAAATCTGGAGGGCCGGCTGCATCTCGCGGTGGAGCCGGATCCGGTGCTTCTCCGCGTCCTCGTCGTCGTTGGCCGCCGCTTCCGGCACCGCCGCGAGATGGCGGCCCATGGCGGCGGTGTAGGTGTCACCGGCTCCATAGGGCTGAGTCGGATCCACCCGCGGCACGTCCCCCGCCGGGTCCCAGTCGAAGACGAGGTGCGGGATCAGCGCGAGGTGCTCGGCGGTCACCGCGAAGGTGATGTGCTCCGGCGTCTCGCCCGTCTGCGCATCCCGGAAGACATCGCCGACCGTGCCGTGGTCGAGCTTCGCCAGGCCGTTGTGATACTGGTAGCGGCCGGGCTTCAGCTGCGCGTTCTGGACGAAGACCGCCAATCCCTTTTCCAGCGCGCGATGCTCAGCCGCGGCCTCCTCGTCGTCGCCGGTCACGTTGGCGATGTCACCGTCCCGATCGAGGCTCCCGTAGGGGGCATCCGGATGGATGGTCGGCGCGCCTGGCTCGGCGCCGCCCCAGGCCACGACCATGCGGCGGAGCAAGGCGATGCGCTCCAAGGTCAGGTCGTAGACGGCGTCGCTCATGGGTGTCGGCCCTGGTTTCGGTTCTGGCGCATGTCTTACAGACCGGATTCGGCGGCTGCTACCGCCGCCGTTAGTCGTTTCCGTCGCGGTTCATCCGGCAGACGGCGTTTCGTTTCTCCGGTTGCGCCGAGCGGGGGCCGTGCCGGCCCGAGCCGGGTCATGGGCTCCACGGTCGCCAGAGACGGAAGCCGAATCGGCACTTCTCCAAAGCATACCGATGGCGCGGGCGACGGCTCCACCGACTCACCCGGCCACGGTATGAGGCCGGGATGCACCTGCTCGATCGCTACCTTCCAATCTATCAGTTCAGCGAAGTGCACGCCTGCGACGTGGCTGCTGGTCCCGCGGCGATCATCGACAGAGTCGTCGCCTATCGACCGGAGACGGACCGCGTCGTCCGATTCGCGATCGGCCTGCGGGAACTGCCGACGCGCCTTTTGGGAGGGCAAAGTGCGGCGCGTCCGGCCTTCGGTCTGCACGACTTCACGCTGCTCGACCGCAGCGACGATGCGATCGTCTGCGGTCTGATCGGCCGGTTCTGGCGGCCAGATTTCGACCCGGAGCGGGTTGCCGACAGTACGGCCTTCCACGACTCCGACGCACCGCATGCCGCCAAGCTCGCCCTGGCCTTCGTGGTCCGGCGCGGTCCCGAGGGCCGGACCCCGCTCATCACCGAGACGCGGGTCTTCTGCGCAAGCCGGGCCGCGCGGCTCGCGTTCACGCCCTATTGGCTCCTGATCCGCCCGGTGAGCGGTCTCATCCGGCGGCACATGCTCGCCGCGATCAAACGCGACAGTGAGCGCCCTTCGAGCCCGGGACGGGTCATCGCCGCACACAGCTCGTGAGCCCCTCCACCTGACCCATCATGGCCTGGATCCGCGCGGCGCGGCGGCGCACGCCGGGGGAGGGACGTCCGGCGCTACGCAGGATCGGGTTCGGCAGGACGGCAGCGAGAAGCGCCGCCTCGCCGCGGCTCAGGCGACTCGCATCCTTGCCGAACCAGCGCCGACTCGCGGCCTGGGCGCCGTAGATCCCGTCGCCCCACTCGGCAACATTCAAATAAATCTCCATCATGCGCCGCTTGCCCCAGAGGGTGTCGAGGGCAAGCGCCAGCGGGATCTCGACCGCCTTGCGGATGTAGGAGCGACCGGGCCACAGGAAGACGTTCTTCACCGTCTGCATCGCGATGGTCGAGGCGCCGCGGCTCGGCGAATCCTCGTCGTCCACCACGTCGCGGATCGCCGAGAAATCGACGCCGTGATCGAGGCAGAAGCGCTGATCTTCGGAGGCGATCACAGCCAGCACCAGGGCCGGGGCGATGCCGGACAGCGGAACCGGATCGCGGCTGACCGGCTGAAGCGTCAACCGCCGACCCAGCATCAGGGTCGACGGCGGCATCACCGCGCTATAGACGAGCGACAGACCCAGCACGAGGACGAAACCGATGGCGGGGAGCAGCAGCAGCGTCCCCACGATCTGCCGGACCCGGCGGGAGCGCCGCGGGCGGGCGCGCGGAAGATTGCGTTCCGCCGCCCCCGCCATGCTGCCCACCCCGCTCACCGCGATTTCGTTCCCGTACAACTGACACGCGATTGGTTTTCGCAAGGCCAGGACCGGACGTAGCGCTCGATGACCCCGACATCCTCAACGCAGGCCCCGACCGGTTCGGTCAAGGCTGGCACGCAAGCCGTCGAGTTTACCCACAGGTTGACTGAGGTCGCTGGGACGGTCGAGACCTTCCTGGTCGAGCGCCTCGGCCCGGAGGTCGGCCCCGGCGAGATCGCCCGGCCGCCCCGCCTGATGGAGGCGATGCGCCACGCAGTGCTGGGCGGCGGCAAGCGCCTGCGCCCGTTCCTCGCGATCGAGACCGCCCGGATGCTCGGCGGTTCCGAAGCGGCGGCGTTGGCGGCCGGCGCCGGGATTGAGCTGGTGCATTGCTACAGCCTCGTCCACGACGATCTGCCAGCCATGGACGACGACGATATGCGCCGCGGCAAGCCGACGGTGCACAAGGCCTACGACGAGGCCACCGCGATCCTGGTCGGCGACGCGCTCCAGACCCTGGCCTTCGAGATCGTGGCCGACCCGACCTGGCAGCCGGATGCGCGGATCCGGGCCGACCTCGTGCTCGGCCTCGCCCGGGCCTCGGGCCTCGGCGGCATGGTCGGCGGCCAGCTCCTCGACCTGACCGCAGAGGGCCGGTTCGGCGCGGCCAACATGGACGTGGACGACACCCTGCGCATGCAGGCGATGAAGACCGGCGCGATCCTGGCCTTCTCGGTGGAGGCCGGTGCGATCGTGGGCGGCGCCGATGAGAGCCAGCGCGCGGCCCTGCTGCGCTACGGCCTCGCCCTCGGGCAGGCCTTCCAGATCGCCGACGACATCCTCGATCGGGAAGCCTCCCCCGAGGCGATGGGCAAGGCCACCGGCAAGGACAAGGACGCCGGCAAGGCGACGCTGGTCGACCGCCTCGGCATCGACGGCGCACGGTCCGAATGCGACCGCCTCGTCGGCGTCTGCGAGGACGCGGTCGGCTCCTGGGGCGAGAAGGCCCGCATCCTGCGGGACGCCGCCCGGTTCACGGTGGCGCGCAAGACCTGAGTCTGGTTTCGAATGGTCGAGACCTTTCGCGGGTCCAGGGCAGAGCCCTGGAGACCATCTCAGGGCTCTGCCCTGAGCACCCGCCATAGGGCTGAGCCCTTTGGAAATCCGAAATCATCGTTGGAGCGGCGCCGGAAGAGCCGGCGCCCGCCCGATCAGGCCTTGTTCTTGTTGTAGACGTCGAGGCAGACGGCGGCGAGCAGCACGATCCCCTTGATCACCTGCTGGTAATCGACGCCGATGCCCATGATCGACATGCCGTTGTTCATCACCCCGATGATGAAGGCGCCGATCACCACACCCGAGACCTTGCCGATGCCGCCGGAGGCCGAGGCGCCGCCGATGAAGCAGGCCGCGATCACGTCGAGTTCGAAGCCCACGCCCGCCTTGGGCGTCGCGGTGTTGAGCCGGGCGGCGAAGATCATGCCGGCGAGGCCCGCCAGCGCGCCCATATTGGCGAAGGTCAGGAAGGTGAGCCGCTCGGTCTTGATACCGGAGAGCCGCGCCGCCTTGAGGTTGCCGCCCAGCGCGTAGATCCGCCGCCCGATCGTGGTCCGGGTCGTGACGAAGCGGTAGAGCATCACCAGCACGAACATCACGAGCAGCACGTTCGGCAAGCCGCGATAGGCGCTCATCTGGTAGGCGAAGGCGAGGATCACGATGGTGGTCGCGCCGTTCCGGAAGATGAACGAGGCCCAGGAATCGGCCTCGCCGCCGTTGCGGACCCGCGCCCCGCGGCGGCGCCAGTTCAGGCCGACCAGGATCAGCGACAGGGCGGCCGCGATCAGCAGAGCGGTCCAGGGGCCGGCGAAATTGGTGAGGAAGCCCTTGGAGAGGAGTTGGAACACCTCCGGGAACGGGCCGATCGAGGCGCCCTGCAGGAGGGCCAGCGTCACGCCGCGGAACACCAATATGCCGGCCAGCGTGACGATGAAGCTCGGAATGCCGAGATAGGCCACGAAGTAGCCCTGCATGCCGCCAATGGCTGCGCCCACGGCCAGGCATATGATCGTCGCCGTGAACGGATCGAAGCCGAACCGGACCATCAGCATGGCCGCGAGCGCGCCGACAAGACCCACCACCGAGCCGATCGACAGGTCGATATGGCCCGCGACGATGATCAGCAGCATCCCCAGTGCCATCACCACGACGTAGCTGTTCTGGAGAATGAGGTTGGTGAGGTTCAGCGGCTGGAACAGCACGCCGCCGGTCGTATACTCGAAGAACAGGGTGATGACCGCGAGCGCGAAGACCAGCCCGTAGTCGCGCAGCTGCGCCATCGACAGAAAGCCCCGCTGGGCACGGGACGCATTGGCAGACATGGAGGCGGACAGTCCTTCTGTGGCCGGGATCATGGGCTTGCTCATGGGGATATCGGTCATCCGTTCAGGTCCTTGGAGCGCATGATCGCGCGCATGATCGCTTCCTGGCTGGCCTCCTCGCGCCGGAATTCGCCCACGAAGCGCCCGTCGTTCATCACGTAGATCCGGTCGCACAGGCCGAGCAGCTCGGGCATCTCGGACGAGATCACCAGCACGCCCCGGCCCTCATCGGCCAATTCATTGATGATGCTGTAGATTTCGTACTTGGCGCCGACATCGATGCCACGCGTCGGCTCGTCCAGGATCAGCACCTTGGGCTGTGTGAACAGCCACTTGCTCAGCACGACCTTCTGCTGATTGCCGCCCGACAGGTTCACCGTCTGCTGCGCCACGCCGAAGGAGCGGATCCGCATCTTGCTCCGGTAGCCGCTCGCGACCCGGTGCTCCGCGTCCTCGTCGATCACCGTCGCCGTGGATACGCCAGGCAGGTTGGCGAGCGTGGTGTTCTTGGCGATGTCCTCGCCCAGCACGAGGCCGAGCTGCTTGCGGTCCTCGGTGACGTAGGCGATCCCCGCGGCGATCGCCTTGTCAATCGTCGAGACATCGACGTCTGCACCGTCGATCCGCACGGTGCCGCTGATGCCCTGCCCATAGGAGCGTCCGAAGATGCTCATGGCGAGCTCGGTCCGGCCCGAGCCCATCAGGCCGGCGATCCCGACGATCTCGCCCCGGCGGACGGTCAGGTTGACCCCGCGCACCACGGTCCGGTCGGGATGGATCGGGTGATGGGCCGTCCAGTCCCGCACCTCCATCAGCACGTCGCCGATCTTCGGCTCGCGCACCGGATAGCGGTTCGCCATCGTGCGCCCGACCATGCCGCGGATGATCCGGTCCTCGTCCACCGCCTCGTTCCGGCAATCGAGCGTCTCGACGGTGGTGCCGTCGCGCAGGACGGTGATCCGGTCGGCGACCTTCGAGATCTCGTTGAGCTTGTGCGAGATCAGGATCGACGCGATGCCCTGGTCCTTGAAGCGCAGCAGCAATTGCAGCAGCGCCTCGCTGTCGGTTTCGCTCAGGCTCGCGGTCGGCTCGTCGAGGATGAGCAGCTTGACCTTTTTGGATAGCGCCTTGGCGATCTCCACGAGCTGCTGCTTGCCGACGCCCAGATGGGTCACCAGCGTATCGGGGTTCTCGTCGAGCCCCACGGTGGCCATCAGCTCGCGCGACCGGGTGTAGACGCGGTCCTGGTCGATGATGCCGAAACGCGCCGGCTCGTTGCCGAGGAAGATGTTCTCGGCGATCGACAGGAACGGCACCAGCGCCAGCTCCTGGTGGATGATCACGATCCCCAGGCGCTCGCTGTCGGAGATGTCCCGGAAATGGCCCGGGCGGCCCTCGTAGACGATCTCGCCCTCATAGGAGCCGTGCGGATAGACGCCGCTCAGCACCTTCATGAGCGTCGACTTGCCAGCGCCGTTCTCGCCGACAAGGGCGTGAATCTCGGCGGGCGCGACGGCGAGGTTGACGTCGCTGAGGGCCTTCACGCCGGGGAACGACTTTGAAATCCCCCGCATTTCGAGGACGGGCTGCATGCGACCTTTTCCGGCTCGGTTTGCGTCGCGTGGTTCCCCCCTGCAGCGCGATCGGGAACGGCGCGAAATCCTTGGCTCGACGCGCGCTCACGCCGGACCGGCGTCCAGTTCGGCGGAAAGCGCGTCGGATGGGCCCACGCCGGCGCGACGTCGGCGCAGGATCGAAGGGGCCGGCATCCGGCCCGGGCGGCGCTTACCTTAGCTGGTCTGGGGTGTAGTAGCCCGAGTCGACCAGAACCGGCTTCCAGTTGTCCTTGGTCACGATCACCGGCGTCAGCAGGTAGGACGGGACGACCTTCTTGCCGTTGTCGTAGGTCTTCGTATCGTTGACTTCGGGCTGCTTGCCGGACTCGATGGCGTCGATCATCGCCACGGTCACCTTCGCGAGTTCCCGGGTATCCTTGAAGATCGTCGCGGTCTGCTCGCCCGCGATGATCGACTTGACCGATTGCAGTTCGGCGTCCTGGCCGCTGACCACGGGCAGCTTCTGATTGCCGGAGCCGTAGCCGGCGCTCTTCACCGACGAGATGATGGCCGTCGAGATGCCGTCGTAGGGTGAGAGCACCGCGTCGAGGCGGGCGTTGCCGTAATAGGCGGAGAGCAGGTTATCCATCCGGGCCTGGGCGGTCGCCGGGTCCCAGCGCAGGGTCGAAACCTTGTCCATGCCGAACTGGCCGGAGCGCACGACGAGCTTCTTCGAATCGATGTGAGGCTTCAGCACCGACATGGCGCCGTCGTAGAAAAAGTATGCGTTATTGTCGTCGGGCGAGCCTCCGAACAGCTCGATGTTGAACGGGCCCTTGCCATCCTTGAGGCCCAAAGCATCGACGATTGAGGTCGCCTGCTGCACTCCGACCTTGAAGTTGTCGAACGTCGCGTAATAATCGACGTTCGGCGTTCCCTTGATCAGACGATCGTAAGCGATCACCTTCACGCCGCGCTCGGCCGCTTTCGACAGCACGTCACCGAGGGTTGTTCCATCGATCGACGCGACGACCAAGAGCTTAACGCCCTTCGTCAGCATGTTTTCGATTTGGGCAAGCTGGGTCGGGATGTCATCGTCCGCGTATTGCAGGTCCGGCTTGTAGCCCTTCGCCTGGAGCAGCTTCACGATGTTGTTGCCATCATCGATCCAGCGCTGAGACGACTTCGTCGGCATGGCAACCCCGATCGGGTCACCGCCCGCGGCCTGGGCCGACGATAAGGCACTCCCCAGGAGCGCGGCACCGAGGATCAGCTTGCGTAACATCTGCTTGGCGAACATGACTCCCCCTTGTTTATCGTGCGGCAGTACAAGGCTTTTCACGCCTTTTGCCACCGCGTTCCATCACCACCGGCGGAGAATCCGAATCATAATCATTTATGCTTTAAGCATAAATGTGACTTGGATCGACGCTATCCATTTCCAGTAATTGAAATGGATATTGAGAATCTACCGATGTGCTGAATTCTATCGAGCGCGTATCGCGATCGTTTGCGGAATCACCGCGAAGTCGACGCCGAGGCGGCGGAATTCCTCATCCCATCATGTGAACGGGTTCGACCCCGTCCGTTCTTCGTTGCTGAATTTGTATGAGTTATAGAACGGGACGTCAATCGCGTGTTCGCGGGCAGGCCGCGCCGCTTCCAAGAATGCACAGCGAAGTCGGAGAGGCGGCCACGGCCGCCGGGCTCAGCCGCGGCCGACGAACGGCATCTTGGTGGCCATGATCGTCATGAACTGCACGTTGGCGTCGAGCGGCAGGCTCGCCATCGTGAGTACGGACTGACCGACATGCGCGGGATCCATCACCGCCTCGGCCCGCAGCGAGCCGTCCGCCTGGGGGACCCCGGCCTTCATCTTGCCGCCCATGGGCGTGTCGGCGTTGCCGATATCGATCTGTCCGCAGGCGATGTCGTAGGCGCGGCCGTCCAGCGAGGTCGCCTTGGTCAGGCCGGTCACCGCGTGCTTGGTCGCCGTGTAGGCGATCGAGTTAGGCCGCGGGGCGTGGGCCGAGATCGAGCCGTTGTTGATGATCCGGCCGCCACGGGGATCCTGATCGCGCATGATCCGGAAGGCGTGCTGGGTGCACAGGAACAGGGCGGTCAGGTTGGTGTCCACCACCTGCCGCCACGTCTCGAGCGGCAGATCCTCCAGGGGCACCGGCGGAGCGCCGATACCGGCATTGTTGAACAGGAGATCGAGGCGGCCCCACTGCGCCCGGGTGCGGGCGAACAGGTTGGCGATCGAATCGGGGTCGGTCACGTCGGTGGGCACCACCAGCGACCGGTCTGCCCCGATCTCGGCCGCCACCTCTTCGAGGGGCGCCGGCCGCCGCCCCGAGAGCACCACGTGCCACCCGGCGCCAGCGAGCGCCACGGCGGCGGCCCGGCCGACTCCGGTTCCGGCTCCGGTCACGATTGCGATCCGATTGCCCGCCATGGATGCCTCCCGCTTCTGTCTCACGGCGCTGTACCGGATGGCGACGCCGGCGCGAAGGGATCGGCATGTCAGAGGCGACGCGCGGTTACATGTGCGCCGGGCGGAATCGCGCACAGCGATACGGGCCGCGCATCGGAACCGGACAGCGGCACCCGTATTTCGAGCCCCGTTGTCTTGACGGCGAGAGCTGACGGCCTCCTTTCGGGGCGGGACACTCGAGTAGCGCCCAAGTCAGTCGAAGGCAGGTCAAATCCAGTGGAGAGCGGGCAGAAGCCACGGTGGATGACGGCCGAACGGCCCGAGGCGATCCACGGAGCGGGGCGGGTTTGAGCGCGCCCGAGATCCCGTTCCTGGCCGGGCTCGACCCGGCGGCCGTCGCGGCTGTGCGCGCCCGCATGGTTCCGGTGACCGTGCCGGCCGGCCGGATCCTGTTCGACCAGGGCGCGCCCGGGGATGCGCTTTACGTCCTCGTCTCCGGCGTCGTCGGTGTCTCGGCCCGTGACCATACCGGGATGCCGACCCGGATCGCGCGGCTGCGCCCTCCCGAGATCTTCGGTGAGATGGCGCTGCTGTCCGACGCCCCACGGGCGGCGACGGTGATCGCCCTGCGCGATACGCAGCTTCTGCAGCTCACCCGCGGCGCCTTCGAGGCTGTGATCGCCGAGTATCCGCAGACACTCCTTTACCTGTCCCGCGTCCTCGCCGACCGCCTGCGCCACATCTACGACGGCCACTCGGTGCATCATGCGCCCCGGATCTTCACGATCCTGTCGGTGACGGACGGGCCGGATCCGGCGGATTTCGCCCATCGGCTCGCCGCCGCCTTCGACGCTCTGTTGCCCGGCGAGACCGGCTGTCTGACGGACTGGCCGGACGGCGCCGACGAGGCGTGGTTCCAGGCCTACGAGGCGCGGCATGCGCGCGTGATCTTCGCGGCCCGCGAGATCGATTGCCCGTGGTGCCGGCAGAGCCAGCGCCGGGGCGACCATGCGCTGCTGCTGGCCGAGCCCGGAGCCCCGCCGCGACCCGCGGCGGCAGCCTATCTGGAGCGGGTGCGCTCCGACTGGATCCGCATGGACTTCGTCGTCCGGCAGGATCCCGGGGCGCGGCGCCCGAAGCCGCTGCATCCGGCAGTCGCCAAGCTGCCCGCTGCCTTGCGGATCCAGCTCCGCGACGGTGAGCAAGCCGATCTGCACCGGCTCGCCCGGCTCGCCAGCGGCGCGGCCAGGGGCCTCGTGCTCGGCGGCGGTGGCGCCCGCGGGCTCGCCCATCTCGGCGTCCTGAAGGCCCTCGACGAGGTGTCGTGCGCCCCAGATTTCGTCGGCGGGACGAGTATGGGAGCAATCATCGCGGCAAGCGTCGCCATGGGCTGGAGCCTCCCCGAGATCCAGAGTCAGATCGAGGCGTTCTTCGCCACCAGCAACCCGATCAACGACTACACGCTGCCGCTCCACGCCCTGACCCGGGGCGCCAAGGTCGATGCGGGCCTCGCGGCCCGCTACGGCGGCGCACGCATCGAGGATCTGTGGCTGCCGTTCTTCTGCGTTTCCTCGAACCTCACCACCGGCAACACGATGGTCCACCGCTCCGGCGACCTGACGCAGGCTTTGCGCGCCAGCATCGCGATCCCGGGCCTGCTGCCACCGGTGCTCTGCGACGAGGGCGTGCTGGTCGATGGCGGCATGATGAACAACCTCCCGGCCGACGTCGCCGCCGATCTGGAACGCGGCCCGGTGCTCGCCGTCGATGTCGGCAGCGACCGCGCGTTCCAGGACATGCCCGCGCGCGGCTGGACCGGCCGCCTCGTGCGCAAGCTGATCGGCTCGCCGCTGGCGATGCCGGGCCTCGCGCCGCTGCTGCTGCGCGCCGCCACCGTTTCGAGCGACGCGCAGAGCCTGATGGCGGCGACTCATGCCACGGCGGTGCTCAAACCCCAGCTGTCCGGCATCGACCTGCGGGCATGGTCGCGGTTCCGCGAATCGGCCGAACTCGGCTACCGCGAGACCCGCGCCGGCCTTGAGGACGGCACCCTCGCACGCTGGCTGGACCCGGTGCGCTGAGATGTCCGCGTGCGGCAGCGCACAGGGACACCGCCTCCCCCTGTAACCCCGGCGCCCCGGCAACGATCTTTCCCACAGGATCGCCATCGGAGTTCAAGACCGTGCTCACCTCCGCCACGACCGAATCTGCCCGAAACCTGTCCGCCGCCGATCAGTCCCGAGGTTTGCTCGCGGGAGCGGCCTTCGTCCTGCTCTGCCTGTGGACCCGGACCGCGCCGGATCGCCTGCGTGACCAGCTCTCGCCAGAAGCCGGCGCCTGCGCCACCCTGGGCTTCTGACGGCCAAGCAGGCCGCCCGCTTGAGCGGAGCATCGACGACGATGGATGGTGCGGGTGTGACCTTCCGGCGGATCGCGCTCCCGGAACTCGGCCTGCACGTGGCCGAGGCCGGTCCGGTTGCCGGCGCGCCGACCATCCTGCTGCACGGCTTTCCGGAATTCTGGTACGGCTGGCGCCACCAGATCGGCCCGCTCGCCGCGGCGGGCCTGCGGGTCATCGCGCCGGATCAGCGCGGCTATGGCCTCAGCGACAAGCCGACGGACCTCGCCGCCTATCATCTGGACCGCTTGGCCGGCGACGTGATCGCGCTCGCCGACGCCTATGGTTTCCCGACGGTGCGGCTGGTCGGGCACGATTGGGGCGGTCTGGTCGCGTGGTGGGTTGCGAGCCACTACCCGGATCGGATCGAGCGACTGGCGATCCTGAACGCGCCGCATCCCGGCATCGTCGGTGACTATATGCGGCACCATCCGGGCCAGATGCTGCGCAGCTATTACATCGGCCTGTTCCAGTTGCCCGGTCTGCCGGAACGCCTGCTCACCGCGGACCGGTGCCGGGCGCTGCGGCGGGCGCTCACCACCACCAGCCGTCCCGGCGCCTTCGCGGCCGCCGATCTCGACCGCTACGTCGAGGCCTGGCGTCAGCCCGGGGCGATGACCGGCATGCTGAACTGGTACCGGGCCCTGGTGCGGCTCCCCCGGGCGAAGCCGCCCCGGGTTCGGGTGCCCACCCTGATTCTCTGGGGCCGGCGGGACACAGCCCTGCAGGCGGGCTTGGCGGAGGCGAGCCTCGCGGTCTGCGACGAAGGACGGATTCGCTGGTTCGATCGCGCCAGCCACTGGCTCGCGCACGAGGAGCCGGCCGCGGTGAATGCCGAGCTCATCGCCTTTCTCGCCTGAGCCGCCGCTGTCCGCTCCATAAAATTGCACCAATAAAGCGATTTCGCGTTACAGTTACTGCAAGTCGATAGGGCGACAATCCTCAGCACGCAGCAGGCATCGCTTTAATCCCGTCTTTGCCTAAGGTATATTTTGTCGTTTCGAGCACTGAGATGGAACTGTCCGATCGTTTCCTGATTGGGGGATGGCTTCTGAAAGCCGATTGGAGATTTGAGATTATGTCGTTTCGCACCCTGCTGACCGCGGGCCTGTTCGCCGGCAGCCTCTTGGCCGGCTCGGCGGTGGCTCATGCCGCCCCCGCGATGCCGCAGCCCGGCCTGGCCGACGGCGGCCTGACCGAGAACGTCGTGATGCATCACCATCATCATCATCATCGGATGCACCGGCATCACACGACCCGCCATGAGCGCCGGATGCGCCGTCACAACACGATGCGCCACGGCAACCCGAACGCGAAGAACCCCGCCCTCCGGGGCTACCAGCAGAACCTCGGCGGCACCACGAACGGCCCGCGCTACTGAGCGCCATCCACTGCCGCCGCGGCTTCTCCCCAGCCGCGGCGGTGCGCGGCTCCTGATTCGCGAGCTGCGCTCTGCTAAGACGCGCCATGGCCCGAACCGCCGTCCGCCCCGCAGAGCTACCGCCCGCCCCGGGCCTCGATCCAGTCGGCGCCACGCCGATGATGGCGCAGTACATCGAGATCAAGGCCGCCAATCCGGACTGCCTGCTGTTCTACCGGATGGGCGACTTCTACGAGCTGTTCTTCGAGGATGCGGAGATCGCCTCCCGGGCGCTGGGCATCGTGCTGACAAAGCGCGGCAAGCATGCGGGCGGTGAGATCCCGATGTGCGGCGTGCCGGTCGAGCGCTCCGACGACTACCTCAACCGCCTCATCGCCCTCGGGCATCGGGTGGCGGTCTGCGAGCAGACCGAGGATCCCGCCGAGGCCAAGAAGCGCGGCCCGAAATCGGTGGTGCGCCGGGAGGTCGTGCGCCTCGTCACCCCCGGGACGATCACCGAGGACCGTCTGCTCGATCCGGCCCAGGCCAACCTCCTGCTGGCGATCGGACGTCGCAAGACGGGGGAGGGCGCGGTCGCCTACGGGCTTGCCGCGGTCGATATCTCGACCGGCCGCTTCTCCTTGAGCGAAGTTCCGGCCGGCGACCTGATTGGCGCCATTGCCCGCCACGACCCGCGGGAGATCGTGCTGTCGGAGGCGATCCACGCAGATCCGGCGCTGGCGCGGATCTGGCAGGAGAGCCGCGCCGCGATCGTCCCCTTGGCGCAGGCGGAGCTGGAGCCGGCCGCCGCCGAGCGGCGCCTGCGCGAGCAGTACGGCGTCACGACCCTGGAGGGCTTCGGCCAGTTCACCCGCGCCGAAATTGCGGCGGCCGGGGCCGCGCTCCTTTACATCGCGCGCACGCAGCTCGCGGCCCGCCCGACCCTGGCGGTCCCGACCCGGGAGGATGCCGGCGCGACGCTCGCCATCGATGCAGCCACCCGGGCCAATCTCGAACTCACCCGCACCCTGTCGGGGGAGCGAACGGGAAGCCTGCTCGCAACGATCGACCGCACCGTGACGGCCAACGGGGCACGGTTGCTCGCCGAGCACCTCGCGGGCCCGCTGACCTACCTCGAAGCTATCGCCCGGCGGCACGAAGCGGTGGCGCACCTCGCCGAGAACGGCCCCCAACGTGCCGGCCTGCGCGATGCGCTCGCCCGGGCGCCCGACCTCGCCCGCGCCCTGTCGCGCACCGGCCTCGGACGCGCCGGGCCACGGGACCTTGCCGCCATCGGCGCAGGTCTGGCCGTCGCGGCGGATCTTGGTGCACGCCTCTTGGCCACGCCGGACCTGCCCGGGGATCTCGCCCGTCTGGCCGACCATCTGGCGCGAGCCGACGCGGCGTTGATCGCCACGCTGTCGGCCGCGCTCGCCGACGAGCTTCCCCTGAACCGCCGGGACGGCGGATTTGTGCGCGCCGGCTATCACCCTGAGATCGACGAGGCCCGGACGCTCGGCCAGGATTCCCGCAAGGTCATCGCCGCCCTTCAGGCCCGCTACGCCGAGCAGACCGGGTGCAGGACCTTGCGCATCAAGCACAACAACCTGCTCGGCTATTTCATCGAGGTCCCGCAATCCATCGGCGAGGCTTGTCTGAAGGGTCTCCAGAACGAGTTCGTCCATCGTCAGACAATGGTCGACGCCATGCGCTTCACCAGCGTCGAGCTGGGAGGCCTCGAATCCAAGATCTCGGGGGCCTCCGACCGGGCGCTCGGCCTCGAAGCGGCCGTCTTCGACGATCTCGCGGCGCGCGTGCTCGCACAGTCCGAGAGCATCGCGGAGGTGGCGGAGGCGCTGGCCGGTCTCGACGTGGCGGCGAGCCATGCCGAACTGGCGGTCGAGCTCGACTGGCGCCGGCCCGTCGTGGACGATTCCCTAAGCTTCGTCGTGGTCGGCGGGCGCCATCCGGTGGTCGAAGCGGCTTTGCGCCGGGCGGGCGAGCCGTTCATCGCCAACGAATGCGATCTCTCGGGCGACACACGGGGCCGGATCCGGCTGATCACCGGCCCCAACATGGGCGGCAAGTCGACCTTCCTGCGCCAGAACGCGCTGATCGCGGTACTGGCCCAGATGGGGGCCTTCGTGCCGGCCGCGGAGGCGCGGATCGGCCGGATCGACCGGCTGTTTTCCCGGGTCGGCGCGGCAGACGATCTCGCCCGCGGGCAATCGACCTTCATGGTCGAGATGGTCGAGACCGCCGCGATTTTAAATCAGGCCACCCGCCGCTCCCTGGTGATCCTCGACGAGATCGGCCGCGGCACGGCGACCTTCGATGGCCTGTCCATCGCCTGGGCCTGCCTGGAGCATTTGCACGAGGTGAACGCCTGCCGGGCGCTGTTCGCCACGCATTTCCACGAGCTGACCGCGCTGGGCGACCGCCTCGCCCGGCTGGAGAACGCGACACTGAAGGTCGCCGAGCACCGGGACGGCGTCGTGTTCCTACACGAGGTGGTGGCCGGTGTGGCCGAGCGCAGCTACGGATTGCAGGTGGCGCGGCTTGCCGGCCTGCCCGGCAGCGTCGTGGCGCGGGCCGGGGCGATCCTCAAGAGCCTGGAGAAGGCGGAGCGCGGCCGCCCGGCCCGCGCCCGGATCGACGACCTGCCGCTCTTCGCCGCCCTCGCACCACCGCCGCCCCCGGAGCCCCTGCCCGAGGATCCACTCGGGGCGCTCCTCGACGCCATCGATCCGGATGCGTTGACGCCCCGGGAGGCGCTGGACGCGCTCTATCGGCTCAAGCGGGAGCGGGCGGGGCGGGGGTGAGGTGCGGATGTCGAAGGAGGCTCAGACGGCGCCGCGTCTTTTCTTCACCCTTTCCGGGCTTGCGGATTAAGCCATCAGGACCGGTCACCCCGGTTCAAAAACGAACGCAAGTCCCCCCCTTTCCCGGTTGGGAGAGGGACGGGGTGAGGGTCGCGATAGTCGCAAAACGACGCGCGCCCGGTCGGCGCATCGATTTCGTGCCTTATCCTGCGAGTTCTCGTCCCTCACCCCAACCCTCTCCCGCACGGGAGAGGGGGCCTGTCGCGCTCTGCCGCCAGCGTCGATGTGCGTGAGAGATGCGTGAAAAGCACGGCCTTCGCTGAGGATAAGGGGATGGCCTGCCATAAACCCAGAAAACCTCACCCCGGCGCCGGCAAAAATCCGTCCGGGCAGACCTCTCCGCTCCGGCCGGCGCGCCGTTCCGCCACGTAGTCGAGGGTACTGGCCACCACCCGCTCGGAATACGGCTTGGCGATCACCCCGATGGCGCCCGCGAAATCCGTCGGAATCCGCTTCGCGTTGGCCGTCATGAACACCACGGTGGTGCGCCGGTCCTCCGAGAGCGCCCGAGCGACATCGACCCCGGTCGGGCCGTCAACGAGATGAATATCCACCAGGGCGACGTCGGGCGCCATGGAGCGGCCGAGCGCGATCGCCTCGGCAGAGGTTCCAGCGATGCCCACCGTGACATGACCGAGATCGTCCAGCAGGCACTCGAGCTCCAGGGCGATCAGTGCCTCGTCCTCGACCACGAGGATGCGAAGCGCGGCCCCCGCGTTTCCGGTCCCCATCCCGTCTCCGTGCTCCGACGCCTCGATCGCACACGCTTCGGCGAGCGTGGAGTGTTGGCGCCGAATACTCAAGACGCCGTCTGCAGCGGGATGTCGATCTCGACGGTTGTGCCCGGCACGGCATCCATCCAGGCGATGGTTCCGCGCATCTGCCGCACCACCATTTCCACGAGATTGCGCCCGAAACCCGCCGGGTTCGGCGGCGCCGCCGCAAGGCCGACCCCGTCGTCCCGAATCGTCAGATGCATCCCTCGCTCGGTCCGCTTCGCGGCGATCGACACCCGTCCCTCTCGTGCGTCCGGGAAGGCATGGCGCAGGGCGTTAGCGGTGAGTTCATGGATCAGCAGAGCCAGCGGCGCCGCCATCGCGGCCGCCACCGAGATCGACTCCACGTCGGCCTCGATCCGATGCCGCTCAGGGTCGAGGCCCGCATTCATGTCGGACAGGAATTCGGACGCGAACTCGCCGAGATTGAAATGGGCGCAGTCCCCCTCCGAGTAGAGTAGCCGGTGCGCCGTCGACAGCGCCCCGATGCGCTCCGCCATGCCCTGGAGCGCGTCGCGCGCCTCGCCCTCCGGCGTGCGGCGGGCCTTCAGCAGTATCAGTGAGGAGATCACCTGGAGATTGTTCTTCACCCGGTGATCGACCTCGTGCAGCAGCGCGGTCTTCTGCTCCAGTGCTGCGGTCAGGGCGTGCGTGCGGGCATCGACAAGACGCTCGAGCTCGTCGTTGGTGCCCCGCATCGTGTCTTCGAGCTGGTGGGTGGGGGTCATGTCCGCCTGGGCGGCATAGTAGAACGCCACACCCTGCGCGTCGCTCACCGGCGTGATCGTCATGGCGTTCCAGAACGCCGTGCCATTCTTCCGGTAATTGAGCAGCTCAACGGAAATCGGCTCGGCCGCCTCGACGGCCGCGCGAATCCGCTCAACCGTTGCCCGATCGGTGCCCGGCCCCTGGAGCATGCGGCAATTGCGCCCGACGACCTCCGTCGCGTCGTAGCCAGTGGCCTGGAGGAAGGCATCGTTGGCCCAGGCGACCGGGTTATCGGGTGCGCGGGCGTCGGTGATCACCATCGGCGACAGGCTGCGTGCGAAAGCATCGACCAGCATCGCGGGTGGCGGAGTGGGCTCCGATCGGGCACTCACCGCATCATTCCACACTGTGTAACGCGACGCGTCCGTCCCATAGCTCCCAGCCCCGATCCACGGTGCATGGAGATTGCGTTAACCAAGCTTCGATCAAGATCGAGGCGACCTGCATCACAATCCAGCGAGCATCACCGCGGCGCACAGTTGCCACGATTTCGCGGGATCAAGGCCATGAAGGCTCAGGAGTTCCATGCCATGGGCAACCAGCCACAGGCTATGCGCCGCTTCCGTCTCCGCGACATCGTGGAGGACCGGCGCATTATCCTGATGCTCGCGCTCGGATTCTCATCGGGCCTGCCGCTGCTGCTGGTGCTGGGGACCTTCACGCTCCGGCTCGCCTTCTCGGACATCGACGTGCGCGCCATCGGGCTCTTCAGCTACGTGGCGCTGCCCTACTCGCTGAAGTTCCTCTGGGCGCCGGCGATCGACCGCCTGAACGTACCGGTCCTGGGCGCGCGGCTGGGTCGCCGCCGGGCCTGGATGGTGACGACGCAGGCCGCCGTCGCGATTTGCCTCGTCCTGATGGCCTTCTCCGATCCGAAGACCAACCTCGCGCTGCTCGGGTTCGGGGCCTTCCTGGTCGCGTTCTGCGCGGCGAGCCAGGACGTGGTCATCGACGGCTGGCGCATCGACGCCGCCGGCAGCGACTTCCAGGGCATCCTGGCGGCGACATCGAACCTCGGCTACCGCCTCGGGCTGATCACCGCGGGCGCCGGCGCGCTGTTCATCGCCGCGTCCGGGGGCTGGACGCTGGCCTACCTGATCATGGCCGCGCTCATGCTGGTCGGCATGGGGGCCGCTCTGCTGGCGCCCGCCTTCGATGCCCACCGGGCGACCGTGGCCAACACGCCCGGCCATTCGCGGCTCTGGTCGATGCGCCGTGCCGTGCTGGAACCGCTGATCGAGCTGCGCGGCCGCTTCGGGAACGCCCTGTGGGGCATCCTGCTGCTCGTGGCGCTATTCCGCCTGCCGGACTTCCTCTCGGGGGTGATGGCGAGCCCGCTCTACCGGACGCTCGGTTTCGACCTCAAGGAAATCGCGACCGTCACCAAGCTCTACGGCATCTGGGTCGGAATCGCGGGCGGCTTCGCGGGGGGCTGGGCGCTCGCGCGGCTCGGCCTGTTCCCGACGCTGCTGCTAGGCGCCTTCCTGGCGGCCGCCTCGCACCTCGCCTTCGCGTGGCTCTCGGCCGGCGCCCCGGAGCTCTGGCGCTTGACGGTGGCCATCTCGATCGAGAACTTCTGCGGCTCCTTCGCGGGCATCGTGCTCATCGCCTTCATGTCGAGTCTCACCAGCCCGGCCTACGCGGCAACGCAATACGCGCTGTTCTCCTCGCTCTACGCGCTGCCCGGCAAGCTGATCGCGGGGGCCTCGGGCTTCATCGTCGCGGCCATCGGCTACCCGGCCTTCTTCGTGCTGACATCGCTGGTCGGCATTCCGGTGCTGGCACTGTGCCTCGCCGTCGGTCGTCGCAGCGGCAGAACGGCCGCGGAGGCTCCGTTAGCACCGGGGCCGAACGCGGTGGGGAACCGCGCGACGGGCGCAGAACTTCCTTCCACGGCGCGCGCCCCGGGGGCCGTGTGACCGGAACAGATCCAGGGATCCTTGGATGACCACGACCGATATTTCCCGCGCCGATACGACGCTGCCGACGGTGACCGGCGAGACGATGCTGAGCGAGGCGGATCTCGCCGCCCTGCGCCGGGCCGTGCAGGCCCTGGAACGGCCGAGCCTCGCCGCCCGCCTTTCCGCAGCCGCCGGGGCGCCGCTGGACATCATCGGACGCTCGCTGCCGGCACCCGTAACCGAGGTGGTGAGCCGCAGCACCGAGGCCGCCATGCGCGGCGCCCTCCGGGTCGCGCTGGCGACGCTGCCCCGCACGGAACTCGCGCCGGCGACTGGGGGCGAGACAATCGGGACGGCGACCGCCAAGGCCGAGAGTCGGATCACGCGGCTCCTCGGTTCGGGCGACGCCAAGCACAAGGCCTATGCCGCGCTGTCCGGCGCCATCGGCGGCGCGTTCGGCCTCTCGACCCTGGCGGTCGAACTGCCGGTCTCGACAACGCTGATGCTCCGCTCGATCGCCGAGATCGCCCGTGAGGCGGGCGAGGATCTGGAAACGCCCGAAGGCGCGCTGGCCTGCGTGCAGGTCTTCGCCCTGGGCGGCCGGGCGCCGGCGGTCACGGAGGCGGGTTCGGCGCTCACCGAGAGCGGCTACTTCGCGGTCCGCGCAGCCCTGGCCAAGACACTGGCGGAGGCCGCGCGCTACGCCGGCAGCAAGACCCTTCTCGACCAGTCGGCCCCCGCGCTGATCCGCTTCACCGCGCAGATCGCGGCCCGCTTCGGCATCGTCGTATCGCAGAAGGTTGCCGCGCAGGCGGTGCCGATCCTCGGGGCGTTCGGCGGGGCAGCGGTCAACACCGCCTTCATGAACCACTTTCAGGCCACGGCGCGGGCCCACTTCACCGTCCGTCGCCTGGAGCGCGTCTACGGGTCGGATGTCGTGCGGGCCGCCTACGAGGTCGAGAAGGCGGCGCTGGGAACCAGTTGATAAGTCGGCTCATCATCGTCCAGGATCGGCTCATTCCGCATTACGCGGATGAGCGGAGCGGGTCGTGATCGGCAACGGTGAGATGGTGGCGCGGCTGGCGCTGGCGGCCCTGTTCGGCAGCGTGATTGGCCTCGAACGCGAGCGGCTGCTCTGGGCGGCAGGCCTGCGGACCCACATGCTGGTCTGCGTCGGCTCCTGCCTGATCATGCTGGTCTCGGCCTTCGGCTTCGGCGACGTGCTGGGCACCGAGCATGTCGTGCTCGATCCGTCCCGTATCGCGGCCCAGGTCGTGTCGGGGATCGGCTTCCTGGGGGCGGGGACGATCCTGCTGCGCGGCGAGGTGGTGAAGGGGCTCACCACGGCGGCGAGCCTCTGGGGCGTGGCCGCGATCGGCCTCGCGATCGGCAGCGGGCTCTACGTGCCGGCCATCGCCACGACGGCGCTGATCGTCGGCATCCTGGCCGGTGTGAAGCCGTTCGAGGAGCGCTGGCGCGACCGGATGCGGGCGCGGACGCTCCGGCTGACTGCACGCGCGGGCAGGTTGTCGATCGACACCCTTCAGATGGCGACGGGCGAGCGCGCCTCCCGGGTGCGGACCTTCACGGTCCGCCCCAGCGCGAACCCGGATTTCGACGACGTTACGGTCACTTTCGTGCGACTTTCGCGGACGAGCGTCGCGGCGATCGCCGAGAAGCTCCGGGCCATGCCGGACGTGACTGCGGTGGAGGACGCGTCCGAATAGACTGGGCCCAGCCTCACGCAGCCCCGGCCATCTCGCCGTCGAGGAACAGACGGTAGGCCGGGTTCTCGGTCTCGTCGGTGGCCGGGTATCCTAGCGCCTCGATGACCGCATCGAACCGCGCCCGCTCGCCCGGGGGGACTGCGATGCCGGCCAGCACGCGGCCATAATCCGCACCGTGATTGCGGTAGTGGAACAGCGTGATGTCGAAGTCGGGCCCCAGCACGTCGAGGAACTTCATCAGCGCGCCGGGCCGCTCCGGGAACTGGAAGCGGAACAGCCGCTCGTGCGCGACGCCAACGGCCCGGCCGCCCACCATGTAGCGGACATGGACCTTGGCCATCTCGTTGTCGCTCATGTCGAGGACGCGGTAGCCGGCCTCGCGCAGGGAGCCGATCAGCGCCTGCTTCTCGTGCCTGCCGCCGGTGACGTTGATACCAACGAAGATCTGCGCCTCGGCACCCGGAGCGTGGCGATAGTTGAACTCGGTGACGGCGCGCGGCCCCAGGGCATTGATGAAGGCCCGGTAAGCGCCGGGCCGCTCGGGGATCGTGACGCCGATCAAAACCTCCCGCTGCTCGCCGATCTCCGCCCGCTCGGCGATGTGGCGCAGACGGTCGAAGTTGAGATTGGCCCCCGACGAGATGGCGATCAGCGTTCCGTCGCCGCCCTCACGCTCGGCATAGAGCTTGGCGCCGGCGAGGCTCAGCGCGCCGGAGGGCTCCGACACCGCGCGGGTATCGTCGAAGATGTCCTTGACGGCCGCGCACATGGCGTCGGTATCGACCGTGATGACCTCGTCGAGGTGCTCGCGGCAGAGCCGGAAGGTCTCCTCGCCGGCCTGCCGCACGGCGACGCCGTCGGCGAACAGCCCGACCGTGGGCAGGCTGACCCGGGTCCCGGCGGCCAGCGCTGCGGCCATACAGGCGGCGTCCTCCGGCTCGACGCCGATCACCTTGGTGCCCGGGCGCAGGTACTTCACAAAGGTGGCGATGCCGGCGGCGAGCCCGCCGCCGCCCACCGGCACGAAGATCGCCTCGATCGGTCCGGTATGCTGCTCCAGGATCTCCTTGCCGATCGTGCCCTGGCCGGCGATCACCTCCGGATCGTCGAAGGGGTGCAGGAAGGTCAGGCCCTGCTCGGCTTCGAGGATCTTGGCCTGGGTCAGCGCCTCGTCGAAGGCGTCGCCATGCAGCACCACCTCGGCACCCCGGGCTCGGCAGGCATCGACCTTGATCGACGGCGTGGTGCGCGGCATCACGATCACGGCCCGCGCCCCGAGCTTTGCGGCGGCGAGCGCGACGCCCTGAGCGTGGTTGCCCGCCGAGGCACAGACAACGCCGCGGGCGATCTGCTCGGGGCTCAGGCCCGACATCTTGTTGTAGGCGCCGCGGAGCTTGAACGAGAAGACCGGCTGCAGATCCTCGCGCTTCAGCAGCACCGGTCGACCGAGCCGCTTCGTGATACGCGGCATCGGATCGAGTGGGCTCTCGATCGCCACGTCGTAGACGCGGGCGGTGAGGATCTTGCGGATGTAGTCCGTCACGGGGCGGGATCTCAGGCGATGCACTTGGATAGGTCCGGCAGATAGACCCTCACAGTCAGAGAAGCGAGCACCTGACAGGCAGGGCAGATCAGCCCAGC
Organism: Methylobacterium sp. GC_Met_3; assembly: GCF_026540775.1. Classification (NCBI taxonomy): domain Bacteria; kingdom Pseudomonadati; phylum Pseudomonadota; class Alphaproteobacteria; order Hyphomicrobiales; family Methylobacteriaceae; genus Methylobacterium; species Methylobacterium sp. GC_Met_3. Next base: position 79,137 of record NZ_JALNUL010000004.1, read on the forward strand.
CGTTCGACCAGCGCGGCCACCCACACCAGCAGCGCCGCCACCTGCGCCATGAAGGTCCCGGCCGAAGCGAGGTCCTTCACCCGGCCGATCATCGGATGGTGGCTCGGATGGACGTGGTCGCAGAGCTTCTCGACGGCGGTGTTGAGGAACTCGGCGGCCAGCATCAGCAGCAGGCTCACCATCAGGGCAACACGCACCCAAAGGGTCGCGCCGAGTAGCAACGCCACCGGCACGCCCACCGCCAGCAATACCAGTTCCTGTCGGACCGCCCGCTCGGTGCGCGCGCCATGGCGCAGGCCGCGCCAGGAGTTGAGGAAGGCCAGGACCAGGGCGTTCATCGGGCCGCGCCCTCCGGCACGGACCGGCTGATCCACTTGGCGAGCAGCGGTCCGGTGAGCAAAACCACGAACAACCGCAGGGTCTGGACCGCCAGCACGAAGGAGACGTCGGCCTTCGAGCCGACCGCGATGATCGCGACCGAGTCGAGCCCCCCCGGGCTCGTGGCGAGCACGGCGGTCAGCAGGTCGATCGGCAGCAGCAGGGTCAGCCCCCAGCCCCAGGCCGCGCAGAGCGCGATCACCGAGAAGGTCGCCACCAGGACCCCCGGCAGCGCCGTGATGGTGAGGCGCAGGGTCTCGCGGGTGAAGCGCAGGCCGACATAGATGCCGATGCAGGCATAGGCGAGTTCGAGGATCGGCACCGGCAGGGCCATCCGAACGAGGCCGGTGGCGTGGAGGAGGCTTCCCAGCACCATCGGACCGATCTGAGCACCGGCCGGCACCCGCAGCGCCAGCGCCGCGCCGGCACCGATCACCGCCACCGCGAGGGTGGCCAGCAGGGAGAGCGGCTCAATCGCCTCGGCACCGGCGGAGGCACCCGCTGCGGCCGGGTTTTCCATGAGAAACCGGGCGGCCAGCGAGGCCGAGAACACCACGGCGGCTACGCGCACATACTGCATGAAGGCCACGAGCCGCGGATCCGCACCGAAATCCTCGGCCATCGCCACCATCGCGGAGGCGCCGCCCGGCGAGGAGCCCCAGGCCGCGGTGGTGCCGGGCAGCACCCGCAGGCGCGTCAGGACCAAGCCGACGACGCCGCTGACCGCCACCGTTACGAGCACGACGGCGACGATAAGCGGGCCATCCTCCAGCAGGGTCTGGGCGATCTGCCCGGTGACGGCGTGGGCAACGAGGCAGCCGATCATCGCCTGCGCGGCGTTGAAGGCGGGCCGCGCCACGTGGAGCCGCGATCCGCCGACGCCGAACGCAATCGCTGCGATCATCGGTCCGAGCAGCAAAGCCGCCGGAAAATGCGCGCGCATCAGCCCGTACGAGATGGCCGCGGACGCGGCGATGAGGGCGGCCCAGAGGCCGATTGAGCGAAGGGAGGGCAAGGCGATCGGAGGGGCGGGGCCCGGACGGACGGTCAGGCGTCCTCCGCGCGCTACACGGCAATATTGGCCCTGTCACGGCAAAGATTGAGCATCGCGGCCCCGCGCGGATGTCAGGGCTCACGCCTCCGAGGCTGCGCGCGGCGCTCAGATCCGTGGAGCCATATCGCGACAGGCCGCCGTACCGGGCGGCGCGTGGGCCCGGAAGAAGGCCGCCAAGCTCGACAGGCCGGGCGCACGTGGATCGCTGGTACGCCAGACGAGGGCGATGGTCCGGCCCGGACCGTCGAGGTCGAACGCCCGCGTGACGATCAGCCCGCTCGGGTCGGGCCCGGCCGGCACCGCCAAAGCGGGGAGCAAGGTGTACCCGGCTCCGGCCGCCACCATGGAGCGCAAGGTTTCCAGGCTCGTCGCGTGGCGGCCGATCGAGGAGCCGGCGCCACAGGCCGCGATCGCCTGATCGCGCAAGCAGTTGCCCTCGTCGAGGAGCAGAAGGTCCGGCCCCGCGATCTCGGTGGCCGACAGGGCGCCGCCGCGGGCGAGGGCGTGCTCGGCCGGGCAGGCGAGCCAGAACGGCTCGATGAACAGGGGCGACGCGGTCAACCCGTGCTGGGGTACCGGCAGCGAAACCAGCGCCGCATCGATCCGCCCGTCTCGCAGGCCCTCGACGATGTCGGCCGTGCGGGATTCCCGCAGCGACAAGGTCAGCAGCGGATATTCCTCGCGCAGCGGCCGCAGCACCAGCGGAAAGAGATAGGGACCGAGGGTCTGAATCGCGGCGAGGATCAGTCGCCCGGTGAGCGGCGAGCCGCGTCCCTCGCTGGCGAAGGCGAGCAGGCGCTGCGCCTCGACCAGGACGACGCGCGCCTGCCGCACGATCACCTGACCTGCTTCCGTCAGCAGGATCCGGCGCTTCGAGCGTTCGAACAAAACCACGCCAAGGGCGGTTTCCAATTTGCGGATCTGCACGCTCAGCGTCGGCTGGCTGATGTTGCAGCGCTCCGCCGCCCGGCTGAAATGGCCCTCGTCGGCGACGGCGATGACGTATTCCAGATCGCGCAGGGACAGGCCCGATAGATTCATAGACCCTATCTATCACAGCGTTTGTGACGATGCATTTGCTTCGGGGTCACGGCAGGGTCATAACCAATCACGAGAACGGTTCCAGGTTGTCCCCGGTGTCAGCCGCGAGCCTTCGCAAACGGAGAGACGGTACGTATGACCGATCAACGCCCGATCCTGACCACCCGCCAGGGCCATCCGGTCCGCGACAACCAGAGCACCCGCACGGTCGGTGAGCGGGGGCCGGCGACGCTCGAGAACTACCAGTTCATCGAGAAGATCACCCACTTCGATCGCGAGCGGATCCCGGAGCGCGTCGTCCACGCCCGCGGCGCCGGCGCCCATGGCTATTTCGAGGCCTACGGCAAGATTGGCAACGAGCCCGCTTCCAAGTACACCCGCGCCCGCGTGCTGAACGAGACCGGCGTGAAGACGCCGATGTTCGTGCGTTTTTCGACCGTGGCCGGCGCCAAGGAAAGCCCCGAGACCGAGCGCGACCCGCGCGGCTTTGCGGTGAAGTTCAAGACCGTCGACGGCAACTGGGATCTCGTCGGCAACAACCTCAAGGTCTTCTTCATCCGGGACGCGATCAAGTTCCCCGACATGATCCACGCGTTCAAGCCGGATCCGGTGACGAACCGCCAGGAGGCGTGGCGCTTCTTCGACTTCGTGGCCCAGCACCCCGAAGCGATCCACATGGTGACGCACCTGAAGTCGCCCTGGGGCATCCCGGCCAATTATCGCGAGATGGAAGGCTCAGGCGTCAACACCTACAAGCTGGTCAACGACCAGGGCGAGGCGGTGTTGTGCAAGTTCCACTGGACTCCCAAGCAGGGCGTCAGGAACCTGACCTCGGCCCAGGCCGCCGAGATCCAAGGCAAGGATGTCGGGCACGCGACCCGCGACCTGTACGACAACATCAAGGCCGGCAATTTCCCCGAGTGGGAGTTCTCGGTTCAGATCATGCCGGACGGCCCGAACGACCACCTGTCGTTCGACCCGCTGGACGACACGAAGCTGTGGCCGGTGGACCAGTTCCCGCTGCTGCCCTGCGGCCGGATGGTGCTCGACCGGGTGCCGGACAACTTCTTCGCCGAGGTCGAGCAGTCGGCCTTCGGTACCGGCGTGCTGGTCGACGGCATCGACTTCTCGGACGACAAGATGCTTCAGGGCCGGACGCTGTCCTACTCGGACACGCAGCGTTACCGGGTCGGCGCCAACTACCTGCAGCTTCCGATCAACGCGCCGCAGCCCGGCGTGAAGGTCTATTCGAATCAGCGGGACGGCCAGATGACCTATTCGGTCGACGGCACGGGGCCGAACAAGCACATCAACTACGAGCCCTCGACGCTGGCCGAAGGCCTGCAGGAGGCCCCGAAGCCGTCCCGGGATTATCACCAGCCGGTCCAGGGCAATCTGGGCCGCTACCAGACCTCGCGGACCGAGGATGACTACACGCAGGCGGGCGTGCGCTACCGCTCGTTCGAGGATTGGGAGCGCGACGACCTGATCGCCAACTTGGTCGGCGACATGAAGCAGTGCCCGGAGCCGATCCAGCTGCGGATGGTCTGGCACTTCTGGCACGCCGACGAGGATTACGGCCGTCGTGTCGCCGAGGGTGCGGGCATCGATCTGGAGAAGGCCAAGGCCCTGCCGCCTCTGCCGGGCCGCGCCGCCCCGGGCAAGCGCCTGCAGGCCGAGACCTACACGGACGGCTCGCAGGCCCACCGGGTCGCCGCGGAGTAAGGTCTCCTAATACCTGACCGATGGGAGGCCCCGCGAGCATCAGCGCGCGGGGCCTTTTCGTTGTGTCGAGGCTGCGGCCCTCACGCGGCGAAAGTCGCCGCCCCCCTTGCCGCGATGTCGCCTCAGGGGCAGTGGCTCCGTACGTAACCCTTGCCGATGAAGGTTTGCGTGCTCGGATCGTAGGTCTTGAACCGCCACGCGCAGGCCGCGATGGCGGCGGGATCGTCCGTCACGACCTCTGTCTCAAGGGGCACCTCGACGGGCGCCACGTAGACCGGCGGTGTGTAGACGTAGTCGTCGTCATACCAGGGGTAGCCGTAACGCCCGAACAAGCCGCCGAGGCCCAGGCCGAGCCCGAAGCCACCCAGCCCGTAGGCGTAGTAGCCCGAGTCGCCGCGATGCCAGTGACGATGGGCATAGGGAGGCCGGCCGACGAAGCCGGGCCGGGCAAAGCCGCCGCCGGGAGCGAAGCCCGGCCGAACGGGTCCCAGTGGGCGACCCCAGGCGCCGACCCGCGGCCCGACCGCGCCAGCATGGAAACCACCGCCAAACCCGCGCGCCTCGGCCCCCGTCGACGTCAGCGCAAACGCGAACAGCGCCGCGGAAACCAGACGCCATCCCATCCTAGCGATCCGTGCCATGCTCATCACCCGACGCCGAAAGCGGCCATCACGGCTGGCCCATGCCGCAATACTCCGAGTAAACGTGCTTGCGGAATGGGGGCAGTCAAGGACCTTCGGGATGCAGGCCGGGAGGTCTATCTTCAGCAGTCATGCATCGGCGAGGCACGTGCTTGAACTTCTCTGAGTATTGCGACGCTCTGGGTCGTTCCCCATGATGCGGAGGCAGGCCGGCTTGAGTCTGGAGCGTTGGGAGGATGCCATAACAGCGATCGTCCGGTACGATGCGAAGCCCGACGCGGTCATCGGCGGGATGCACGTCACCTATCTCGCGCGCAGCGATGCCACTGCCGACGCGATCGGCATCTACCGGGTCACGATGGATCCGCGCACGCCCGGAGCCGGGCTGCACCGGCACGCCCGGCTCACTAAAACGTTTGCGGTGGAGGCCGGCACCCTCATCCTCAACCTCGACGGGACCGACATCGATCTCGGGCCCGGCGACTTCGCGCTGGTCCGGCCCGGCACGCCGCACGCCTTCGCCAACCGCGGCGACGAGGCGGTCCGCTTCACCCTGAGCTTCGCGCCGGCACTCGCCCGTGAGGGCTTCTTCGAGGGCTTGGCGGATCTCGCGGCCGCGGAGCGCTTGTCGGAGGCCGAGGCGATGGAAGACCTGATGCTGCGCTACGATCAGGAGCCGCTGGCCGGGTTCGAGGGCTGGAACGCGCTCAGTCGCTGATCCACGGGACCAGAGAACTCCGGCTCTGCCGCGCTGACCTTGCGGTCACGGCCCGCCGCGAGGCCGATCAGGATCGCGGCGGTGGCGATCCCCGCGAACAGGATGCCCGGGATGCCCCATCCCCCGGTCGCCTCGTGGGCGAGCCCAAAGGCCAGCGGTCCGAGGCAAGCCCCGGCGTAGCCGATGCCCTGCGCCATGGCCGACAGGCCGGCGGCACTGGCCGCGTCGGCCGCGCGGAGCACGATCAGGGTGAGTCCCAGGCCGAAGCAGCCGCCGATCCCGAAACCCAGCGCGCAGGCAGCCGGGACGCGCAGAGTGTCGGGTCCGAAGGCGAGAACCAGAAAGGCGCCGGCGGTCAGGCCCGGGATCGCGACGATCCAGGCCCGCTGATCGCGGGCGCGGGCGGCCAGCATCGCGATCAGCAAAGCACCGGGTGCCTGGACCAGCGTGGTCAGCGAGGCGAACAGGCCGGCATCCAGCGGCGTCAGGCCACGGCCCTGCAGCAGCAGCGGCAGCCAGCCGAACAGGGTGTAGGCGAGCGAGGATTGCAGGCCCATGAACCCGGTCACCCACCAGGCAAGAGGGTTGCGGAGCAGCCGCCCGGCCGAGGGCGCCGACCGCGCGCTCGGCCGGCGTGCGAAGGGGATCCAGACCAGACCGGCGACCAGCGCCGGCAGCGCCCAGATCGCCAGGGCGGAGGGCCAGCCGCCCCCGAGGGCGTGCTCGACCGGGACCGCCGCACCCGCCCCGGCCGCGGCGCCGAGGCAGAGGGTCATGGTATAGAGCCCGGTCATCAGGCCGCTGCTGCCGGCGAAGTCGCGCTTGACCAGAGCGGGCAGCAGGACGTTGTCAAGGCCGATGCCGATGGCGGCGAGCGCCGTTCCGGCGAACAGCGGCACGAGGCCGCCAAGGCCGCGCAGCGTCAGGCCGGCCGTCAGGATGGTGGTGCCCGCGAGCACCGCGAGATCGGCCCCGATCCGCCGGATCAGCGGCGCCGCCAGCGCGCAGGCGATGCCGAGGCACAGGACCGGGAGCGTGGTGAGGATTGCGGCCCCGCCCGCGCCGAGGCCGGTCTCGTCCCGGATGGTCGCCAGCAGGGGCCCGACCGTGCTGAGCGCCGGCCGCAGGTTGAACGCGACCAGCATCAGCGCGAGAACGAGCAGGATCCGACGCCCGCTGGCGAATCCCGCACTCATATCCGGCGCCCGGCCGTCACCGCCCCGACGAAGCAGGCAGCCAGCATCAGCGCGAAGACCGCGTCGCCGAACCGACCGTACAGGGTGCCCCCGACGATCCGCGCAGGCAGATCGGCGTCGAGCCAAGTCTCCTGATTGAGCGGCGTTTCGGCGACGATGCGGCCGTGCGGGTCGATCACCGCGGAGATCCCGGTATTGGCGTCGCGGACCAGGGGCAGCCCCTCCTCGACGGCGCGCAGGCGTGCCTGGGCGAGATGCTGGCGCGGGCCCGGCGTGTCGCCAAACCATGCATCGTTGGTGACGTTCAGGATCAGCCCCGGGGGATGGGCGGCAGGCGCGGCGTGGCCCGCCGGCAGGATCGCACCCGGAAAGATTGCCTCGTAGCAGATCGTCGCCGCCACCGGCGGCAGGCCGGGCACGGCCAGGATCCGCTGCGCGGCAAGCGCCCCCGCCGAGAAGCCGCCGGGAACTGCCACGAACTGGCGCAGGCCCAGCGCCCGCAGGGCGGCGTCGAGGGGGCTGGGCAGGTACTCGCCGAACGGGACAAGGTGGACCTTGTCGTAGCTGTCGGAGATCACGCCATCCGGCCCGATCACCAGGATGGCATTGAAGTAGCGCAGGCGCTCGCCCGGCAGCGGTTCCTCGGCCCGGGCCGCGCCGGTGACGAGGTGCTGACCGGGCTTGAGGCCAGCCGCCACCTTGGCCAGAGCCTCGGGATCGCGCTGAATCAGGAACGGGAAGGCGGATTCCGGCCAGACGATATGGGTCGGCTCAGGCTCGCCAGCCTCCACCGGGCGCTGGCTCAACTCGATGTAGCGGTCGACGATGTCGGCGCGATTCTCCGGTCTGAATTTGGCGTCCTGCGGCAGGTTCGGTTGGACGAGGCGCAGGCGAATACCCGCAACCACCGGATCCGCCGACCCCAACCGCTCGGCCCCAAACAGGGCCATACCGCCAAGCAGCAAGGCGGCGGCCACGCTCGGACCGAGCCGGCTGCGCGGCTGCGAGCCGGTGGCGAGCGTCGCAGGGGCGGCGCAGATCAGGATGGCCAGCACGGTCAGGCCATAGAGGCCGATCTCGGCGGCCCCCTGTATCAGCCAGAGGTTCTGGGCGAGCGCCATGCCAAGGGTGTTCCACGGGAAGCCCGTGAACAGGTGGCCGCGCAGCCATTCGGCGCCGCCGATTCCGAAGGCGAGGGCGGCGATCCGCCCCGCCCCCCGGCGCCATAGAAGGCCTGCGGCGCCAAAACCCGTGCCGTAGAACAGGCCGAGCCCGAAGGGCAGGCCGACGACGCCGAGCGGCAGCGCCCAAAGGAACTCGTCGGCCTGCACCAGAAAGGCCTGGCCCAGCCACCACAGACCGGCGGTGAGATAACCGAAACCCCAGGCCCAGCCGATCAGAAAGCATGGCCAGAGGCGGCGCAGGGCAGGGCGATCCGCAGCGGCCCCATCCATGAGCCAGACCACGACGGTCAGCGATAGGACCAAGGCCGGCAGAGCTCCAAAGGGCGGCATTGCCAGCGCACCCAGCGCACCCACGAGCCACGCCAGCCCAAGGCGACGCCAACCGGTCAGACCCGCGATGGCCTGCACGAAACCCGGCATCCGGTCATGCGTCGGCGTGCCCGGTGCTGCGGAAGCCCGGGCGTACCCCGCCGTCACGCGCGTCACGCCGGGACCATCACGGGTGAGGCGTCTCGGCGGCCGGTGGATTGGAGGGCGGGGGCAGGGCGAGCGGAACGACGGCACCGATCCGCGCCGCGCCCTTGTGGAAGCGCAGCCGCTTCAGGCGGCGCGGATCCGCGTCGAGCACCTCGAATTCGAGATCGCCAGGCCCGGCGATCAGCTCGCCCCGGGAGGGGACGCGTCCGGCCAGCGTCACGATCATCCCGCCGAGCGTGTCAATCTCCTCGGCCATCTCGCCGACTGCGGCAGCGAGATCGACGCCGGTCGCCTCCGACACTTCGGCCAGCGGCGTGCGCGCGTCGGCCACGAAGACATCGCCTTCGCCATCGACCCGCTGAACGTAACTGGCCTCGGCGACGTCGTGCTCGTCCTCGATGTCGCCGACCACCACCTCGATCAGGTCCTCGATGGAGATCAGCCCATCGGTCCCGCCATACTCGTCGATCACCAGCGCCATGTGGGTGCGCGTGGCCTGCATCCGCACCAGCAGATCGATCGCCGGCATCGAGGGCGGCACGAACAGGACCGGCCGCTGGATACGCGTCGCCGCCAGGGTCGTGGTCAGGTCGACCTTGCCGAGGTCGAGGCTGCGCGGAAGCCGTGGCGCCGGACGGCGGACGCGCGGCGCGGCCGCCGCATCGACCGCGCCGTCGATCCCCGGCTCGGCGGGCTTGGCAGCCGGGACGCTGCGCCGGGTCGGCTCGGCCTTGGCGGCGATGTGATCCACGAGATCGCGGATGTGGACCATGCCGCGGGGGTCGTCGAGGGTCTCACCGTAGACCGGCAAGCGGGAATGGCCGGCGGTGCGGAACAGCTTGAGCAGTTCGCCGAGGCTCGTCTCGTTGGAGACGGCAACGATGTCGGCCCGGGGGACCATCACGTCGTCGACCCGCACCTTGTGCAGGCCCAGCACGTTCTTGAGCATCACGCGCTCGAGCGGGGAAAGACCACTCTCGCCGGCATCCGGCTCCGCCAGCGCCTCCTCAAGACCCTCGCGTAGGGAATCGCGCGGCTTGAGGTGAAGCGCCTGTAGCAGGCGGTCGTACCAGGGCTCCCGATTTGGGGACTCGCCCTCGTTGGAACTGGGCGCGGCCAGGGCCGCGCCGCGACTTCGATCGTTGCTCATGTCTCTCGGGTCTGGGAGCGTTCGGACGTCGCGCACTCAGGCATAGGGATCCGGGATACCGAGGGTCGCGAGAGCCGCGACTTCGAGGGATTCCATGGCCTCGGCCTCGGCCTCGCCGATCTCGTGGTCCTGACCGAGACAATGCAGGGTGCCATGGACGAGGAGGTGAGCGAGGTGATTCTGGAGCGGCTTCGACTGTTCCGCACTCTCGCGCACCAGGGTCTCGTACGCAAGGACCACGTCGCCGAGCGGCGTCGCGACCTGCGCATGCCGCGGCTGCGGGGCGGCCGGGAAGGACAGGACGTTGGTCGGCTTGTCCTTGCCGCGCCAGGTCTTGTTCAGCTCCTGGACCGCAGCATCATCCGTCAGCAGGACGCTGACCTCGACGGGGCCGTCCGGCTTCTCTGGGGCGATCGCCAGCCCGGCCTCCACGGCGCGGGTGACGAGCGCTTCGAGGTCGGCAATCGCCGTCTCCCAGCGCTCATCCTCGACGGCGAGGTCGATCTCGTGCGGCATGCTCACGCCAGCGGCCGGCGCCGGGGATTCGGGTTGCGGTCGGCCTCGTCCGCCCCGTGGGCGGCGCTCTCGTAGGCGGTGACGATCCGGCGGACGAGATCGTGGCGGACCACGTCGACGTCCTTGAACCGCACGCGACCAATCCCCTCGACGCCCTCCAGCACCCGGACCGCCTCCACGAGACCCGACTTCTGGCCCGGCGGCAGGTCGATCTGGCTCGGATCGCCCGTGATGATCATGCGCGAGCCATCGCCCAGGCGAGTCAGGAACATCTTCATCTGCATGGAGGTCGTGTTCTGCGCCTCGTCGAGCAGCACCACGGCATTTGTGAGCGTCCGCCCGCGCATGAAGGCGAGCGGCGCGATCTCGATCTGCCCGGTCTGCAGGCCCCGATCGACATGGCGTGCCTCCATGAAGTCGTAGAGCGCGTCGTAGATCGGGCGCAGATACGGATCGACCTTCTCACGCATGTCGCCAGGCAGGAAGCCCAGGCGCTCGCCAGCCTCGACGGCGGGACGCGACAGGATCAGCTTCTCGGCATGGCCCTGCTCCAGCAGCGAGACCGCGTGACCGACGGCGAGCCAGGTCTTGCCGGTCCCGGCCGGGCCTTCGGCGAAGACCAGCTCGTTGGTGCGCAGGAGCTTGATGTATTCGTCCTGCGCCGGGTTGCGCGCCCGCACGGCTCCGCGCTTCCGAGTCGCGATCTGCTCGAAATGCGGCTTGTCGGCCTCGGCCGCGATGGTCTCGGCGGGGAACAGCGTCGCCTGCGCGGTGGCCTCGCGGATCGCGCCGTCGACATCACCGAGCGTCAGCGTGCTGCCGCCCGTGCGAACCCGGGTGTAGAGCTTCTGGAACACCCGCCGGGCCTTCTCGGCGGCGTCGGGCGAGCCCTTGATGACGAGGTGGTTGCCGAGCGCCGTCGCGGTCACATCGAGCCGCCGCTCGATATGGGCGACGTTCTGGTCGTATTGGCCGAAGACGAGGCTCGCGAGGCGGTTGTCGTCGAAGGTCAGCGGCACTTCGACCGGCTCGTCCGATCCGGGCGGCCGCGCCGCCGGGCCGCGCCCCTTGAGCGCGCCGCGCGCGCCCGCCCCGTCCGATGCGCTCAAGCCGTCATCCTCGTCATGTGCCTCATGCCGCCGCAGCTTCCGAGACGAGCTGTCCGAACAGGCTGTTGGTGCCGGCTTCGATGATGCGCACCGGAACCACGGAACCGATATGGTGCGGTGCTGCATCGAACTGCACGGCGAGCAGGTGCGGCGTCTTGCCCGCGACCTGCCCCGGATACCGGCCCGGCTTCTCGACCAGCACGTCGAAGACCTGGCCAGCAGCCGCGCGCTGATAGGCGTAGCGCCGGCTGTCGAGGAGCGCCTGCAGCTCCGCGAGCCGCGCCGCCATCACGGATTCGGGCACCTGATCGGTGCGATCGGCGGCCGGCGTCCCCGGGCGTGTGCTGTACTTGAACGAGAAGGCGCTCTCGAAGCCGATATCGCGCACGAGCCGCAGAGTCTCGGCGAAATCCGCGTCGGTCTCGCCCGGGAAGCCGACGATGAAGTCGGAGGAGAGGGCGATGTCCGGACGCGCAGCACGGATCCGGTCGATCAGGCGTCGATACGCGTCGCCGGTGTGCTTGCGGTTCATCGCCGCGAGAATCCGGTCCGAGCCCGACTGCACCGGCAGGTGCAGGTAGGGCATCAGGGCCGGGACCTCGGCATGCGCCCGGATCAGGGCGTCGTCGAAATCGTTCGGGTGGCTCGTCGTGTAGCGGATCCGCGCGAGGCCGGGGATCTTTGCGACGGCCTGCACCAGTTCGGCGAGGCCGACCGGCGCGCCGTCGGAGCCCGCGCCGTGATAGGCGTTGACGTTCTGGCCGATCAGCGTGATCTCGCGCACGCCGCCCTCGGCGAGCTTTTCCGCCTCGGCCAGCACCTTCGCGACCGGACGCGAGACCTCGGCGCCGCGGGTGTAGGGAACCACGCAGAAGGCGCAGAACTTGTCGCAGCCCTCCTGCACGGTGAGGAAGGCCGAGGCCCCGAGGGTACGCCGCCGGGGCAGGTGGTCGAACTTGTCCTCGACCGGAAACTCCGTATCGACCACGCGCCGCTCGCGGGAGCGGGCCAGCAGGTCGGGCAGCCGGTGGTAGCTCTGCGGGCCGACAACGACATCGACAGCGGGCTGGCGCGCCTGGATCTCGGCACCCTCGGCCTGGGCGACGCAGCCCGCCACGACGATGCGCGTATCGAGCCCCTTCGCGGTCCGCTCGTTCTTCAGGACACGCAGGCGGCCCAGTTCGGAATAGACCTTCTCGGCGGCCCTCTCACGGATATGGCAGGTGTTGAGGACGACGACATCGGCCTCGTCCACCGAATCGGTCGGTACGTAGCCCTCGGCGCCCAGGACATCGGCCATGCGGGCCGCGTCGTAGGCGTTCATCTGGCAGCCGTAGGATTTGACGTAGGCCTTCTTCAACGCGCGCCGTCCCGAACCGTCAGCGTGATCCATGCGCCCGCCCCGCAGGGCTCGGCGTCCGGCCTGTAGCACGGATCGCGCGAGGCGTCGCGGCGTCCCTGAAACGCGACCGGCCGCCCGTAGGCGGCCGGTGTAGTCGGGCGGCAGATGTGTCTGCCGCCGGTATTCAGTGGGCGACCGGCGCCGCGTTCGGCACGTCGATCACCATCTGCTGGAAGAACGGTACGTAGGCCTGGAGCATGACGAACAGGCCGACCAGACAGGCCAGCGCGATCGAGTGCCAGAACACGAAGCGCAGGATCTTGCCTTCCTGGCCGAAATAGCCGGTGGCCGTGGAGGCGACGACGATCGACTGGGCGTCGACCATCTTGCCCATTACGCCGCCCGACGAGTTCGCCGCCGCCATCAGCACGCCCGGCAGGCCGAGCTGCTCGGAGGTGATCCGCTGCAGACCGCCGAACAGCACGTTCGAAGCCGTATCCGACCCGGTGAGCGCCACACCGAGCCAGCCGAGCAGCGTCCCGAAGAACGGGTACAGGATGCCGGTGCCGGCGAACGCGAGGCCGAGCGTGGCATCGACGCCCGCGTAGCGGGTGAGGACGCCGAGCGCGAGCATCGCCGCGATCGTGATCAGCGAATAGCGGAGGGCCCAGATGGTCTCGAAGTAGGCCGTGATCAGCCGCAGCGGCGAGAAGCGCATGATCAGGCCCGAGATGAGCGCGGCGATCAGCACACCCGTGCCGGTGTACGACATGTAGGTGAACAGGAAGACCGCACCCTCGGGGACGGGCTTGGCCACCACCGGAGGCACCTTCATGATCACGTTGTGCAGGCCAGGCACCTCGTACTTCCAGGTGAAGAGCGGGTTGACGATGCCCTTGAACCAGCCGGTGCCCCAGATCGCCACGATGATCGAAAGCACGATCCATGGCACCCAGGCCATCAGGATCTCGCCCTGCGAAGCCGTGCGGGCGCCGGTATGGACCGGGGGCATGCCGGGCACGCCGGCACCGAGCGCCACCGGACGCGGGCCCGCGACGGCGAGCGACGGATCGTGGCCGCGCAGTGCCGGGGAGGTCCAGATCTCGCGCGGCTGCCAGACCTTCAGGAACAGCACGAGGGCGAGCATCGAGGCCAACGATGCGCCGATATCGACGATCCAGGGATTGACGTAGTTGGAGATCAGGAACTGCGCGACCGCAAAGGTGGCGCCGCAGACCAGAATCGGCGGCCAGACCCGGATCATGCCGCGGAAGCCCGCGAACACCCAGATCAGCCAGAACGGCACGATCAGCGAGAACAGCGGCAATTGCCGGCCGATCATCGCGCCGAGGATCTCGGGCGGGTAACCGGTCACCGAGGCGAGGCCCTGGATCGGCGCGCCGAGGGCGCCGAAGGCGACGGGGGCGGTGTTGGCGATCAGCGACAGGCCGGAGGCGGCCAGCGGCGAGAAGCCGAGACCGATCAGGATCGCGCCGGTGACGGCGACCGGGGTGCCGAAGCCGCCCGCGCCCTCGAAGAAGGCGCCGAACGCGAAGGCGACCAGGAGCAGTTGCAGGCGGCGGTCGGCCGTGATGCCGGCGACCGATTGCTGCAGGATCGCGAACCAGCCCTTCTCCACCGTCAGCCGGTAGAGGAAGATGACGTTGAGGATGATCCAGCCGATCGGGAAGAAGCCCGTGACCATCCCGAGGATGGCGGCGCGGGTGGCGAGTTCCGTCGGCATGCCGAAGCCGACGACGGCCACCAGCATGGCGAGGCCCAGCGCGATCACGGCCGCGATGTGGGCTTTCACGCGCCCACTGGCGATCATGGCGAGCAGCGCGATGACCGGCACTGAGGCGGCAAGCGTCGAGAGCCAAGCGCTCCCAAACGGATCGTAAACCTGATTCCAGGTTTGCACCGGGCGACCTCCACTAATCCCGCCTGATGCGGATTGCGGCCTAGCTAGCAGAGAGATTCGGCCTGCTCAATGCACTGCATCATGTATTACAGCGACCATTTCTACCGATGATCTAGCGTGCGGTCTGATCATCGCAGGTGACGCCACAAAGGGGTCGTGCCCGCACAATCAGATCGCCGCGACCTCCGGGTCGTGAAGGTCGAGGCCCGGGCGGGCCGGGCTTACGCTGACCGCAGGCGTGCGGCAGCCCCCCGTGCCGATGCCCCGCAGCGCGGCGCGGACCTCGGCCTCCGCGGCGGCGGTGGCGACCTTCCGGTCCGTCGTCGCCTCGAAGGCGATCGGTGCGCCCCAGGCGACATGCACGTCAAGCGGGCCGCCCTGCACGAAGGCGGTGAGGTGCGGGGCCAGTTCCATATCCCCGTACCATGCGATCTCGGCCCGCTCGGAGCGGGTCACCGGCAGGCCGTTGCGCCGGGGATAGGCGATCGCCAGCGGTTGCAGGCGCACGCGGCTGCGGCCAGCCTCGGCCTGCAGCGCCGCTCGGGCGGCGCCGACCAGGGACGAACGGAACGGCAGGAGCCGGGTGCCGTCGCCGGTCGTACCCTCCGCGAACAGGACGACCAGCTCGCCCTCGGCCAAGCGATGTCCCATCGCGACGCTCACCGTGGCGGTCGCCCCCCGGCGCTGCCGGTCGATGTAGATCGTCCGTTGAAGCCCGGCGAGGACGCCGATCACCGGCCAGCCGGCAATCTCCGACTTCGCCACGAAGGAGAGCGGCCGCAGCGAGCCGATGGCGATGATGTCGAGCCAGGAGACGTGGTTGGCGAGCACCAGGGCGGCCTCGCCGGGGGCGGGCGGCGTGCCGCTCTGCGTCACCCGCACCCCGAACAGGCGCAGGACGACCCGGTGGAACAGGATCGGCGCCAGGGCGGAGCGGCGGCCGAGCAGGCGCAGCGCCACCCAGTGCGGCGGCACCAGAACCAGGAAGGCGAGGGCCAGGGCCGCCACGCGGCAGGCGATGCCGAAGCGGCTCACGGCGTCAGAGGTCGGCGCTCATCGTCAGCGCGGTCGCCCGGCTGCCGTCGGCCTTGAGGTAGTAGCCCGTGCGCGCACCGACCTGCCGGAAGCCGTTGCGGGCGTAGAGGCGCAGGGCCGGCGCGTTGCCCTCGGCGACCTCCAGGTGGACCCGGGCGATACCGGACAACGCAAGGCTCGACAGGTGCTCGCGCAGCAGCTTGCGGCTGTGGCCGCCGCCCCGCAGCGCCGGTGACAGCACCACGGTCAGGATCTCCGCCTCGTCGACGGCGCGGCGCGAGAGCACGAAGCCGTGGAGCGTGCCGGCGCGCCAGAGGGCATGTGCCTGCGTCGAGCGCTCGCAGAGCATCCGCTCGAATTCATGGGCCTCCCAGGGCCGCGCGAAGGCGGTCGCGTGCAGCCGGGCCAGCGCCGGGGCCTGCGACGCATCGGTGAGCGGCGCCACGTAGGGCTCGGGACTCAGCGCGTCCCACCATGCGGACCACCAGTCGAAGGGCCAGAAGAGGATGGGCCGCGTCATTGCCGGGCGATCCGCGCGTGATCCTGAGGCCGCGCGTCGGGCCCGCGCAGGTAGAGCGGCCGGGGGAGGGCCTGTTCGGGATCGGCCAGCAAGCCGAGGGCGGCCACGGACGCGATGTCCGGCCCCGTGACGCGGCTGACGCGGGCCTCGACCCCGCGCTCCGCCAACGCGGCCGCGAGCGCCGACGAACCGGATCCGGCGAGCAGCATGGGACCCGCCCCGACCAAACGGTCGGCGACGTCCGCGACGGACAGGTGGGCCGGAGCGATGCCGTCGCCCCCCGGGTTGAGAGCCTGGACGTAGAGCGCGCCATGCCGGGCATCGATCGCCGCGGCGATCGAGCCCTCGATCGTCTCGGCCAGCAGATGGGCCAGCAGGGCCGAGAGGGTGCCGACCCCGACCACGGGCTTGCCCGTGGCGAGGCCGATCGCCCGGGCGGCCGAGAGGCCGACGCGCAGGCCCGTGTAGCTGCCCGGACCCACCGTGACGGCGACACGGTCGATGGCCTCGAAGCCGCCGTCCAGGCGGGCCATGACCCGCTCGATCAGCGGCAGAAGCGACTCGGCATGTCCGCGCGCCATCGGGAGCGATTCGGTGGAGATCGGCGTGTCGTCACCCTCCGCCATGACGCAGGCGGCGCAGGTCTCCAGCGCTGTGTCGATGGCCAGGATACGCACGCCCACTCCCACCTGCCGGGCTTCACCGGCCCTCGGCTCCCTGCGCCCCGGAAGGGCGCGAAGAGTCGGAATCGATAGAGCAAAATCACCGTCCCGTCAGCGTCGAGCCGGCCGCGTGTGCCCGATCAGCGGCGGAGTGTTGCCGGCTTGCGCCGCTTTGCCCCGGAGCGCCGGCTGGCGGTTCTCAGGCGGCCCGGATGGTGTCGAGGAAGCAACGGATCTCGGCATTCAACCGGTCGGACTGGCCCGACAGCGCGGAGGCCGATGCCAGAACCTCTCTGGCCGCCGTGCCGGTCCCCTCCGCGGCCTCGGCCACGCCGCCGATATTGCGCGTCACCTCATCCGTGCCGCCCGCCGCCTGGGCGACGTTGCGCACGATCTCCTGCGTCGCCGCGCCCTGCTGTTCCACCGCCGCCGCGATGGAGGCGGCCACGCCGTTGATCTCGCGGATCCGGCCCGTGATCGTACGGATCGCGTCCTCGGCATCGCCGGTCCGGCCCTGGATCCGACCGATCTGTCCGGTGATCGTCTCGGTGGCCCGGGCGGTCTGAAGCGCAAGTTCCTTGACCTCGCCCGCCACGACGGCGAAGCCCCGGCCCGCATCGCCGGCCCGCGCGGCCTCGATCGTGGCATTCAGGGCCAGCAGGTTCGTCTGACCCGCGATGGTCGAGATGATCTCGATGACGGCGCCGATCGTCGTCACGGCGGCGCTGAGTTCGTGCATCAGGGCGGCGGTTTGATCGGCCTCGTCCACCGCCTGCCGGGCGAGGTCGGACGAGCCCTCGACCTGCCGGCCGATCTCGCCGATCGAGCTGCCGAGTTCCTCGGCCGCTGCCGCGACGGTGTTGACGTTGCTGGCCGCCTGCTCGGCGGCAGCCGCCACGGCCGTGGATTGCCGGGCGGTCAGGGCCACGGTCTCGCTGAGGCCCTGTGCGGTGGCCCGCAAAGCCGTGGCCGAGGACGAGACCTGGCCGACGATGCCGACCACCGCCGCCTCGAAGCGGTCGGCCAGCTCGACCTGAACGCGCTGCCGTTCGTTGGACGCAGCCTCGTCGGCGTTGCGCTTGATCTGGGCCTCCTCGGCGGCCTTCGCGGCCATGAACGCCTTGATGGCCTCGACCGCCCGGCCCACGGCGCCGATCTCGTCGCCGCGGCGCGCCTCGGCGATCTCGGCATCGATCGCGCCCTGCGCCATTCGCTCCAGGACCGCCACGAGACGCTTGAGGGGGCCGGTGATCCCGATCGTCGAGACCACAAGGACGCAGACCAGCCCGGCCAGCATCCCGAGCGCGCCGAAGCCGATCAGGCTGTGGCGGGTGGCATCGGTCTGAGCAGTCAGGTCGTTGGAACGCCGGTACATGCTGTCTTCGATGGCGTTCCCGATCCGCGTCCCCTCGGTCCCGAGCGACGCGAAGATCGGATCGACCGCGTCATGCGCCCGATCCAGCGCCTCACTTCTCCGGCCCGCGAGCACGAGGCTGCGCACGACAGAGGCCTGCTCGACGAAGCGCGTGGTGCGATCCCGCTGCGCCTGGACCTGTTCGGCGAAGGCTGGAACCTGCTGGGCGATCTCGGCCAGCGTCGCGTCGGTCTGCGCGACCGCCGCCTCGAACGCCGCCGCAAGCCGCCGGACCTGCTCCGGATCGGTCTCGGCCATCATCCGATACAGCAGATATGTCAGCGTGTTGTGAAGACGGTTGCTGCGGCGGACGTTCGAGACGGCCTTTGCGTCGCGCGCGACCATGATGCTGTACGTGGCATCGACCATGGCCATCCGGTCCTGCGCGAACCAGATGCAACTTCCCACGATGGCTGCGGTGATCAGGTTGATCGACAGCAGTTTCGTGAGGATGTTCGTGCGCGCCAGCAAGCTCATGCGAATCTCCGAGACCCGGTCACACCAGAAGTCTGGATCATCGCGACAGTCAATCCGAACAAGATCGAATGACCATGACGATCGTTTCGAGATAAAATTTTCCGTTCAAGAAAATATTCAGAAACAAAAATAGATTTAGACGCTTCTTAATTGAAAGACTGCAAATATCCTTACCGCTGATGACCCTTGGCATGCTCTGATAAATTGCCCGGAGCGGCAAACCTGGAACGCGAACGCGCATGGCTTCGAACACGTCTGATCGTCCCCGCGCGCCTTTCGGCGCCGGGGGCATGGCCCAAGAAGCAACACGCGGGACGCGGGACGCCGCGGGAACCCAGGTGTCGGCCAAGTAACGCGCGGGATCCGGTCCCCGCGGCGCCCGCGGCATCGACCGGGCATCGCCCCCGGCCGGTGCCGTCTTTCTCGTCGCGGTGTCTCCGACGTCCCGATCCTGCGACTCCCCGTTAGCGGTCTCGGGCGGGGTGCACGCACCCCCGGAACCCGCATCGGCGCCGTGGCCTTCCAGCCGTCCCCCGCCTCGTCGTGGGCGGGTCCGCAGGTCGCTCAGGGTCAGCCCAGACGCGGGTCGGCGCGGGGGGCATTTCCTCCCCCCGCCGGGCAAACTGCCGCCCGGTCTCACGCCCGCATCCGAGGCACGCCCCGTACCGGTCCGCCGCCCGGGGCGATGGCGGCTGAGAGCCACCGACGCGGGCACCGCCCCGTCCCCGGACCCGCCCGGTCAGCCACCGCGCGGGCCCCCGAAGGACGCCCCTGGGTCACCCCAGAAGCGTCGCGGACAGGTGGCGGCTAATGAGCATAAAATAGGAACATTGTCAAGGATGGCGTAGGGTGGTCAGCCCTTTGGTCACGCTGATCACACCTTACCCCCCGATGCGCGCTCTCCTATCGCGGCTGCGGGGGACGCAGGTTTGAAGCATGCCGCTCATGATAGAGCGCGACCGGCCCCCTCTCCCGAGCGGGAGAGGGGACCCGCGCCTCAACCTGCAGAAGGGCGCGCCTGACGAGACCGAAAACCTGTGTCACCCGTAGCCGCAAGGGGGAGAAGACAGCCCCGCGGCGAGAAAGGTTTAACTATCGTATCGTGTGCGGAGAGCGGAAATACGCTCTCTTTTCGAAGCATCGGCGCCACGCCGACACCCTCGCGGCCGCGGGCGAAAAAGCCCGCGGCGCACCGTTCGTCGCCGATACGCTCCTCAGATCGCCTGAACTTCCCGCACCTCGGGGAGGAAGTGCCGGAACAGGTTCTGAACCCCGTGCCGCAGCGTCGCGGTCGAGGACGGGCAGCCCGAGCACGCACCCTTCATCTCGAGATAGACGACGCCCTCCTTGTAGCCGCGGAAGGTGATGTCGCCGCCGTCGCCCGCTACGGCCGGGCGCACGCGCGTCTCGAGCAGATCCTTGATGGTGACGACCGTGTCGTGATCGGCCTCGTCGTAGAACTCGTCCCCGGCCTCGGTCGCATCATGACCGCCCTCGTCCATCACAGGGGCGCCGGACTGGAAATGCTCCATGATCGCGCCGAGCACGGCGGGCTTCACCTGCGCCCAGTCGGACCCGTCCTCGGCCTTGGTGACCGAGATGAAGTCGTGCCCGAAATAGACGCCCGACACGCCCGGGACCGCGAACAGGGCGGACGCCAGGGGCGAGCGGGCGGCAGCCTCGGCGTCCTTCGCCTCGAAGGTCGACTCGGACAGGACGACGCGCCCGGGGAGGAACTTGAGGGTGGCCGGGTTCGGCGTGGCTTCGGTCTGGATGAACATGCTGGCATAACTCCGCTGCGCCGGTTCAAGGCCGGCCGGGACATGCGCCCCAGGGCGCCCTGTTCATGTGGACCGACCATCGGATTTTCTCAACCTGCGCGGCCTCCCGCGAGAGTGGACATTCCGCTTCGCGCATCCGAGGACGGGCGCATCGAGGCAACAGAGGAGCCAGCGGTGACCGTGACCGGGGACGAGATGCTCGCGCAGGATCAGCCGGGAGACCTACGCGAGATCCAGGCGAAGCTCGACGCGGCCCAGACCGAGGTCGCGGCCCTCAAGGTCCTGCTCGCCCTGCGCACGCACCAGCACGCGCAAGCCTGGCAGGCCGCGCGGCGCGCGGGCCTGGACCTCGATCACGCCCGGGCCGGCGCAGACATCGCGGCTGCGGACGCCAGGACCGTGGCGGATGCCACAGCCGCCCACGGCGAGGTCGTCGCCCGCGCCGAGGCGCGTACCGATGCCGTCCGCATCGTTCTCGACGCCGTCCTGGCAAGCCTGCGCGTCTGGGGCTTGGACCGGCGCCGGTTCCAGAAGCGCATCGCTCAAGCCGGCCGCGACGCTCCCGTGGCCGGTCCCGGGGCGGAGCGCCACGCGATTCTCCTCGCCGAGGCCCGGCGCATTCTCGGCCGCACCGAGTAGCCGATCTGCAGGGTTAACTGCCCCTTAACCCAGCCCTCCCATCGTCGGTCGCGGGACGGACAGCAGGAGGCCGACGGCATGCAGATCAGCGAACACCACGTGCGCGAATGCGCCTATTTCATCTGGGAAAACGAAGGCCGGATCCACGGCCAGGCCGTGGCGCATTGGATGCGCGCGGAGACCGAGCTGCACGCCAACGCCACGCTGGCGGCGGGAACCGTGATCCAGGCCGTCACCGCCGAGAAGGCCGCCATTCCAGCCTCTGCCAAGGTTGCCGCGCCCAAGGCCGCTGCCCCCAAGTCCGCTGCCCTCAAGGCCGCTGCCCCCAAGGCTGCGACGAAGGCCGCCGCGCCGAAGACCGCGAAGGCGGTTGCGCCCCAGGCTGCCGCCAAGCCGGCTGCGCCGAAGCCCGCCCCCGTCAAGGCTGCCGCGAAGCCGACGGCGCCGAAGCCCGTCCGGGCCTCGAAGGTTGCGGTCACCGCTGGGCTGGCCGCCAAGGCGAAGCCCGCCCGCACCCCGGCCGCGATGCACTGACGCACGCCGCACCGGATTCATTTCAGAAGCCCGTCCCCGACCGGGGGCGGGCTTCTGCCGTTCCGGCGCCCCGAAAGGGAACAGGCCTCCCGCCGCCCCGGTTGTTGGCCCTGAAGCGGGCTGCCCTGCGCCGCAACGAGGCTCGCATGCGCGCTGTTATCTTCGACATCGACGGGACCCTGCTCGACAGCGTCGATCTGCATGCCCGCGCCTGGGTGGAAGCCTTCGCGCATTTCGGCGTGGAGACGGATCAGGGCCACGTCCGCAGCCAGATCGGGAAGGGCGGCGACGAACTGATGCCGGTGTTCCTGCCGCAGGAGCGGATCGAACGCGAGGGCAAGACCATCGAGGCGTTCCGGTCGGACCTGTTCAAGCAGAAGTTCCTGCCCGAGGTGCGGCCGTTCCCCGGCGTCCGCGCCCTGTTCGAGCGGATCCGCGCGGATGGCCTCACGATCGCGCTGGCCTCGTCGGGCAAGCGGCCCGAGGTGGAGCGCTACACCGAGATCCTGAAGATCGGCGATCTCCTCGATGTCGCCACCAGCTCGGATGACGCCGAGCGGTCGAAACCGCATCCCGACATCTTTCAGGCTGCCCTGACCAAGCTCGGAGCCGGGCGGTCCGACACGATCCACGCGGTCGGTGATACGCCCTACGATGCCGAGGCCGCGGGAAAGGCCGGCGTGCCGACGATCGGCGTGCTCTGCGGTGGATTCCCGGAGGCCGACCTCTC
Organism: Methylobacterium sp. GC_Met_3; assembly: GCF_026540775.1. NCBI lineage: Bacteria > Pseudomonadati > Pseudomonadota > Alphaproteobacteria > Hyphomicrobiales > Methylobacteriaceae > Methylobacterium > Methylobacterium sp. GC_Met_3. The sequence goes on from NZ_JALNUL010000004.1 coordinate 101,381, forward strand.
GGCGGCGGGCTGCGTGGCGATCTTCCGCGATCCCCAGGATCTCCTCGACGGCTACGACCGCTCCCCGCTGGCGCAGCGTTGACGGCCCGCCAGACCCGCGCTGTCTATACGGCAACCCGCGCTATCCCCATGTTTCACGCGATCTGTTGCAGCGCGGTGACTCGGCATGATGCCGGCTACGTAAAATCGCGATAGGGGCTGGTGCGGCTTCGGCAAAAGGCGTAGCCAGCCGCCCGCCAACCTGGATCCTTTCAAAGGACGAGCGCTGCGGATGCCTCAGACCCATCAGGCCGAACCGGCGATGCGCTTCGTTCCGGCCGCCAAGTCGCTGCCGGATCAGATCGCCGACGCCGTCGCGTGTCAGTCGACCCCGCTGAGCCACCTGCTGCGCCTGATGGCGGCCCTGCAGGCCGAGGGCGGCGACGAGACCCTGCGCCTGCGCCTGCGCGCCCGGATCGGAGCGCCGCTCAACTCGTAATCGCCGGAGCCTGAGGGCTCACGACCGCCGATGGCGCCGCTTGTGCCGTCGGTGTGCGGGCTTGGCCGGCTGCGCGGCCTCTCCCAAGCGCGCCATGCAGGCGTAATAGATCTGCTTCCCGATCTCCTCGAGTTCCAGACCGCGGGGGTTGGGTGCCACGAAGACCTTGGCCCGGGCCTCCAGCCGGCAGGCTGCGTCTTCCGGACTGCGAATCGGGGGTTCGGCGCGGGCGGGGCTCACGGCCAGCATCAGGCCGATCAGCGTTCCGAACACTCCGCATGCGGATAAACGCTGTCTCGCCCAATTATTCAGCATTCCGATCGCGATCCCTGCTCCACTCCGATGCCGAAATAGAGCGTTTCGCGCGGCAGTGAACCGTCCGAGACTACGGTCTGCGCGTCCGTCAGGGCACGATCCACAGGCAGCGGCCGGCACCCGCGATCGTCATGCATTCGTACGGCGCGCCGCCGATCAGAGCCCGCTGCTCCACCGAACCGATCGACTTCCGATCGATGCTGCGGCAGCCAACCTCGCCCTCGGCCGTACGGCTCGCGCCAGTCGAGGCATCGACCCGGCGGGCCGCCAGCAGCGTGTCGCACGCCATCGCCTTGGCCGGGTCCTGAGCCGCGGCGGCCCCTGACCACAGCAGAAGGGCAACGAGCGGACTCATCCTGTACAGCATCGCGCGACCTCTCCAGGGCAGCCGCACGAATCAGGACGGCCGAAGGACAGTCGCAAACGCGGCACGCCGCGCGCAGGTTTCAGGCTCCAGGCCCAAATACGACGACGCCCGCCGGAGGGGCGGGCGTCGTGCCATCGAAACAGCCGAGTCGACCGGCGCGCGCTTAGCGCTTGACCTTGACGCTGGCCTTTCGCGCCGCGTACCGCGCGTCGCGCTGGGCCTTCTTGGCGTGAAGTTCGGCCGACTTGCGCTCCTGCGCGGCGGCGAACTCGGCGACTTCGCGGGCGAGCTGGGCAGCCAGCTCGGTTTCCTCGCGCTCACGCTTCTCTTCGGCGGCCTTCAGCTCGGCGGCGATGCGCGCGGCCTCACGCTCGCGGGTACGCTCCTCGCGGGCCTTCGTGATCTCGGCCCGGGCCTTGGCCTTGGCGATCACCTCCGGATCATCGGCCGGGGGGCGTGCCTTGAACTTGGCCAGCAGGGCAGCCTTGGCACTCTGGGAGTGCTGGCGGCGGTCGTCGAAATTTCTGTAGTCGAATGCGCTCATCTGACCTTTCTCAGTTCAATACGTTCGACATGCACAGGGACATCCGGCCACGCCGGTGCGGGACCTTTCGTCTGCGGATCCCGATGCCGTCCCCGGACCTCGGAACCATGCCGACCCATCGGGTGTACCGATGGCTCGACCCGAGCGCTCAGCGGACGCCGCAGCGCTCGGGTCGAACCAAGGTTTGAAAACGGTTAGCCTTTAGCCGGAGCCCCGGCGGCGATGCAATCGCGGGAACACGTTCGGCCCGCCGACACAGCGACAATCCACACCGTCTCTGTAAGAGTCTCACCCGGCGATGCAGAAAAACATCAAGCGCCAGTCGCAACGCATGCCTCAGTGAGTGGGGTGCCAGCATCGCGCGGCGCCTTCCACAAGATAGGACGGGGCCTAAGAGGCGGCAAGATGGCCAACCTGTATTGGCCGTCACCCTGACAGACGGCCCGAGGCCATGCGCAGCTCATTCGGCATCACGGTTCGCGCGCCAACACACCACCGGACTTGTTTGCGATGGTTCACCTTCGGTGGCTGCAACCCTGATTTGCACCAGCGACATCTTTGCGTTGCCGGGTGATGCGAGCCGATCTGCGGAATGGCTGCGCCGTATTTGGAAGCGGGGTCTCGGCCCTCGGGTATTGGTGGCGACGGGCCGCCCAGGCCGCGTCTCAGCGCATCACGATCAGGCACAGCGTCTAAACCCAGCACCGACGCGGTCTATCAAATCGACCCAGAGCCAGCCTTGGCGACGAGCGCTTTGCGCTCAAGAATGAGGCAGCGCGGCATCCTGAACTGCTCGCTCGCGCAGCCGATAGGGTGTTGCACATTAATGAGGCAGGGGATCAAAGTCTTCGCCGCCGAACCTGTCGGCATGAGGCCTGCTAAACCCAGCCGCGTCGATCCCAGCGCCGAATCGAGTCGCGCCATGCCCGAACCCGTACCGTCATCCGCCGCCGTGTTCGATCCGGACGCCTACATCGCGGCGACCGCGCCGCTTCTCGGCATCGCCATCGAGGCCGGGTGGACGGACGCGATCACGGCCAATCTGCGCGTCCTCGCGGGGGCCGCCGCGTTGCTGACCGAGTTCCCGCTGCCCGATACAGTCGAGGCCGCGCCGAGGTTCGAAGCGTGAGCGCGGCGCCTCCGATGGATGCGGCGTCGATCGCCGCCGCGGTCGCCGGCCGACGCAGCACCGCGCGCGACGTGGTTGCGCAGACCCTCGACCGGATCGCGCGGACCGACGGTCGCATCAACGCCTTCACCGACGTGCTCGGCGCCCGCGCCCTGGCCCGGGCCGAGGCCCTCGACGCCGCCCTCAGTGAGGGCGCCACCGCCGGGCCGCTCGCGGGCGTGCCGTTCGCGGTGAAGAACCTCATCGATGTCGCAGGCCTGACCACCCGGGCGGGCGCGAAGATCAACCGGGGGCATCCCCAGGCCCAGCGGGACGGCGCCCTGGTGCGTCGGCTCGAGGCGGCCGGGGCGATCGTCGTCGGGGCGCTCAACATGGGCGAATACGCCTATGACTTCACGGGCGAGAACATCCACGACGGGGACGCCCACAACCCGCACGCGCTGGATCACATGACCGGCGGCTCATCCAGCGGGTCCGGCGCGGCGCTGGCTGCCGGAATGGTGCCGCTGACGCTGGGCTCGGATACCAACGGCTCGATCCGGGTGCCCGCCGCCTTCTGCGGCTGTTTCGGGTTGAAGCCGACCTACGGCCGGCTCAGCCGCGCCGGGAGCTTCCCCTTCGTCGGCAGCCTCGATCATCTCGGGCCGATGGCCCGCGGCGTCGCCGATCTCACCCTGGCGTATGACGCGATGCAGGGCCCGGATCAGGACGATCCCGTGGCGACGCCCCGCGCAGCCGAGCCGGTCCTGCCGGTTCTGGAATCCGGCATCGACGGCCTGCGGATCGCGGTTGCGGGCGGCTATTTCGCCCGTGGGGGGGATCCGGACGCGTTCGCCGCGGTAGCGCGCGTCGCAGAGGCGCTGGGCGCACAACGGACCGTCGAGCTGCCGGAGGCCCATCGCGCCCGGGCTGCCGCCTACCTCATCACAGCGGCCGAGGGCGCGACGCTCCACCTCGACCGCCTGCGCACCCGGCCGGGGGATTTCGATCCTGCGGTGCGGGACCGGCTGATCGCCGGCGCGATGATCCCGGCGCCCTTCGTCGAGCGGGCGCAGCGCTTCCGCCGCTGGTACCGGGATGCGGTGCTCGACCTGTTCGGCGGCGTCGACGTGATCCTGGCGCCCGCCACCCCCTGCCGGGCGCCGAAGGGTGGCCAGACCCACTTCGTGCTCGACGGGGTGAGCCTGCCGGTGCGGGCCAATATCGGCGTGTTCACGCAGCCGATCTCGTTCATCGGCCTGCCGGTGGTCGCCGTACCGGTCCGGCTCGACGACGGGCTGCCGCTCGGTGTTCAGGTGATCGCCGCCCCCTGGCGGGAGGATCTGGCCCTGCGTGTCGCCCGCCACCTCGAACGGGCTGGAATCTGCACGGCGCCGATCGCGGAGTTGACCTGATGGTGATCGACGATCCCGCCGTGAAGGCCGAGGTCGAGGCCGCGTTCGAGGCCTACGAAACGGCGCTCACCGCCAACGATGTCCCGACCCTGGAGGCTTTGTTCCGGGACGATCCGCTGACCATCCGCTACGGTATCGGCGAGAACCTCTACGGCATGGACGCCATCCGCGCCTTCCGCCGCGCCCGCTCGCCCGTGGGCCTGGAGCGCACCCTGGCGCAGACACAGATCACCACGTACGGGCGCGATGCCGCTATCGCCATGACGCTGTTCACCCGCGCGTCGGCACCCGGGAAGATCGGCCGCCAGAGCCAGACTTGGATGCGCTTCCCCGAGGGCTGGCGGGTGATCGCCGCGCATGTGAGTTTGATTGACGCTGACTAAAGCGCTCGGCGCCGACGTGGACACCGGTTCGCAGCACGAAAGCGGTTTGAAAGTAATGGTTTGGTGCTGCGCATGTATGCAACGCGCACAGTACACGACAGAAGACTGAAACCCTTCCGGACATCCCACCCAAGCCCTCATCCTGAGGTGCCGAAGCGTTGTGCAGGCCTCGAAGGAGGTCTCCAGGGATCGCGCGGCTGGCTGGAGCCCTCCTTCGAGGCTCGCTGCGCTCACACGTCAGGATGAGGGGGATTGGGTGGGATCGCTCATGACCCAGCCGCAGGGTTCTGTCGTGCACGATGGGCAACGCAATCAGTCGCCGTTCCAGCTCCGCGGGGCGAGTGGCCGCGGGCTTGCATACGGTCGAGCGTATTCCGGGCCGTCCTGGCCCGGACCGACGCGAGTACCCGATCCAAGATGCTGTCCCGTCTGAGAAAACTCGGCGCCCGTGCGGCGCTGGCCGGCGCCCTGGCGCTCACCGCGAGCACCGCTGCCCTCGCGCAGGGGACGCTGCGGATCGGCATGACCGCCTCCGACATCCCGCTGACCACAGGGCAAACCGACAATGGCGGCGAGGGCATGCGCTTCCTCGGCTACACGGTCTATGACGGGCTGATCAATTGGGACCTGTCGAGCGCGGAACTCGCCTCCGACCTCGTGCCCGGGCTGGCGACCAGCTGGGCCGTCGATCCCGCCGACAAGACCAAGTGGACCTTCAAGCTGCGGCCCGGCGTGAAATTCCACGACGGTTCCGACTTCACCGCCGACGCAGTGGTGTGGAACCTCGACAAGCTCCTGAAGGCCGACGCGCCGCAATACGATCCGCGCCAGTCGGCGCAGGGCAAGACCCGCGTCCCGGCCGTGGCCAGCTACCGCGTGGTCGATCCGTTGACGGTGGAGATCACCACCAAGGCTCCCGACGCGACGCTGCCCTACCAGATCGCCTGGATCATGATGTCGTCGCCCGCCCAGTGGGAGAAGCTGGGCAGATCCTGGGATGCCTTCGCCAAGCAGCCCTCGGGCACCGGCCCGTGGAAGCTGACCCTGTTCGCCCCGCGCGAGCGCGCCGAGATGGTCCCCTTCAAGGAGTACTGGGACAAGGACCGGGTGCCGAAGCTCGACAAGCTGGTGCTGATCCCGCTGCCGGAGGCCAATGCCCGGACCGCGGCACTCCGCTCCGGCCAGGTCGACTGGATCGAGGCGCCCGCGCCGGATTCCGTGGCCTCGCTCAAGGGCGCCGGCTTCACCATCGTCACCAACGCCTATCCGCATAACTGGACGTGGCACCTGTCGCGGGTCGAGGGCTCGCCCTGGAACGACATCCGGGTGCGCAAGGCCGCCAACCTCGCCATCGACCGCGATGGGCTGAAGGAATTGCTCGGCGGCCTCGCCATCCCCGCCAAGGGCTTCATGCCGCCCGGCCACCAGTGGTTCGGCCATCCGACCTTCGACGTGAAGTACGATCCTGAGGCCGCCAAGAAGCTGCTCGCGGAGGCCGGCTACAGCCCCGCCAAGCCGTTGAAGCTGAAGGTCGCGATCTCGGCCTCGGGCTCGGGCCAGATGCAGCCGCTGCCGATGAACGAGTTCATCCAGCAGAACCTCGCCGACGTGGGCATCCAGGTCGATTACGAAGTGGTCGAGTGGAATACGCTGATCAACATCTGGCGGGCCGGCGCCAAGGCCGAGATCTCCCGCGGCGTCTCGGCGATCAACTACTCGTACTTCATCCAGGACCCGTTCACCGGCTTCATCCGCCATCTGCAGTGCAATTTCGCCCCGCCGAACGGCACCAACTGGGGTTATTACTGTGACCCGGCGATGGACAAGCTGTTCGATCAGGTCCGCAACACCTTCGACAAGGCCGAGCAGACGAAGGTGCTGGAGAAGATCCACGAGAAGTACGTTGACGACGCGCTGTTCGTCATGATCACGCACGACGTCAATCCGCGGGCGATGAGCCCGAAGGTGAAGGGCTTCGTTCAGGCGCAGAACTGGTTCCAGGACTTTTCGAAGATCACCATCGCCACGGCGGGGCGGTAGCGTAACGGGGCCCCTTTCTCCTCCCCCTTGCGGGGAGGAGCCGGAGGTGGGGGTGGTGCAGAATGAGGCGCTGCGGTGCCTCCTGCACCACCCCCACCCCTAACCCCTTCCCGCAAGGGGGAGGGGAATAGCTTCGGCTATGCATGACAACAGGTCTTTGAATGCTCCTCTACACCCTCAAACGACTGGTCTCCGCCACACCGGTGGCGTTCGGTGTCAGCATCGTCTGCTTCCTGCTCGTCCATCTCGCGCCGGGCGATCCCCTGAGCGCGATCCTGCCGGCCGACGCCACCCAGGCGACCATCGACGAGATGCGCGCCGCCTATGGCTTCGATAAGCCGCTGCCGGTCCAATACGCGATCTGGCTCTGGCACGTGCTGCACGGCGATCTCGGCATCTCGATCGCCACCGGCCGTCCGGTGCTGGGGGAGGTCAGCCGCGCGGTGGTCAACTCCCTGATCCTCGCCTCCGTGGCGACCGTGATCGGCTTCACCTTCGGCACGCTGTTCGGCTTCGTAGCGGGCTATCGCCGCAACTCGCTCGCGGACCGGGCCGCCTCCGCCCTCTCGGTCTTCGGGGTGAGCGTGCCGCATTACTGGCTCGGCATGGTGCTGGTGATCGTGTTCTCGGCGACGCTGGGCTGGCTGCCGCCGACCGGCGCCGGGCCCGACGGATCGGGCAACTGGCGGCCGGACTTCGACCACCTGCGCTACCTGCTTCTGCCCGCGATCACCATGTCGGTGATCCCGATGGGCATCATCGCCCGCACGGTCCGGGCGCTGGTGGCCGACATCCTGTCCCAGGATTTCGTCGAGGCCCTGCGCGCCAAGGGTATGGACGAGCGCGGCGTGTTCAAGCACGTCGTGCGCAACGCCGCCCCGACCGCACTCGCCATCATGGGCCTGCAGCTCGGCTACCTGCTCGGCGGCTCGATCCTGGTCGAGACCGTGTTCGCATGGCCGGGCACCGGCTTCCTGCTCAACGCCGCGATCTTCCAGCGCGACCTGCCCCTGCTGCAAGGCTCGATCCTCGTGCTGGCGATGTTCTTCGTGCTGCTCAACCTGCTGGTGGACGTGATGCAAACCGCCCTCGATCCGCGCATCGAGCGCGCCTGACCCGGAGGCCATGATGACCGCGCCCATCACCGCCGCCTCACTGGCCCTCGACGGCGGCGTGCTCGCCGTCGACGACATCGCCCCCGAGGCCGCCTTCGCGCCGTCGCGCGGGTTCTGGGGCCATGTCGGCCACCGGCTTGTCCGCGACCCCGTCGCCATGGGCGCGGGCGCCGTGATCCTCCTCGTGGTCCTGATCGCGATCCTGTCGCCCTGGATCACCCCGATGGACCCCTACAAGGGCTCCATGATCCGCCGCCTGAAGCATGTCGGCGACGCGACCTATTGGCTGGGCTCCGACGAGCTCGGCCGCGACATGATCAGCCGGCTGATGCTGGGCTCGCGGCTGTCGCTGTTCATCGGCGTCACCCCGGTGCTGATCGCCTTCGTGATCGGCTCCGGCATCGGGATCCTGGCCGGCTACGTCGGCGGCTGGACCAACACGATCCTGATGCGCACGATCGACGTATTCTTCGCGTTCCCCTCCGTCCTGCTGGCGATCGCGCTGTCCGGCGCCCTGGGGGCGGGCATCTTCAACTCGATCGTCTCGCTGACCTGCGTGTTCGTGCCCCAGATCGCCCGGGTGGCCGAGAGCGTCACCACCGGCATCCGCCGCCGCGACTACATCGATGCCGCCAAGCTCTCGGGGGCCTCGGCGCTGACGATCATGCGCGTGCAGGTGCTGGGCAACGTCGTCGGGCCGATCTTCGTCTATTCCACGAGCCTGATCTCGGTCTCGATGATCCTGGCCTCGGGCCTGTCGTTCCTCGGCCTCGGCGTGCGCCCGCCGGAGCCCGAATGGGGCCTGATGCTCAACACCCTGCGCACCGCGATCTACGTCAATCCGGTCGTGGCCGCCCTGCCGGGCGTGTGCATCTTCATCGTCTCGATCGCCTTCAACCTGTTCTCGGACGGCCTGCGCGCGGCCATGGAGATTCGCCAGTGAGCGTCATCCCGGACGCCCCCGATCCGTTCGCCCACGACCGCGGCGGACCGGCCCAGCCGCTGCTGTCAGTCTCGGGGCTGATCAAGCACTTCCCGGTCCGCAAGGCCGGCGGCAAGAAACAGGTCGTCCGCGCGGTCGACGGTGTCGATTTCGATGTCCTGAAGGGCGAAACGCTCGGCATCGTCGGCGAATCCGGCTGCGGCAAGTCCACCACCGCCAAGCTGCTCATGGGGCTGATCGAGCGCGATTCCGGCGCCATGCTGTATGACGGACAGGCGATCGGCGAGCGCGCCATGCCGTGGCGCGCCTACCGCCGCCAGGTCCAGATGGTGTTCCAGGACAGCTACGCGTCCTTGAACCCGCGCATGACGGTCGAGCAGTCGATCGCGTTCGGCCCGAAGGTCAACGGCGTGCCGGGCCGCGAGGCGGTGGAGCGCGCCCGCGCGCTGCTGGCCCGGGTCGGGCTGGAGCCGAAGCGCTTCGCGGGCCGCTATCCGCACGAGATCTCCGGCGGCCAGCGCCAGCGGGTCAACATCGCCCGCTCGCTCGCCCTGGAGCCGCGGCTGGTGCTGCTCGACGAGGCGGTCTCGGCGCTCGACAAGTCGGTGGAGGCGCAGGTGCTGAACCTGCTCCTCGACCTGAAGGCCGAGTTCGGCCTGACCTACATCTTCATCAGCCACGATCTGAACGTGGTGCGCTTCATCTCCGACCGGGTGATGGTGATGTATCTCGGCCGGGTCGCCGAGATCGGCCCGTCCGACACCGTGCTCGACGCGCCGGCGCATCCCTACACCGAGGCGCTCCTCGCCTCGATGCCGTCGCTCGATCCCGACAACCGCACCGAGGTCGCGCTGCTGGCCGGCGATCCGCCGAACCCGATCGACCCGCCCTCGGGCTGCCGCTTCCATCCCCGCTGCGCCCTGGCGGAGGGCGTCTGCGCCGAGACCGAGCCGCCGCTCGACCCGATCCGGCCGCTGCACCGCGTCGCCTGCCTCGCCCGTCAGCCCGGCTCAGGCCATTCCGCGGCCCCCGCCGCGGCCCTGGCCGCATGAGCACCCCGATGTCCTCTTCAGAACCCGCCGTTGCGCTCAAGGACCTGCGCGTCGCCTTCGGCAAGGTGCAGGTCGTCGACGGTGTCGACCTGACCCTGGAGCGCGGGCAGGCGCTGGCGCTCATCGGCGAATCCGGCTCCGGCAAGAGCGTGACCCTGCGGGCGATCCTGCGGCTGTTCCCGGAGGGGCGCAGCCGGATCGAGGGCGGGATCCTGGCCGCCGGCAAGGACGTGCAGGCCCTGACCAAGCGCCAGCTCGCCGATTTCCGCGGCGGCGACGTCTCGATGATCTTCCAGGAACCGCTGCTCGCCTTCGATCCGGTCTATACGGTCGGCCAGCAGATCACCGAGGCGATCCGGCGGCACGAGACGATCTCCAAGGACGAGGCCCGCAAGCGGGCGCTGGCCCTGTTCGAGCGGGTCCGGATCCCGAGCCCGGAGCGGCGCCTCGACAACTACCCGCACGAGATGTCGGGCGGCATGCGTCAGCGGGCCATGATCGCGCTGGCGCTCTCCTGCCACCCGCAGGTGCTGCTGGCCGACGAGCCCACCACGGCGCTCGACGCCACGGTGCAGATCCAGGTGCTGCTGCTGCTCCGCGAACTCCAGCGCGATCTCGGCCTGTCGATCGTGATCGTCACGCACGATCTCGGCGCGGCGGTCGAGGTCGCCGACCGGATCGCCGTGATGTACGCGGGCAAGATCGTCGAGACCGGCACCGCCCATCAGGTGGTGCTGAACCCGCACCACCCCTACACGATCGGCCTCCTGCGCAGCCGCGCGGAGGGGGCGCTCGCCAAGGGTTCCCGGCTGGAGACCATCCCGGGCAGCCCGCCGGATCTCGCGAACCGGCCGCCGGGCTGTCCCTTCGCGCCGCGCTGCTTCCTGGCGGAGGAGCGCTGCCGCCGGGAGATGCCGCCGGTCGCCGCGATCGCCGCCGGCCACGACGTCGCCTGCTGGCGGACCGAGGAGGCCTCGGCCGCCTACCGGGCGGGGCCGACGCCGGTGCGCGCCGCGGAGCCGGTCCCGGCCTGACCTCGACGCCTGCGCGCAGAGGCTTTATCCGGCTTCGCGCGGCCCGGTTGTGGGCCGTCCGGGCGTGACGATGAGCCAACCCTCCTCCGAAATTCTGCTCGTCCCCCGGGGCGAGGCCGGCCATTTCCTGCCGGCTGCGCTCGGCTGGATGGGCAAGCCGATCACCGTCACGGCCGATCCGGGCGCGGCGCGCCACGTCCTCTGCCTGCCGGTGCTCGATTTCGTCCGCCTGGGTTTCCCGGAAGCGAACGGACGGCTGGATCTGCTGCACCCGGGCGATGTCGAGAACCTGCGCACCGGGCGCGCGGCGCTGCTGCTCGACCTCTCGAACGAGGGCCCGGGCCTGCACGCGCCGACCTTCGAGGCGCTCCACCGCAACCTCGACGGCCTCGGGATCCCCCGCGACCGGGTCGTGCTCGTGTCCCAGAACCACCTGTTGCGGCTGGAGTACGACCGGCTTTACGGCGAGGGCCTGCGCTTCTGGACGTTCGAGTTCTTCCCGCTCCAGGTCGCCCTCTGGCTCGACGCGGAGGCCGGCCCGCGCCTCTTCCCGCAGCATCCGCTCGATCGCACCGGCTATGCACCATTCGCGCGGAGCGCGGGTCCGGCGCGCTTCCTGTGCCAGAACGCGGCCCTGCGCTGGCACCGGGTGCTGCTCTTCCGCTGGTTCCAGCTCAACGGCCTGGACCGCGACGGTGTGATCTCCTTCCACGGCATCGGCACCGACAACCCGAAGGCGGGCGGCATCGACGTCTTTCACCGGCCGCCGGAGATCGAGGCCGCCTTCGGCCCGCTGCTGGCCGATATCGAAACCTGGATCCCCCGCCGGGCCCAGCGGATCGATGCCGACCAGGGCACCGACATGGTGATGACCCTGGACACGCAGGCTTACGCCGATTGCGACCTGACGGTGATCTCGGAGACCGACTTCTTCGAACCCGGCGTGGAGCGGATCACGGAAAAATCCCTGAAGGCCGCCGCGACCGGTCTGCCCTTCGTGATGGTCGGCGCCCCGCGCGCCGTGGCGCGGCTCTCCGAATTGGGGTTCCACACCTTCGACGACCTGATCGACCACGGCTACGACCCGATCGCCGACCCGATCGAACGCCTGCCGCAGGTGTTTCGCGCGATCGAGCGGGCCTGGACCGACTGCAAGGCGGATCGTCCGGCCTGGCACCGCCGAGCGCGCGAGCAGGCCGAGGCGAACGTCGCCCATGCGCAGAGCGGTCTGCTGCGGCAGCTGGACCGCGTGATGGTCGCGCCCCTCGTCGCGCGGCTGGCCCGGTTCGCCGAGACCGGCGCGATCGTGCCCTGAACGGGCTCCGTCTCACAGCATCTGGCGCAGCGCCTCCGCCAGGCGCCGCACCGCCGGGGCGATCGCCCGGTCGGGCACGGCAGCGTAGCCGAGCAGCAGCCCGGGCTCCGGCACCCCCGCGTGATAGGCCGAGAGCGCCACCGCGGAGATCCCGGCGCGGCCGAGCGCTGCCGCGGCGGCGGCATCGGTGAGGCTCGGCACCCAGGCCGGGCCGGGCCGCGCGATGAGATGCATCCCACCCTCCATCGGGTCGACCGCGATCACGTCCGCGGCGAAGGTCGCGGCGGCCTCCACCAGGGCCTCCTGCCGCAGGGCGTAGAGGCGGCGGGTCCGGCGCAGATGGCCGGCGAGGTGCCCGTCCTCGATGAAGCGCGCGAGCGCCCACTGGCCGATCCCGGGCGGGGCGGGACCGATCTCGGCGAGCGCTTGATTGACCGAGGCCACCAGCCCCCGGGGAAGGACAAGGTAGCTCAGGCCGAGGGCCGGCAGCAGGAGCTTGGAGAAGCTGCCGACGTAGATGACCCGGCCCGACCGATCGAGGGCGCGCAACGGCGCGAGCGGACGGCCGGCATACCGGTAGGCGCCGTCGTAATCGTCTTCGACGATCCAGCCCGCGACGGAATCCGCCCAAGCCAGGAGGTCGAGGCGGTTCTCCAGGCTCATGGTGTGGCCGAGGGGGTAGTGGTGGGCCGGCGTCACCACGGCGAGCCGCGCACCGGGCGCCAGGAGGGCCGCGCGGGACGCCGACAGCCCGCCCGGTCCGACCGGGATCGGCACCGGCCGCAGGCCCGCGCTGGCCAGCGCCTGGGCAATCCCGGGAAATCCCGGCTCCTCCACCAGGGCGGTCTCCCCGGGATCGAGCAGCAGCTCCGCGAGCAGCCGCAGGCTCTGCCGGATGCCGGTCGTGACGATCACGTCGTCGGCCTCGCAGACGACGCCCCGCGCTTCCGCCAGATAGGCCGCGATGGCGCCGCGCAACGCCGGTGATCCGCGGGGATCCGGCGGCTCGGCCGGCCCCTGCCGCCATTCGGCCTGGAGCAGGCGCGCCCAGACCGCATACGGGAAGGCATCGGGTGCGGGACGGCCCAGCGCGAAGGCGTCGGGCGCGGTGGATCCCGCCATGTACCGCTGCCGCGGCGTCGCGGTGAGGCCGGCACCCCGGCGCGACAGGGTGGGCAGCGGTGCGACCGACGCTCCGACAAGCCGGACCGCCGACGGCACCGAATCGTCCGGCAGGGTCCCGGCGACGCGCGTGGCCGAGCCGGGGCGGGCGATCAGGTAGCCTTCGGCCACGAGCTGCTCGAGGGCGAGCACCACCGTGCCGCGGGCGCAGGCGAGGTCGGCGGCCAGCACGCGCGAGGCCGGGAGGCGAGCCCCGCGCGGCAGCCGGCGGTCGAGGATCGCCCGGCGCAACGCTTCCCGGAGCTGCACATGGAGCGGCAGCGGGTTCGCCGGATCGAGGCTGACGGGCAGCGGAAGCGGGGCCCTGGACATCCCGGCAAGTGGTCCAGTCGCGTTTCAGGAATTGGACCTTTCCTCTGGTCCACCGAATGGTCAAGCACCCCGGGCAAACGATGCGTTCGCGTGACCCGACAGGAGGAGGCCCGTGTACCAGCCGCCACACTTCAGGGAGGATGCTCTCGAAGCCCAGCACGCGCTGATCCGCGCCTATCCGCTCGGCCTCCTGATCACCGCCGGGCCGGGGGGCCTGATCGCCAACCCGATCCCGTTCCTTATCGACGCCGGCGGGGAACACGGCATCCTGCGCGCGCATCTCGCGCGCGCCAACCCGCAGGGCGCAGAGCTCGCGGCGGTCGCCGAATGCCTCGTGGTGTTCCAGGGGCCGCAGGGCTACGTCACCCCGAGCTGGTACGCGAGCAAGCCGATTCATGGCCGCGTCGTGCCGACCTGGAACTACGCCACCGTCCATGCCTGGGGCCGCCCGCGCGTGATCGAGGACGCGGCATGGTTGCGGCGCCAGATCGCCGATCTCACCGCGCTGCGGGAAGGATCGCGCGCCGAGCCCTGGGCGGTGTCCGACGCGCCGGAGCCGTTCGTGGCGGCGCAGGTTCGGGCGCTGATCGGTCTCGAGATCCCGATCACGCGTATCGAGGGGAAGTGGAAGATGAGCCAGAACAGGACCGAGCTTGACCGGGCGGGCGTCATCGCGGGATTCCAGGCCGCGGGCGAGGCGGAACTCGCCGAACTGGTCGCCGAGCGGAGCCGGTCATGAGCGCACGCGTCGACGATTTCGGTCAGCCGATCGGACCGGCTCTGCCGGACTGGACGCCGCGTCCGCACCCGCCCCGGACGCCGATGGAGGGCCGCACCTGCCGGGTCGTACCCCTCGACGCCGAGGCCCACGCGGCCGGCCTGTTCGCAGCCTACAGCGCAGCGCCCGATCGGCGGACGTGGACTTATCTCTCCGACGAGATGCCCGAGAGCGAGGCAGCGTTCCGGGAGCGTCTCGAAGCCAGGGCGGCGAGCCGGGATCCGCTGTTCCAGGCGATCCTCGACCGCGAGAGCGGCGAGCCCCTAGGCATCGCCGCGTATCTGCGAATCGATCCGGCCAACGGCGTGATCGAGGTCGGGCACCTCCATTATGGGCCGCGCCTGCAGCGCAGCCCGGCCTCGACCGAAGCCATGGCGCTGATGATGGCGCGCGCCTTCGACGAGCTCGGCTACCGCCGCTACGAGTGGAAGTGCGACAGCCTCAACGCCCCGTCCCGGGCGGCGGCCCTGCGCCTGGGTTTCACCTTTGAGGGCATTTTCCGGAATGCCACCGTGGTGAAGGGTCGCTCGCGCGACACGGCGTGGTTCTCGATCACCGACGCGGACTGGCCGAAGGTCCGCGCCGGCTTCGAAGCATGGCTCGATCCCGTGAATTTCGACGCCGAGGGCCGCCAGCGGCGCGGGCTTGCCGCATTGCGCGGTGCGGCTGGCTGAGGTCACCCGTCCGGCGCAGCCACGGCGGACGCGTCGAGGCTGCCTGGGACGCGCCACGAACGGCGTCCCGGTCGATCGGAGTAAGTCGATCCTGCCAGGGAGCATGATGTAACCGACCGAGAAACCCGATCGGCTCCGGTGGAGAGCGGCGCGCACCGCAATGCAGACCGGTTCAAGACACATTGCGAAGTTGTCGATCTTATCGCCATACTCTGAAACTCCGAGTCTGCGCGCGAAAAAACATGACCTTGTTCGCACAACTCTGGAAGATTGATCTATAAGCGACAGGGAATACAGAGCATGCGCGTGCTCAATATCTCGCTCCGGACGAATCTCTTCGCGGTCGTTGGGTTCCTCGGCCTCGCGCTCATCGCCGATGTCGCGGTGCGGGCGTGGCATGCGTGGGAGGTCGTGGCCGCGTCTGAAATCGCCAAGCTCGATGCCGTCGCGGACAAAGCCGTCTTGAACGCATTGCAGGCCCTTCGCTTCGAGCGGGGCAACAGCCTTTCCGGCCTCAAGGCGAGTACCGGGGAGGCCCGGACAGTCATCGAGCGGATCGCCAAGGTCCGCTCGGAAGTCGATGCGACGATGCGGGAGATCGGTTTGCAGGCGGCCGGGTTCGCCGACCCCGAACTCACGAAGGCCGCGGCAGAGACACACTCCGAGTATCGGGCGCTCGTCGCGCTGCGTCCGGCGATCGACCATGCGTTGGCCCGCACGGAAGACCGGGATGATGCGCTGGCGGAGCGCTGGGCGACGCAAGCGGACCGCCTGCTGGCGACGCTCGATCGTCTCTCAGTCGGCCTGGGAGACCGGATCCAGCGGATCGCGCCCGAAACCGGCTCCCTCGTGGCGATCAAGAACGCGGCGTGGCACGCCCGCTCCGCAGTCGGATCGGCCTATGCCACGCTCACGCAGGCGGTCGCCGGCCGGAAGCCCCTGTCGGCAGCCGAGGCGGAATCCATGGCGGCGAACCTGGGAAAGGCCGACGCCTTCTGGTCTTCCGTCCAAGAGCGCCTTCACCGGCCGGACGTGCCGGATCTGATCCGGCAGAACGTTGCCGTGGCGCAGGCGCGCATGTTCTCCGCCGAGAACGCCCAGTTCAGACACGCCGTCCGCGAGGGTCTAGTCGGCGGGGCGATGCCGATTTCCCTGGCCGACCTCCAGGCGGACAACGGCGTCCGCCAGCGCACGGTCCTGACCGTCGCGACGAGTGCGATGGATCAGGTCGTAGCCGCGACGGAAACCGCGGTCGAACGGGCGCGGCGGCTCATGACAGCGATGTCGGCCGTCATCGGGGCGGCGTTGCTCGTGGTCCTGGGGGGCCTGGCGATCACGCAGTTCCGCGTCGTCCGGCCGCTCACCGCCATGCAGGGGACGATGTCCAGGCTCGGGGCCGGTGATCTGGACGTCCGGATCCCGAGCTTGAACCGCCGCGATGAGATCGGCGCGATGGCGGCGGCCATGCAGGTATTCAAGGACAACCTGATCCGCACCCGCGCGCTTGAGGCGGAGACCGCCCAGGCGCGGCTGGCCGCCGAGGAGCAGCGCAGGACCGTCATGCGGCAGATGGCCGACGGCTTCGAGCGGGCGGTCGGCAGCATCATCGACCTCGTCTCGGCGTCGGCCACCGAATTGCAGGCCACCGCCCAGACCATGAGCGCCACCGCGGCCCAGACGGCCGACCAATCCACCACCGTGGCGGCCGCCGCCGAGCAGGCCGCCAGCAACGTCAGCACCGTGGCGGCGGCGGCCGAGGAACTGGGCTCCTCGGTTCTTGAGATCGGCCGACAGGTGCAGGGCTCCGCGGAACTCGCGCAGGCGACGGCTTCGGAGGCCGATCGGACCACCGCGCTGGTGCAGGAGCTGAGTGGGGCGGTCGCGCGCATCGGCGATGTGGTCGGGCTGATCGCCTCGATCGCGAGCCAGACCAACCTCCTGGCGCTCAACGCCACGATCGAGGCGGCCCGGGCCGGTGCCGCCGGCCGCGGTTTTGCGGTGGTCGCCTCGGAGGTCAAGGCGCTCGCCGAGCAGACCGCCAAGGCCACCGATGAGATCTCCGGGCAGATCACGCGGGTCCAGGCCTCGACCGGCCAGGCGGTGACGGCGATCGGGGTGATCACCGGGCGGATCCAGGATCTCAGCGGGGTGGCGACCACGATCGCCGCGGCGGTAGAGCAACAGGGCTCGGCGACCCAGGAGATCGTGCGCAACGTCACCCAGGCGGCGCAGGGCACCGGCGCGGTGAGGAGCAACGTCGCGGGCGTGGCGGATGCCGCCGAGGAGACGGGGGCGGCGGCGAGCCAGGTCCTCGGGGCGGCCTCCGAACTCTCGCGCCAGTCCGAGCACCTCTTCGCGGAGGTCGATCGCTTCCTCACGACGGTGCGGGCCGCGTAGGCCGACGGAACGCCCCTCGCGCGTCTCAGGCTGCCGCCGCGTCCGCCACGCTGCGCCGTTTCACCGTGCGCCGGCCGGACCTCAGCCCCGCCCGGCCGATCCGCCGCCCAGAAACGCGTCGGCGGTGCGCAGGCTCAGCGCCATGATAGTCAGCGCCGGGTTGGCAGCCAGCGAACTCGGGAAGGTCGAGCCGTCGCAGATCCACAAATTGTCGATGTCGAAGCTGCGGCCCTGCGGATCAACCACGGCGCTCGACCCGTCGCGGCCCATCCGGCAGGTGCCCAGCGTGTGCGCGACGCGCTCCAGCACCCAGATGTCGTCGGCGCCGGCCTGTTCCCACAGGTCACGCATCACCTGCGTGGCGTGGGCGTTGAGGCGGTTCTCGTTGGTGCCGTAGCCGAAGCTGATCTGGGGCTTGCGCATCCCGCGCGCGTCGGTTTCGTCGGAGAGCGTCAGCACGTTGGCGTCGCAGGGCAGCGTCTCGCCGTTGATGCCGATGCCGGCGAGGTTGTTGTAGCGGTCGAGATAGTCGAGGAGCGGCTTGCCCCACAGGCCGCGCCCGCGCGCCACCGCGTTGCCGAAGGTCACCGGCACCACGCCGAGGCTCTGGATCAGGTAGCCGCCGGCGAAATCCGAGCCCGCGCGGATGAAGTCCTCGGTGATGAGCGACGAGGGATAGCCGCGGTTCATCCGCACCTCGTGCGGGAAGGTGCCCCAGACCTGCGTCGCCACATGGCCCATGTAGTTCCGGCCGATCTGGTCGCTGGAATTGGCCAGCCCGCAATGCAGCAGCAGCCGCGGCGTCTCGACGGCGCCGGCGCAGAGGAAGACCGTGGCGCAACGCTGGCGCCGGTCCTGGCCGTCCTGCCGGTAGACCACGGCGGTGATGCGCCCGTCCGTGCCGCGCTCCAGGCCGTGCACGAACGCCTCGGCCCGGATCTCCGCACCGCGGGCCAGCGCCATCGGCAGGTAGGTGACATCCATGCTGGCCTTGGCGCCGTTGCGGCAGCCCTGGTGGCAGTAGCCGCAATTGATGCAGGCGCCGCGGTGGGGTCCGTCCTCGGACTGGAAGTCCCGCGAGACCACGGCCGCAGGCGCATCGGCCCAGCGGATGCCCCGGGCTTCGCAGGCCTGCGCCATGATCTGCGCGGGGCCGTTGCGCGGCACCGGGGGCAGGGGATAGCGCCGGTCGGCATCCCACGGATAGCTCTGCGCCCCCGAGACGCCGATGAAGCGCTCGACGCGCTCGTAATACGGCAGCAGGTCGTCATAGCCGAGGGGCCAGTCGACGCCCTCGCCGGTCTCCATGTGGAGCCGCAGGTCGCGGGCATCGGCCCGCGGCACGAAGGCGCCCCAGTGCAGCGTCGAGCCGCCGACGCCGGTGCCGCTGTTGTTGCCGCCGAAGGCCTCCGGCGTCGAGCCGCCGCTGAGACGCTCATCCGTCCAGTAGATCTCGTCGGCCAGGGTCTCGTCGAAGGCGAAGCGCTCCGGTGTGAAGTTCGGTCCGGCCTCCAGGGCCACGACCTTCAGGCCCGCTGCGGCGAGGCGGGCGAGAAGCGGCGCGCCGCCCGCCCCGGTGCCGACGATCACGGCATCGACGACGTCATCCTCGCGGTAGGTCCGCATCCCCGCGAAGTTCATCGTGCAGTCTCCCCGTGTGACGGTCGTGGTTCCCAGGCCTCGGGCGTGTCGAGCCCGACCGCGTGGAAGCCGGGCAGGTCCGTGGCGATCGCATCAGGCCGGTCGCCGCCGGCGCCGATCCCCGAGAAACCGATCCGCGCCAGGGCCGCCGGATGGCTGAGCCAGAGCCGGGCCGCGTCGCCGCGCAGGTCCTCGAACCAGAAGCGCATCCGGTCGGCGTCGAGCCGGCCGCCGAGTGTGTCCGGAACCGTCAGTTCGCCCCGCTGGCAGAGCGTCAGCAGCGCGTCCTGGTTGTCGGTGTCGAGGGCCACGAACGGGCGGCCGTGGGCCGCGCGTGCGGCAGCATCGAGGGTCCGCAGCGCGGCCCGATAGGCGTCCGGGTCGGCGGGCAGGGCCGAGAAGCGCCAGCCGTCGCCCTGTCCGGAGGCGAGGCGGCGGTCGATCCGTGCGGCCAGGTCGAGGCCGGCCTCGGGCAGGACCCGGGCGAGGGCGGCACGCAGGATCGCGAGTTCCACCGGGTCGATGGCCTCCGGCCGGTAGGCGGAATCATCCGGCTCGGCACGGGTGTTCAGTGCTTCGCGCAGCCGGCTGTTGACCCGCTCGGAGGCGATCAGCGTCGCGTAGGCGGCCGGAACTTCGGGCGGGCCGGCGACGGGCGCCGCGTCCCGCGTGGCGAAATGCTCGCGCACCGACCCGGCCAGGAGGTCGGGGCGCTCCAGCGGCAGGAGATGGCCGACGCCATCGACGGTCACGCGGCGATGCTGCGCGAGATGGGGCGCCATCAGCGCCTGCTGCGCGTCCGCGCCGAGATCGGCATCCTCCGAACCGGCCAGGATCAAGGCCGGCGTGCGCAGGACGCCGATGCGGCGGCACCAATCCTCCCGGGCACCGGACTCGAGCCAGGCCTTCCAGGCTTCCGGCGCGGCCCGGAGCACATCGGCCACAGCCGCGTCCTCGATCGCGCGATCCAGGGTAGTCCCAACATTCTCGCGCACGAAGGCCCTGGCCTCCCGCGCCCGCGTCTCGGGATCCGCGTCGATCCAGGCCCCCATCCGGGTGCGGCGCTCCTCCGGGATCGGCTCGGGGCTCGGCGGCGAGCCGGACACCAGGATCAGGTCGGTGAGGCCGGCAAGACCGGGCGCCCCGACCTCGGAGCGGCGCGCCAGGGCCAACGCCACCTTGGCCCCCATGCTGTGCCCCGCGATCCCGTAGGAAGCGGGTGCGCGGGCGCGGATGGCCTCCGCTATGTGATCGGCCATTGCGTCGACCGAGAAACCGGTCATGCCGGCTTCCTCGCCGAAGCCCGGCAAGTCTATGGGTACGCATGTCACGACGCCGTCGAGCGCCTCGGCGAGCCGCGCCCAACTTCGGGCAGACCCGCCGAGAAAGTGCAGGCAGAACAGGTATTCGGGTTCGGACATCGCGAAGACATCGCGCGGGCCTGGAATGCTTCAAGCGTACGCGACGCCGCACGGCAAAACTCTTGGCCGGAGGTCCGTTGGCCGCGTTCCCGCGGCATGCGATCACCGCGCCAGGAGGACATCATGACCGGGGATTCCGATCTGGCCTGGCGCGTGGATGAGGCCTGCCTCAACGCCTGGCCGAGCCCGCGCCAGATCCTGCTTGAGGGCTATCTGCTGCGCGCCGCGGGCGGCCGGTCGAAGCGGCAGAACTCGGTCAATCCGATGCGCGGAAGCGGCGCCCCCGAGCCTGCTATCGCGGCAGCTTGCGCGCTCTACCGGAGCCTCGGCCAGCGCCCGATCTTCCGCATTCCCGCCATCGCGCCGCAGATGGAGCCGCTCCTCGCACACGGCGCCTACGCGGTCGTTGACGAGACCTGCACCCTGTACCGCACCCTCGACGGCGTGCCGGATACGCTCGACCCGTCCGGCACCGTCGCGACGGCGCCCGGCGCGGAGTGGCTGGCGCTTCGCGACGCGGTGAACCAGGCCGACGCCGCGGCCGCGCAGGTGTTTCGCGACACGGTCGCGGCCCTGATGCTGCCGCGGGTTTTCTCCAGCACGGCCGCAGAGGACGGGATCGGGGCGATCGCCTTCGGGGTCCTCGACCGCGGGTTGCTGGTGATCGAGTCGGTCGCGACCCCCGCGCCCCTGCGCGGCCGCGGCCATGCCCGGCGCGCCGTGGGGGCGTTGCTCCGCTGGAGCCGGGCCCAGGGGGCCGAGGCCGCCTGCCTGCAGGTGGTAGCGGAGAACACCCCCGCGCGGGCGCTGTATCGCAGCCTCGGATTCGAGCGCGAGTTGTACCGCTACCACTACCGGGTCGGGCCAGAGCCGGGCTGAACGGGTGCCGCGCGGGCTGGCCTGCACGTCTTCGAGAGGGCGTTTTACCGTCGTCGTATCATTAATCGGGTCGCTTCTGCCGGCTTCGCCCGCACAGCGACGGGACGACCGGGTGGATTGCAGCGATGCGTTTCTTCAACCCGCCACCCTGTCAGGCGTCGAACAGTGAGCCCTGCCGCACCGGGCTGGCCGGCTTCGCGCTACGCCGTTCCGTCGGGCGAGAAGAGGTTGAGGTCGGCCGCGCGCCAGTCCGGCGCTTGGGCGAGTCGTCCGGATCCCGCTCCCCCTCCGGCACGACGGCGACAGTCCCGTCCGAAAACTGCAGACTGAGACGCGTGGCGGCGGCAGCCTCGGCGGCGCGGCGCATCGGCAGGCCGGCGGCGTCCCGGACCAGCACGTAACCCCGTTCGAGCACGGCATGGTAGCTGAGCGAGCCGAGGAGCCCGGCCAGCCCCTCCAGGCGATCCCGGCGCCGCTCGATCCCGCGCGCGCCGGCCTGGGCCAGGCGGTCGGACAGGGCGAGCAGCCGGTCGGTCCGGCGCGCCTGCAGGGCGCGGGCCCGCTCCAGGCTCGCGTCGCGGGCGACGACAAGGCGGCGCCCGAGTTGGACCAGCGCCTCGCCCTTGCGCTGCACGTCGTTGCGCAGGGCGTGGAGCGGCCGGTGATCGATCCGCGCCAACCGGGCGCGGGCATTGGCCAGCGCCACATCGGGCGAACGCCGCGCCATCCGGTCGAGCAGGAGCTGGAGCCGTGCCCGATGCCGGCTTGCACCCGCGGCCAGGGCCGGGGCGAGGCGCGCCTCCGCGAGATCGAGCCGCTGACGCTTGGCCGCCAGCAGGGCATCGGCGCTCGGCAAGGCCCGCCCCAGCGCCCGCAGGTCCACCCGGTCGCGCTCGATCCGGCGCCCGACCGCGCCGAACGCACGGGCGGAGAGATCCGCCACCGTGGCGATCAGGTCGGCCCGGACCGGCACCGCCATCTCGGCGGCTCCGGTCGGGGTCGGGGCGCGGCGATCGGACACGTAGTCGATCAGCGTGGTGTCGGTCTCGTGACCCACCGCCGAGATCAGCGGGATCGCGCTCTCGAAGGCGGCGCGGACCACGCATTCCTCGTTGAACGCCCAGAGATCCTCGATCGAGCCGCCGCCGCGGGCGACGATCAGCACGTCCGGGCGCGGGATCGAGCCGCCGGGCTTCAGGGCGTTGAAGCCGCGGATCGCGGCGGCGACCTCCTCGGCCGCGCCGTCGCCCTGAACCCGCACCGGCCAAACCAGGACGGGACGCGGGAAGCGATCTTCCAACCGGTGGAGGATGTCCCGGATCACCGCGCCGGTGGGCGAGGTGACGACGCCGACGACGCGCGGCAGGTAGGGGATCGCGCGCTTGTGCTCGGGCGCGAACAGCCCCTCGGCGGCAAGCTGCTTCTTGCGCTCCTCCAGCAAAGCCATCCAGGCGCCGAGGCCCGCCGGCTCCAGGCTCTCGACCACGATCTGGTACGACGATTTGCCCGCGAAGGTGGTGATGCGCCCGGTGGCGATCACCTCCAGCCCCTCCTGGGGCCGCTGGCGCAGGCGCCCGAACACGCCCTTCCAGACCACCGCATCGATGCGCGCCTGCCCGTCCTTCAGCGAGAAGTAGGCATGGCCCGAGCCGTGCTGCCCGCGATAGCCCGAGATCTCGCCGCGCAGGCGCACATGGCCGAACGCGTCTTCGAGGGTGCGCTTCAGCGCGCCCGCGAGGTCGCCCACCGACCATTCGGGCTGGTTCGCAGTCAGCACGCTGGTCGGCGGGATGTCCGTCGCGGGCGGGGCGGCGGGGCGCGGGGGTGGAACGAGGGGCATGGTGGGAGGCTAATGCATGAGGCCGCGGCACGGAAGCATCCAGGCTCGCCGCCTACTCCACCGCGAGCTCGCGCGGCCCCTCCGAGATCGCAACGGGCGGCACGAGGAGCGACAGGAGCAGGGTCAGCACGGCGATCGCAAAGACGGTCCAGAACGTCCCGTGGAGCGCATGCTGCAGCCCGGCCCGGATCGCCTCGCCGCCAGCGCCGAGGCTCGACGGATCGTCGAGCAGGCGCCGGAGTTCATCCGAACTGACCGTGGCCCCGCTCGTCGGATGCGCCAGCCGGTAGTTCAGGACGGCGCCGAGCGCAGTCGCGCCGAGCGTCGAGCCCAGGTTGCGCGCAAAAATGTTCGACGCGGTGGCGGCCCCGCGCTGCGCCCAGGCGACGCTGTCCTGGATGATCACGATGGCGGCGGTGGACAGGAAGCCCATGCCCAGCCCCATCACGATCGAGCCCGCAGCCGCCACGGCGGGTGAGGTCGATGGCCCCAGGGCGACGAACGCGGTGGCCCCGAGCGGCAGGAGTACCGCGCCGACCAGCAGGATCGGGCGCAGGCCGAAGCGCACGAAGCTGCGCGCCGCGGTCGTCGCGCCGATCGGCCAGCCCAGCACCATCAGGGTCAGGGTCAGGCCGGCGATCAGCGGCGATTGCTGCAGCACGCCCTGGACGTACATCGGCAGGAAGGCCGTGAGCCCGATCACCGTCATGCCGGACAGGAGCGTCGCGGTGTTGGCGGTGGCGATCGGCCGCTGCATCCACAGGCGGATGTCGAGCATCGGGTCGGGCGCGCGGCGCTCCTGCAGCACGAACAGGAGCGCGGCGACCACGAAGGCCACGCCCGGCCAAAGCGCTGCTGCAGCCGACTCGCCCGCCTGGGTCAGCGCGATCATCAAAGCCGCGATCGCGGCGGTGAACAAGCCTGCGCCGATCACGTCGATCTGGCGGCTGCGGCGCTCGACGCCCTCGTGCAGGAACCGGAGGAACAGGCCCGCCGCGATGAGACCGATCGGCAGGTTGATCCAGAAGATCCACGGCCAGCTCAGATGGCCGATGATCAGCCCGCCGACCAGCGGGCCGGCCACCGACGAGATGCCCCAGACGCTGGCGAGATAGCCCTGGACCCGGCCGCGCTCCCGCGCCGAATAGAGATCCCCGACCACCGTCAGGCTCACCGGCTGGATCGCCCCCGCGCCGATCCCCTGCACCAGGCGGAACAGGATCAGCGAGGGCATCGACCACGCGAGGCCGCAGAGCAGCGAGCCGAGGAGGAACACCGCGATGCCGAACAGCAGGACCGGCCGGCGCCCGTAGAGGTCGGAAAGCTTGCCGAACACCACCGTGGTGGCCGTCTGGGTCAGCAGGAAGGACGCGAACACCCAGGCATAGAGGTGGAGATCCCCGAGCTGACCGGCGATCTGCGGCATCGCGGTCGAGACGATCGTCGCCTCGATGGCGATCATGAACATCGCCGCCATCACCGCGGCGAGGACCAGGGGGCGGTGCGTCTCAGGGGGTGTCGGCATTAGACCGATCTAGGCCCAGCGCGGCTCACAACCTAGCATCGCCGCGAGGGAGCAGCTCCGTTGGGGCGACGTGCGTGCGCGATCACACATCGGTGACGCGGGCCCACCGCGCCGACGAAAGAGCCTGCGGCAACCGTATCCCCTGCGATATTTGCAGATCTCCGACGGAGATCGGCAGGGGCGGCAGAGCGCGACAAGTCCCATCTCCCGTGCGGGCTACAATATTCACGGATCGGGAACTGGAAGCGCACGTCTCCCTCCCCCCTTTGCGGGGGAGGGAGTTGCGCGCCCGCCCGTCAGCCCTATCCAACCCGGTATTTGCGTCCGCAAGGCCCTGCTGCGGAGGCCTCTCTCCAAAGTCCGGCAACCCGATCAGCGAGCCCCGGCCTCCTCGTTCGAGTCGAGGTCGCGCCCGCGGGTCTCCGGCATCAGGAAGGCCGCGACCGTCCCGACGAGGCTGAAGGCCGCGAGGTAGTAGGCGGGCGTAAGCCGGTCTCCGGTCGTGGCGATCAGCCAGTTCACCACGAAGTTGGTGCTGCCGCCGAACACCGAGACCGAGACCGCGTAGACGATCGACAGGCCGGCGCTGCGCACCGCCCGGGGCAGGGCCTCCGGGATGCCGACGATCACCGCGGCAGCGTTGATGGAGGAGAGCGCCGAGAGCAGGAACGTCACCGCGTAGACACTGGCCGCGCTCGGCGCCTGTACCACCCAGGCGAAGGCCGGGACCGCCAGGATCAGGATCAGCGCCCGCGGCCAGATCATGACGGGCCGCCGGCCGATCCGGTCGGCCAGCCAGCCGCCCAGCAGCGGGAACGCCACCGAAGCGAGCCCCAGCGCAATCGGCACCGCGGTTGCGGCGGTCTCGCTCAGGCCGAGCGTCGCGCCGGCATAGACCGGCATGTTGGTGCCGATGGCGTTCGAGACGGTCGAGGCGGAGATCACCAGGAAGGTCACACCGAGCAGCCGGCCGTGGTCGCGCAGGAGCCGGCCGACCACCGCGAGGGTCGAGTCGGCCGCGTTCGGATCCGCCTCGACGCCTGCCGTCTCCGGCAGGTGGCTGCGGATGACGAGGCCGACCGGCACGACGCCGAGGCCCAGCACGAACATCAGCCGCCAGCCCCACTCGCTCATCGCCTGATCGCCGACGACGAGCGCCAGGGTGGTGGCCACGATCCCGGCGAACAGGGCGGCGCAGCCCTGACTGGCGATCTGCCAGCTGGTCACGAAGCCGCGCCGGTCCGGGGGTGCGGCCTCCAGCAGGTAGGCGGTGGACGGGCCGACCTCGCCGCCGAGCGCCAGGCCCTGGATCAGCCGCCCCGCGATGACGATCACCTGCGCCCAGCCGCCGATCGCCGCGTAGGACGGGCAAACGGCCAGCATCAGCATGCCGAGCGCCATGAGCGCGATCGTGATCAGCATCGCGGGTTTGCGCCCGGCGCGATCGGCGAAGGCGCCGATCAAGGCCCCGCCGATCGGCCGCATGACGTAGCCGATGCCGAACAGCGCCAGCGATGCGAGCAGGCTGTGGGTCGGGTCGGTCGCCGGGAAGAACGCCGCCCCGATGGGCTTGGCGAAGAAGGCGTAGACCGTGAAGTCATAGAACTCGAGCGCGTTGCCCAGCACCACGGCGCCGACCGCCTTGCGGTCCAGGGCCGGATGCGCGGCGGCGCCGGGATGGGCTCCGGTCCGGGCGTCCATCACCGCCCCCCGTTGATCGGATGCTCGGCGATGCCGCCCGTTATGGGCTCAGCGCCGTCCGCCAGCGCCGCATCGTAACCAGCGAGCCAGAGCGCGCGGGCCTGCGTGCCCTCGGCGTAGGGGCAGGCCTCCCGCGCCAAGCCCTTGGCGGGCGCAGCCTGGCCGAGCGCATGCGCGTCGAGGTCGTTCGGGGGTGTATCCATCGTGGCGCAGATCCTGATCACTCGCGGTCGACGCGATGTAGGGCGCTTGAGCGCATCGCGCCGCTGTCAGTGCAGGATCGGATCGTCCGTGGTCGGAATGGCGACCACCTCGCTGAACGGAAATTCCAGCACGATGTCGCCAGCCGCATCGGCGACGATCAGGCAAGCGGTCAGGAGCCGGGCTTGGTCCCCCTGCTCGCGCAGGGCCGCACGGATCGTGTCGCGTGCCTTGTCCCAGGCTGCGTCCGGGTCGCGCAGCTCGACGCCGGTCGGATCGCTGATCAGGTCGTCGCCGATCTGCGTGTGGAAGAAATAGCGCGGCATGATCCCGTCACCTCCGAGAACGGGCCCCGGGCGGGGCACGGCGCTCACGTGGTGATCCGGGCCGGCCAGCGCACGCAAGGCCGCGGCTCAGCCGTTGGCCGACCGCATTTCTGTAGGCACGGGGACCGGCCGTAGGGTGCGCACCTGTGCGGATCCGGCGTTTGCGTGCTGATGCTTCTCCATCATCATCAGCGGCCGCAATTCTGGCTCCGCGAAATCGAGCAATCGGGCATTGCGCCAGCGCGGCTTTCCGGCGCCACGGCCGAACCACCGGGGCTTCTCCTCCTCGACCAGCAGCACGAGCCGCCCCGTCCAGGATTTTCGAAACCAGAAGCGCCCGGTCAGCGACATGGTCTGGTTCCTCGCACAGAGCGCCTGCCGCGCAGGCCAAGAACAATCTTGGCCGCAGCATCGCCTGTCGATAGCGGATTTGACCGGACAAGTCTTGATTGATCGGCCGGACGCATGCGTGGATCGTCGCTGTCCACAGGGCCCCGGGGAGCCCCCTAACCCACGATATGGCGGACGATCAGCAGCATCACGACCAGCCAGACCAGGCCCGATACGCCGCACACGAAGCCCCGCAGCAAGGCGGATTCCAGTGCAACATGGGCGGACGCGCCATCCCGCGCGGGCAGCCTGTGCTCCCTCGGCGGCAGCCGCGCGGATGGGGTCGCGGCGAGCAGGCGCGTCAGGCTTGTCGGAAGCGGTCGTTCGTCGGTCTGCACGGCATCATGAGGCTTACAGGACGGGCGACCGGGGCCACAAGCCGGCCCGTGACCGATGAGGCCTTCGTACGGTGTCTCGGTCCATGAGCCGGCGCGCGGCGTGGCTTCGATGTGCCGCACCGAGCCGGGATCGCGATGATGCGCTCAGGCTTTGCCGGTCGCCGTCGCGGTCGGGCGGGGGGCTGGGCCGGGTGGGACCGTTGCGCCTTGGCTGTAACTTCAATTAGACCTATTCCAGGCAGGACCATTCTGCCCACAGTGCTGCCGCGACGGCGGCCAATAGGAGGAAATCCATGCGTTCACTCGTTCTCGGCGCCGTCCTTGCCGTTCTGGTTCCGCTCTCGGTTCAGGCCCAGGAGGCCGGAGACGCGGCCGCCGGCGAGAAGGCGTTCGCCCCCTGCAAGGCTTGCCACAACTTTCAGAAGAATGGCGTCGGACCTGATCTGAAGGGCGTCGTGGGCCGCAAGGCGGGCACCTACGAAGGCTACAGCTACTCGGCGGCCCTGAAGAATTCGGGCATCACCTGGGACGAGGCCAATCTGCACGAGTGGCTGAAGAACCCGAAGGCGAAGGTGCCCGGCACCAAGATGATCTTCCAGGGCTATCCGGACGATAAGAAGATCAACGACGTGATCGCCTACCTGAAGACGCAGTCCTAAGTTCCGTCCGCACGGATTGTGACCCCGGGGGTGGCCGAAGGGCCGCCCCCGACCTGTTTCGGGACCGTTGAAGTCCGTACCCGATCGCGCCGCCATCGTGCGCCGCTGTGCACCCTGGTCGCGATACGCCCTCTCGAGCCGAACCGGTGCGCGGGCGGCAGGGAGCGCTCTAATCCGCGATGATGCCGGCCTGCAGGCCCATCCGCAGCGTCACAAGATCGTGAAGCAAGGCCTTCCGGCCCTCCGTATCGAGGCCGGTCAAGCCGCCGGCATCGTCGGGGATGCAGGCGAGGACGTCGCGCAGCTTGGCGCCGGCCGGTGTCAGGAAGATGCTGACCTGCCGCTCATCGACCCGGTCCCGGGCCCGACGCACGCGGCCCGACGCTTCGAGGCGCTTCAGCAACGGGGTCAGCGTGCCGGAATCGAGGAACAGGCGGTTGCCGATCTCCTTGACCGACAGGCCGTCCTGTTCCCACAGCACCAGCAGCACGAGATATTGTGGATAAGTCAGCTCGTAGCGGCCGAGGAGGTTGCGATAGGCGCGGCCGAAGGCGTGTGCGGCGGCGTAGACCGCAAAGCACAGCTGGTTGTCGAGCCGCTGCCGCTCCTGCTGCGTCGACGGGTCGACGGTTGCATGATCCGACTGGTTCGGCACAGCGCCGCTCTGCAGAGCAGTCGGGCCTGGCATGGATTGATCTCTCTCTGGTAAAGTCTGGCTCGCGTACCGGTATGGCGATCCGTCACATTTAGGCAGTTCGGCATACAAGAACAATCGTCGCAAGCGTCAGGGCACGCGCCGCGTCATTGCGACAGGACATGGTTGCCGACGCTGAAACGCCCCCGACGCCGTCTGGGCTTCCCGTAAACGCCCTTGTGACCGGCCGTTCCGCGACAGTCCGTCAGCCGTCCATCAACGGGTGCAGATCCCGGACCATCGCCTTCAGGCGCTCATCGAGCACGTGGGTGTAGATCTGGGTGGTCGAGATATCGGCGTGGCCGAGCAATTCCTGGACGATGCGCAGATCGGCCCCGTTCTGCAGCAGATGACTGGCGAAGGCGTGGCGCAGCACGTGCGGGCTCACGCGGTCCGGCCGCAATCCGGCCGCCAAAGCTGCGGCCTTCAGGTCGCGGGCGAAGGCCTGCCGGGTCAGATGGCCGCTGTCGCTGTCGGCGGGGAAGAGCCACGGGCTTTCCTCCGGCACCGCCGAAAGATGGACCGTCATGGCGGCGCGGGCCGCGTCGGTGAGCGGCACGAGGCGCTCGCGTCCGCCCTTGCCCTTGACGATCAGGTATCGCTCGCGGCTCGCCCCCGCAGCCCGGGGCAGGGAAACGAGTTCGGATACGCGCAGGCCCGTGGCGTAGAGGAGTTCGAGCAGGCACATCATCCGGCGCGACCGCCGGGCCGGGCCGGGCGCCTGTTCGGCGTCGGCAGCCGCCTGCGCGACGGCCAGGAGGCGGTCGACCTCGACCACCGACAGGATCTTGGGCAGCGTGCGGCCCTGGCGCGGTCCCGAGACCGCGACGCTCGGGTCGACCTCGGCGAGACCCTCTGCGTACAGGAACTTGTGGAAACCGCGCACGCAGGACAGGCGCCGCGCCGCCGACGAGGCCTTGAGACCGCGCGTCTCCAGATCGACCAGGAAGGCGCGCAGCGTCCCGGCATTCACGGCATCGCGGGCGATCCCCGAACGGACGAGGTAGGCCAGATAATCATCCAGGTCGCGCCGATAGGCGGCCAGGGTGTTGGCGCTGGCACCGCGCTCGGCGGCCAGCATGTCGAGATAATCGGCGACCTCGGTGCTGGACGCCCCGTCGCCGCCGCCGTCCTCCGTCGCGCTCAACGGTTGCCGGGCTGCAGCTTCGAGGCGGGGATGGCCACGCTCATCTCCCGCGGCGTCGGCTGAATGAAGGTCGCGAGCGCGAACATCGCCGCGAAGACGAGACCCGCCAGGATCGCAAGGGTGGCGAAGAAACGGAACAGGGTCGGCACGTCGGTCGAACCTCGGGCAGACGATACGGTCGGCGGGGGAAAACGGGCGGCGGCTTTTCCCAACCGACGCGGGTGCCCGGTTTCGACCATGCGAACAAGGCGCTGACAAGGCCCACAACGACACAGCGATGCGTTTCGCTGGCCGCTTGAATCGCGCTAAGAGCCTGCCGCAGGATGGAGGATCGCCCGGCGCCGTGCGCCCGGTGCGGCCAAGGGGGCACCGAATCGAAGCGGTGCGACGGATGTTGGAAGCGGCGGTACACGGGGTGATGCAGGAGTCGGTGGGCGAGGCGGAGGGTGGCGAACCGATCGAGGCGCGGCTGCGCCGCGCGCTCGGCCTGCGCTCGATCGTGCTCGTGGGGTTGATGGGAGCCGGAAAGAGCACCGTCGGCCGGCGCCTCGCGAGCCGCCTGGGTCTGATCTTCAAGGACGCCGACATCGAGATCGAGGCGGCGGCCGGTCTGACCATCCCCGACATCTTCGCCATCTACGGCGAGCCGAGCTTTCGCGACGGCGAGGAGCGCGTGATCTCGCGCCTGTTGCGGGCCGGGCCCCTGGTGCTGGCCACTGGCGGCGGCGCCTATCTGCGTGAGGCCACCCGCCTGCGCATCACGGAATCGGCGATCTCGGTCTGGCTCAAGGCCGACCTCGACGTCCTGATGCGGCGGGTGCGCAAGCGGGGCAACCGACCGCTCCTCCAGACCGAGGACCCCGAGGCGACGATGCGCGAGCTGATGGCGGTCCGCCACCCTGTCTACGCCGCGGCCGACGTGATGGTGATCTCGCGGGAGGTCTCGCACGACCGGGTCGTGCAGGACGTGCTGGAGGCGCTGGACGCGCATCTCAGTGGCGAGCGCTCGATCTCGCTCGCCGCGCAGTAGGAATTCATTGACCGTGACCGAGCCCACGCCCCGCCCCGAACCGCTGACCGTCCACGTCCCCCTCGACGGCGGCCGTGCCTACGACATCCGGATCGGGCGCGGCCTGATCGATACGGCGGGCGAGGCGGTGGCCGCACTCGGCGGTCGCCGGGCCGCGATCGTCACGGACGAGACGGTCGGGGCGCTCTATGCCGGCCGCCTGCGGGAGAGCCTGGAGCGGGCCGGCCTGCAGACGGGCGTGGTGACGGTGGCGCCCGGCGAAGGCTCGAAATCCTACGCGGGCTACGCCGCGGTCTGCGACGGGCTGCTCGGCCTCAAGGTGGAGCGTGGGGACCTCGTGGTGGCGCTCGGCGGCGGCGTGGTCGGCGACCTCGCGGGGTTCGCCGCCGCAACCCTGCGGCGGGGCGTGCGCTTCGTGCAGGTGCCCACCAGCCTGCTCGCGCAGGTCGATTCCTCGGTCGGCGGCAAGACCGGCATCAACGCGCCCCTCGGCAAGAACCTGATCGGCGCCTTCCATCAGCCCCGCCTCGTGCTGGCCGATACCGCGACCCTCGACACCCTGTCGGAGCGCGAGATGCGCGCCGGCTACGCCGAGGTCGCCAAGTACGGGCTGATCGCCGATTCGGGCTTCTTCGATTGGTGCGAGGCGAACTGGCGGGGCATTTTCGCCGGTGGACCGGAGCGCGAGGCGGCCGTGGCGGCCTGCTGCCGCGCCAAGGCTGCGGTCGTGACCCGCGACGAGCGGGAGGATGGCGAGCGCGCCCTGCTCAATCTCGGCCACACCTTCGGGCATGCCCTTGAACGCCTGACCGGCTACGATTCGGCGCGACTGGTCCATGGCGAGGGCGTCGCGATCGGTCTCGCGCTGGCGTTCCGCTTCTCGGCCCGGCTCGGCCTGTGTGCCGGCCAGGAGGCCGGCCGCGTCGCCAACCATCTGGCGCTCGCGGGCCTGCCGACCCGCCTACAGGCGGTCCCGGGCGGGTGCGGCGGCGCCGAGGCGATCGTGGACGCGATGGCGCAGGACAAGAAGGTGCGGGACGGCGCACTGATCTTCATCCTCGCCCGCGGAATCGGCCAGAGCTTCATCGCGCCGGGCGTGGACCGGTCCGCGGTGACGGCCTTCCTGCGCGACGAGCTGACCGCCCAATCCGACGCGTGATCGCGATCCGGCACGGCTCCGGCCTTGCCTAAAGCAGGGCGGGCCGCTATGAGCCTGCCACGTCCGAAGCGCTCGATCGCGCGCCGGGCATGGCCTCCGTTGGGGCCCGGGCCGCAATAGCTCAGCTGGTAGAGCACCTCATTCGTAATGAGGGGGTCGGGGGTTCGAATCCCTCTTGCGGCACCACCAACTCCTCGTTCTCCACCGCGCTCCAGTCCGCCCGGATACGCCGTCCCTCTGGGATGCGGAGCGTGAACCCCCGCGCGTCGAAGAATTCGAGGAGCGGCATCGTGAGATTCCGCCCGATGCCGGCGGCCTCGCGGAACTGCCCCACGGTCAGAAGTCCCTCCGGATGCTGCGCCGCCACGTCCCGGGCGATCCGCGCAAGGTCGGTGAGGATTACCGGCGGGATGTAGTAGCTCTTCGAAATCCGGTGGAGCCAGCCGATGCGGCCGATCTTGTCGAGGAGCGGGCGCAAGACATCCGGATCGCGCCCGAGCCGTTCGGCGAGGAGCGCGAGCCGGGGCTGATCGCGCCCGGCCGCGTCCAGAACGGCCCGGATCGCAGCGTAGAGCGCGGCGTCGGCCGGTTGCAGGCGTGCGATGTGGCCCGAACGGTGGAACAGACGGCCGCTGCGCGCGATTAGGCCATCCCGCAGAAGCCGGTCGAGGGCCGTTGCGAGGACCGGCCGGTCCGGGTCCGGCATCGCACCGGTGATTTCTTCGACCAGCAGGCCGGGATTGTCGGGTGCATCGGCATGAGCCCGGTCGAGTTCGGCCAGCACGCGCAGGACCAGTGCCGCGACCCGCGCCCCGGAGAAGGCCAGCCGCGCCGCGCCGGCCTTGATCACGACCGCGCCGAGGTCCGCCGCCAGGGCCTCTCCCGTCTCGGGCGGCAGGTTGCGCAAGCGAGCGAAGCGGCCGAGGCCGATGCCGGTTTCCGACGCGGCGAGCAGGCACTCCAGCGCCCGGCGATCGTCCGCCCGATCGAGCGCCTCCACGACGGCACGCCGTCCGGGAGCCCAGGCGCCGCGGCGCGGCCCATCGATGTCGATGACCCGGCCACCGCCAAGGGTGCGTGTCGCCGAGATGTCGCGCAGGATGAAGCGGTCGCCGGCCAGCGCGCCGAGCCCCGCATCCAGCGTGAGGATCGCGTGGGCTGCCGCACCGGGGGATACTGCGCCATGGGCCTCCAGCAGCACCCGGCCGGTGGCCGCGGCGGCGCCGAGATGCACGTGGACGGGCGCGTGATGCCGCAACGGCCGCGCTGAGCCGGGCAGGAGACGCAGCGCCACGTCGAGGCGAACGGTCGGCCCGTGAAGGTCCGGCACCAGGATCCAGTGGCCGCGGCCGACCGCCTCCCGCGTGAGTCTTGGGCCGGTCAGGTTGAGGGCGCAGCGTTCCCCGGCCTGCGCCGAGCCGGCTTCGCCGTCGCGGACGCGGATCGCGCGGACCCGCGCCTCGTATCCGCCGGGGGAGATCAGCAGCCGGTCGCCCACGCGAACCGTGCCGGCATGCACGGCGCCGGTCACCACGAGGCCCGCCCCCGGCACCGTGAAGTGGCGATCGACGGCGAGGCGAAATCCGCGTGCGGCGACATCGGTCTCGCCGGCGTAACCCAGGGCTTCGAGATGGCGGGCGAGGTCGGCGATCCCGGCTCCTGTCAGGGCCGAGCAGGGCAGGATCGGCGCAGCGGCGAGCCCGGTTTCGGCGAGCAACGTGCCGATCTCCGCGGTCACGGCGGCGATGCGCGCCGGGTCCGCCCGGTCGGTCTTGGTGATCGCCACGACCCCGCGGCTCAACCCCAGGAGGTCGAGGATCGCGACGTGCTCGCGGGTCTGCGGCATGATCCCGTCGTCGGCCGCGACCGCGAGCAGCGCACAGGCGACGCCGGTGGCGCCCGCCACCATGGTGCGTACCAAGCGCTCGTGACCCGGAACGTCGACGAAGCCGATCGGCGTTTTGAGGAGCCCGCCCTCCGGCGCGTAGGCGAAGCCGAGATCAAGGGTGATGCCCCGGGCCTTCTCCTCGGGCAGCCGGTCGGCATCGATACCGGTGAGCGCCTTCACCAGCGCGGTCTTGCCGTGATCGATATGCCCCGCTGTCGCGACGATCATGCGGCCCGCGCGTGTTCAATCCGATTGAGAACCGGCGCGGATCACTCCGCGCCGGTTGGTTGTGTTGTCAGCCCTTGATGCGGGTCTCGGCGAGTTCGGACATGCAGGTGTCGTAGGCCGTGAACGCCACCCGGTCGGAGACCGCGAACAGCGTGAACGGTGAATACAGGAACAGGGCCTTGGACCTGTCCTGGATGTACCGTTCCACCTCCCGAACGACCTCCTCCGTCCGCTCTGCCGGCGTGTGCAGGAGCTTCTCGTAGAGGGCGTCGAACTCCGGATCCTCCGGACCCTGGCGCAGGGTCGCGTCCTTACCGAAGAACTCGCGGTGCACGCAGGCGACCGGATATTGCGGCGTCCAATCGAAATACCATTCGATCTTGACGTCGAAATCCTCCGGCAGGGCGCCGCGATCGCTGACGAAGCGCGCCGAGAGGCCGATCTTGGACAGGCATTGCCCGATCGCCGCGACCACGCCCTGCCAGCTCGGCGAGGCGACGATCATGATCTCCCGTCCACCGAGGCCCGCCTTCTCCAGAACCGCGCGTGCGGCCTCCGGATCGTGCGGGATCGGGCTCATGCCAGGATCGGCCCCGTAGCGGCCGGGCTGGATGAAGGCCGGGATCACCGTGCCGTAGCCGTGCGCGCCCTGGTCGAGCACGAACTGCCGATCGATGGCGCGGTTGAGGGCCTGCCGCACGGCGGGATCGCGCCAGACGGAATCGGGCTTGGTCTCGTTGAAGACGCCGGTGAGGATCGTCTTGGCCTTCTTCGTCTGGATCCTGCCCTTGTCGCTCTGCGGAAAGGTTTTGGCCTCCGCGGGCGTCAGGTCGAACACCACGTCCACACGGCCGTCACCGGACGCCACGGACTTGATGCCCTCATCCTTACCGATGCCGTTGTCGTAGACGATCCGGACCGTCGGCTTGCGCTCCGGGTTCCAGTAGGTCGGGTTGGGCTCCATCACGACACGATCGGAGCGGGAGTCGATCAGCGAGACACCCTCGGTAAGCACGAACGGGCCAGTCCCCCACGGACCGGGCGCGTCGATGACTCACCAATGGCCTTCGGCCGATCCCGTCTTCGGGTCGATGAAGCCCCATTCGTTCCAGAAGCGCGTCGACGGCAGGTGCATGCCGCGCAGCTTCATCAGAGCCGCGGAATCGCCGCCGGGGAAGCGCATGCGGATGGTCCGATCATCCACCGCCTCGCAGGTGACGTCCCGGGCGAAGTTCAGGAAGGCGCCCGGCGGATGCGGGTTGGTCCATTCCTGCACCTTGTCGAAGCCGAGCTTGAACATCGCGGCGTTGTACGGCTCGCCATCCTGATAGACGGCATCGCGCATCTTGAGTTCGAGGGTCTCGCCGTCGAGCCACCGCCAGGATTCCGCGAGGCTCGGCTGGCCGATCCCGTCGTGATCGACGCGATTGGCCTCTTCCATCGTGTTCCAGGTGATCGATAGCCAGTTGACCGGCGACGGATCCACCACCGTCACCGTGTTGTGAGGTCCCCAGGCGTTGCCGCCTCCGGGATCCCCGGTCGCTTGCGCGTCCATGTCTCCTCCTTGATCCGACATCCGCTGAGGTGCGGGCGCCGTCCGGTTCCGGTTGGGCCGGATGAGGGGAAAAATAGTGCGCTATGGCATTGCCCTCAATCGATCCGGCCTCGGCAATTGGAAGGGGGGCGGTTCCATCGCGTCTCGGTGAAAATCGCCGAGATAACAGGCCAAACTCAGGCTCGCAGTGCCGCGGTTCTCAGCAGAAAGAACTCGAATAGGCGGGATATGCCGCGGAATATTTTGAGCTTATGCATAGATGCGCCCTTCGAAACGATTTTTTCATAAATAAGAAAATTACTACACTCAATTTTATCAAGTAACGCGGCGGGAAAAAGATTTAATTTATAGATATAGTGTGCAATTATCCCCCAATCTAGATTGTAAAAATGACTTACAATTGAAAAATGGGAGCAGTTGTTATTTCTATATCTTCAATACTTCCTCGATGGACTCAAAGATCGGAATGTTTTAACGACCACGCGCGGCTCATCAACAAATCGTGAAAGCGAGAATTACGAATCCATGCTTGTGACGCGGAGCGATCATTCTCTGAGTCCGTCCGTCAGCCGGCACGATCCTGTCCGAACGCCGATCGTGATCGTACTGGGCATGCATCGCAGCGGAACCTCGTTGTGCTCGCAGGTGCTCAGTCTCTTGGGCCTGGATATGGCCGACGATGTCGGGCAACACCCAAACAACCAGGCGGGACACTGGGAACGCTGGGAAATTGTCGAGTTCCACGATCGTGTCCTACGGCTCCTCGGGCGCGATTACTGGTCCGGGACCCATGACTTTCCCTTGCCGAGCGGCTGGTGGGCGCAGCCCGCAGTTCGCGCCATTCAACGTGAACTCGAAGACTTCATCCGGACACGGATGCGGCCGGGGCATCCGTTCGGTTTCAAGGATCCGAGGACGGCACGCCTCCTCCCGCTCTGGACACCGATTTTCCGCGCCCTGAATCTGGATCCGCGATTCGTGTTCTGCGTGCGAAGCCCATCGCAGGTGGCACGCTCGCTGAACGACCGCGACGGCCTCCCCCTTGCGACCGGCGAGTATCGCTGGGCGGTCTACAATGCGGATTGCTGGCGCAACCTACGCACCGAGCCCTGCACCATCGTGTACGATGCGTGGTTCACGGACCCGGACCGGACGTTGGATCGTCTCCTCGCCTTCCTTTCCGACGTGGTCGACGTGGATCGAGCCTCGATCGCGCAGTCCCTCGAGACGCGGATCGATAGGTCACTCCGCCACGACGGGCTGACCCCGAAGAGCACCCAGCAACCGGCGCTGCGTTATTTCTATGAGTTGCTGAGCCAATCGGAAAAGACGTCCGCGACTCACGCCGCCATTGCCCGATTTGTCGAGCAGTTTACTGCCTTCCAGCAGATTCTCCCATTCGAGGGACGAGTAAAGGCAGCAGAGGACCACAGGTCCGCTCAGACCGCAGGGGGGGAGCGCATCCGGGCACTTGGGACCGAACGGGAACAGCAAGCCGCTGAATTGGACGTCCTTCGCACATCCTTGGACCAAGCGCGGATTGAGGTCCAAACGGCTCGCCAGGAGAGCGAGTCATGGCGCGCGCAGCACGACGCCGCCGTGCAGGCGCGGGACGAGGCCGTCGCGGAGGCCGAACGGCACGCCAGAGACGCAGAAGCCGCACGCCGGGACAGCGAGTCATGGCGCGCGCAGCACGACGCCGCCGTGCAGGCGCGGGACGAGGCCGTCGCGGAGGCCGAACGGCACGCCAGAGAAACAGAAGCCGCACGCCGGGACAGCGAGTCATGGCGCGCGCAGCACGGCGCCGCTGTGCTGGCCCGGCACGAGGCCATTGCGGAGGCCGCACGGCACGCCAGAGACGCACAAGCTCTTCGCCGGGACAGCGAGTCACGGCGCGCGCAGCGCGACGCCGCCGTGCAGGCGCGGGACGAAGCCGTCGCGGAGGCCGAACGGCACGCCAGAGACGCAGACGCTGCACGCCGGGA
Source organism: Methylobacterium sp. GC_Met_3 (assembly GCF_026540775.1). NCBI lineage: Bacteria > Pseudomonadati > Pseudomonadota > Alphaproteobacteria > Hyphomicrobiales > Methylobacteriaceae > Methylobacterium > Methylobacterium sp. GC_Met_3. The sequence goes on from NZ_JALNUL010000004.1 coordinate 139,440, forward strand.
CCTCGAGGCGCAGGGCATGCGGTACGCAGCGGCGATCGCCGAAGCCGAGGCGGAGATCCGGCGCCACCGCGACGCCCATGCCGGCCTCCATCAATGGGCGGCGGCCTTCCAGAACGGGATCGCGTCCTCGTGGAGCTGGCGTCTGACCCGGCCGCTCCGCCGCGTCGGGTTTGCCCGCGCGATCCTCCCTCCCCACCCGGACCACATCGATTCCTGACGGCGCTCCGATGCCCGGAGTTGGTGGGCATGCGTACGGACCCTCGCTCGGGATCGAGCAGACTTGAGGCGAGATTGAGTAAGACTATCCGATGGCAAACCTACGCGCCGCGTGAGGCGCGCTGGGCGCAGCTTGGCCAGCGGCCGGCGATCGCTTGGCTGACCGGCTTACCGGGCTCTGGCAAGACCACGATCAGTGATGCGGTGGACCGGGAACTGGCGGCGCATGGACGGCATGTCTGCGTGCTCGACGGGGACAATCTGCGCCACGGACTGTGCAGCGATCTCGGATTCAGCGCCGCAGACCGAGCCGAGAACGTGCGCCGGACCGCCGAAGTCGCGCGGCTGATGGCGGAGGCCGGGCTCGTGGTCATCGTGTCGCTGATCTCGCCGTTCCGGACAGACCGCGCGCGCGCGGGAGATCGCCGGAGACCTGCCATTCTTGGAGGTCTACGTCGATACATCCGTCGCGGTGTGTGAGATCCGCGATCCGAAGGGGCTGTACGCGCGGGCGCGGACCGGAGAGATCTCCGCCTTCACCGGCGTGTCGGCGCCCTACGAAATACCGGAGGCGCCGGACCTGACCCTGCGCACGCAGGGGCTCACGGTCGCGGCGTCGGCGCAACCTCTGTGCACGAGGCTGATGCAGCTCTGCGCAAACACGTGATCGGCGGAGCGCTTTATCCGGGGCATCCTGACGACTGACGGTGCAGAGCGGCGGTGTCGTTCGGATTCGCAGTGACCGAAAACGACGATCGGGTCGCTCATACCATCGCCAGCACCGCCGCGATCACCGCCACGCCGACGGCGAGCCAGACCGCATAATCGCCGATCAACCCGCTATGCAGGATCTCCAGCGCGCGCGTCGGCGCCGACTGTGTGGCGCTCACCGGCCAGACCACGAAGGCCGGCAAGCGCTTTCGGAACAGCCCGTAACCGGCCCCCGCCAGGGCCGCCGCCACCGAGACCCACGGCAGCCAGCCCGGCCCCTCAGCCAGCATTCCGGCTTCCGGCCGGTGCATGAAGGCCGAGACGGCCCGGGGGAGGGCGTGCGCGATCGGGCCCGCCGGGAGCGCGACGTCGACCGCCAGCAGCGCGCAGCACGGGGCCAGCATCAGCCAGAGGGGCCGGTTGGCTTTCTCGCGCTCATCCGCACTCGGCGCACCGGCCTCGTCGCCGGGATCGGGCCCGAGCCCGAGGAAGATGCGACCCGCCGCCCGCAGCACCGCCGCCCCGGTCAGCGCGGCGCCGATCGCGGTGGCGGCGAGCGCGATCCCGTGCCCCTTCTGCGACAGCGCCCCCTGGACGAGGCGAGTGCCCTGGTCGAGAATCCCGATGGGCAGGCCGCAGAGCAGGAGGCCGGCCAGCCCCATGGCGATCCCGGCCGGCCAGATCCCGCGGCCGAGGCCGCGCAGGGCGATCTCGTCGATGCTCGCCTGCGTGGCGAGCAGGATGCCGGCGATCATGAACAGGGCGCCCTTCACCAGCCCGTGGCCGACCACGTAGACCAGCATCCCGCCGGTGCCGCCGGCCGAGAGCGCGCCGAGGCCGGTCAGCATGATCCCGGCATGCGAGATCGTCGAGAAGGCGAGCATCCGCTTGAGGTGGCGTTGCAGCAGGGCCATCCAGCCGCCGAGCAGGGCCGTGGCGCTGCCCAGCCCGATCAGCAGCACCGGCAGGGCACCCTGGACCTGATCGGAGCCCCCGAACACGACGGCGCTCACCTTCGCGAGGCCGAACAGCCCGAGCGAGACCATCGAGCCGGAGAAGATCACCGAAACCGGGCTCGGCGCCACCGCATGGGCGTCGGCGAGCCAGAACTGGAACGGAACAATCGATCCCTTGATCATCAGGGCCGCCGCCACGAGGCAGAAGGCCCCCGCCACCACGGGGCTGCGGCCGCCCTGGGCGATGGAAGCCGCCATGCCGTCGTAATCGAGCGTCCCGGTCTGCGCGTAGATCAACCCGATGCCGCCGAGCATCAGGAAGCCCGCGAGGCTGTTGACCACCGTGAAGTTGATGGCTCCCGCGAGCGACGATTCCGCGAGGTGATAGGCCGTGAGCGCGAAGGCCGCGACGCTCATCACCTCGAACCATACGAACAGGTTGAACATGTCCCGGGTGAAGCAGAACCCGACCATGGCGGCCAGGAACAGCAGCATCAGGATGTGGAAGTGCCCGTGGGTGCGGTCGAAGAAGCCCCAGGCGAACACGAAGGTCAAGGCGTAGAGCAGCCCGATGAAGGCCGCGATCCAGCCGCTCGCCGCATCGACCGAGAAGCCGATCCCGAGATGGACGCCGTCGCGCGGCTCCCAGCCGCCGAACCAGTAGACGAGGGGGCCGTCGGCGGCGTGGACGGCGATCACGGCGGAGAGCGCCGCTACGGCAAGGGCTGCGATCAGCGCCAGGATGTCGGGGATGCGGCCCGGCAGCAGGTGCGCGGTCGCCAGCAGCGTGGCGCAGACCACGAGCGGGATGGCGACCGGGAGCGGCAGGAGGGCGGCGGGAGCGAGCGTCACGAGGCTTGGCGCCCACCGTCGGAGACTTGGCTCGAATCCTGGCACTGGCCGGACTTGCCGCCTGCCCGCATCGGCCGGAGCTTTTCCGGGTCCAGGCTGCCGCCGCGCTTGTAGGCCTGGACCGTCAGGACGAGGAGCAGGGCGGTCAGCGTCGCGCCGACCACGATGTCGGTGAGAACCAGCGCCTGCATCACGGGATCGACCGCGGGGGTACCCGGCGGGTGATCATAAAAAATCGGCGCGATGCTGCCCCAGCGATAGCCGAGCCCCAGCAGCAGCACATAGGTCGCCGACTGGCAGACCCCGAGGCAGCCGACGAGGTGGATGAAGTTGCGACTCGTGGCGATGCCGTAGAGGCCGATGCCGAACAGCCACGCGGCGACCGCGTATGGCAGAACACTCACGCGGATTCCTCCCCGGGCTCGTCGGGTTCCTCGGCCTCACGGGTCTCCTCCATGAATTCCAGGAAGAGCTGCGTGAACCCGCCCGTCACCGCCATCGCGACGCCGAGGTTCTCGACCAGCATCAGGCCGCCGGAGAACAGGTCGCGCAGCGTGCCGAGCGGCAGGATGTTCTGCATGAACGCGGCGCCGGTCAGCATCGGCACGAGCCCGCACAAGGCGAACAGGAGCGCGCCCCCGCCCTCCAGCGCGTCGAGCCAGTGGCTGTGGATGGCGTCGCGCCAACCGGAATAGCCCTCGCCGAGGTAGATCAGCAGGGTCCCCGAGGCGAGGATCACGCCGCCCTGGAAGCCGCCGCCGGGGGTGACGGTGGCGTGCAGCACCACGTAGAGGCCGAACAGGCCGGTGAGCGGCCCGGCGATCCGGCAGGCCAGCACCGTCGCCTCCGAGCGCGGGATCACGGCGCGGCCGGGCCGGCGCATGGCGCGCCCGGTGATGCCCTCGCCGCGGTGGCCACGCAGCAGCACCACCGTGCCGGTGATGGCGGCGAGCAACATGAATTCCTCGCCCAGCGTGTCGAGGCCGCGCAGGTCGAAGTTGATCGCGCTCACCATGTTGGCGACGTGCCGCGCCTCCGGGGTGATCGCGTTGATGCGCTCGCCGTACAGCGCGATCTTGGATCCGAAGGCCGGCAGCCCCGCGATCACCGAGGCGGCGCAGGGCAGCAGGATCAGGCCCGACAGGGCGAGCAGCGCGACGCGGATGCGCGGGCTCACGGTTCCGCCCCGGGCGGCTGCGTGCGCACCGCCATCAGCGCCACGAGGAAGAGGAGCGGAACCGCGGCCGAGCCCACCGCCAGTTCCGACAGGGCGACATCGGGGGCCTGAAGGGCGTCGAACAGGATCGTCAGCACCAGCCCGTTGATCGCGATGGCGAAAACCTGCCGGATCGGATCGCGCACCAGCACCACGGCGCTGCCGGAGATCGCCGTGAGCAGGAACAGCAGCGGCAGGATCACGCTCATCGGGCCAACCTCATGCCGAGCGCCCCTCGCGCATCAGCAGGGCCCGGCCGGACACGTGCGACAGCACCGCGGCCCAGCCTAAGAACACCACCATCATCACCAGGATCTTGAGCGAACGCCCGGAGATCCCGTCGGACAGGAAGGCCGCCACGGTGACGAGGACGGAGGCGGCGACGTTGAGGAAGGCGAGGGCGTGCATCCGGTCGAGGGCCCGGGGCAGGCGCCACAGGGCCAGCGCGGCGATCCACGTCACCGCCACCACGAGGGCGAGCAGCACGCCGATTGCGAGGCTCATATCCAGCGCTCCAGGAAGACCGCGAGCAGCATCGTGCCGGGCAGATTGAGCAGGACCAGGGTGAGGGCGAGGTCGGTGATCGAGGCCTGATCGGTGGCGAAGGCCATCAACGTCAGGATCAGGACCGTCACGCTGCCGGCGAGCTGGTAGGCGGCGAAGCGCTGGCCGGGCGTTCCGCGCCACGCCAGCACCGCCGCGAGGATCAGCGGCGGCAGCAACGCCAGGATGGCGGCCGTCCAGATGTTCATGGCGCCTCACGCTCCAGGGCGTGCGTCGTCACCGTCCCGTGCGCGCGGTCGAGGGTCAGCACGTAGCTGTCCGGCGCGAGCGAGGCGGCGAGCAGCCCGACAGCCCGCGTCGCGGATGCCGTCTCCCCCTCCGGCCGCGCCCACGCGATCGTGGCGGCGCTTCGCTCCTGCGTCGCACCACCCTCTGCGCGCCCGAGCACCACCCGCGCCAGATGGAGACCGACCCGCCACGTCTGCCGGGCCATGCCCAGGATGGCGGGGCCGAGGGGCCGAAGCGATGCGCGATCGAACCGGAAGCGCACGCCGCCGTGCCGCGCCACGACCCACCACCAAGCCGTGCCGAGGGTCGCGCAAGCCACCATGGCGATGCCTTCGTTGACGCTCAGGGAGCCGGCGAAGACCAAGTAGGTCAGAGCGAGCAGCACCCAGATCGCGACGGCATCGCGCGTCGACTGCTCCTTGAGCCCGCTGATCGGTCCTAGCCGCATCGATCCTGACCGGAAGACGCCTCAAAAGCGTAGCCATACGCCTGATCGACCCAACCGGCTTCGAAGCATGGGCGTTCCCGGAACCCGAGGACACGCCTTCGTGTAAGCACAGCGGACGTGGGACGGTTCGGCGGGCGAGGGCGCATCATGAAGGCCGAGATCCTGTCGATCCGCTTCCTTCACGAGGGCTGGAACCGGTTCGGACTCGCACAGGTGCGCCTGCAGGACGGATCCGTAGCGGAGCGGGCGATCGAGGATCACGGACATTCGGTCGGGATCCTCCCCTACGATCCCGAGCGTCGGGTCGCGACGCTGGTGCGCGAGCTACGGGTGCCGCCACTTTTCGCGTCCGGCGAGCAGGTCCAGCTGGAGGCGCCGGCCGGCCTGATCGACGACGGCGGCCCGGAGGAGAATGCCCGCAGGGAGGTCCTCGAAGAGGTCGGCCTGCGCCTGCATGGCCTGGACTTCGTCGGCGCCGCCTATTCCTGCGCGAGTTTGACCACCGAGAAGATCCACCTCTACCTCGCCGCCTACGGCCGCGGAGACCGGGCCGAAGAAGGCGGCGGGGCCGAGGGCGAGCACGAGAACATCCGGATCATCGAGATGCCGCTCGCGGAGCTGGCCGCCAGGGCCGACCGGGCCGAACTCACCGATCTGAAGACGCTGACCCTCGTGCTGGCGCTGCGCCTTCGGCATCCGGAGCTTTTCCCGGCATGAGAATGGGCTCTCGCATCTTCGCGCGGTGGTTGCTAACCGCCATCGTGCTCACCGGGGTCGCGTGGATCGCCTTCCATCTGCGCTGACCGTCGGCGTGCCTGCCTTCAGGGACCGAAGCCATGAGCGATGACGCCCACCATGACGAACCGCACGGGCTCGACCGCGGACTGACCAATTACGGCGACCGCGACTTCGCCCGCTACCTGCGCCGCTCTTTCGCCCGCTCGATGGGTATCTCGATCGGGCTTCTGAACAAGCCGGTGATCGGCATCGCCATGACGCCCTCGGGCTTCAACAACTGCCACCGGGGCATGGACGAGTTGGTGGAGGCGGTCTCCCGCGGCGTGCTGGCGGCCGGCGCCCTGCCGCGGCCGTTCCCGACCGTGTCGCTCGGCGAGGTTTTCCTCAACCCAACCAGCATGATGTACCGCAACCTGATGGCCATGGACACGGAGGAGATGATCCAGGCCCAGCCGATGGACGCGGTCGTGCTGATCGGCGGCTGCGACAAGACCGTGCCGGCCCAGCTCATGGGCGCGGCCTCGGCGGGGCTGCCGGCGATCCAGCTCGTCACCGGCCCGATGTCGACCGGCCGCCACAGGGGCCAGCGCCTCGGCGCCTGCACGGATTGCCGGGGGTTCTGGGCCAAATACCGGGCCGGTACCGTGGACGCGGAAGAGATCGCCGAGGTCGAGGGTCGGCTCTCGGTCACCGCCGGCACCTGCGCGGTAATGGGCACGGCCTCGACCATGGCGTGCATCGCGGAGGCACTCGGCATGTCGCTGCCGGGCACGGCCGCGATACCGGCGGTGCATTCCGACCGGCTGGTCGCCGCCGAGGAGACCGGCCGCGCCGCCGTGCGGTTGATCCAGACAAGGATCGCGCCGTCTCAGGTCATCACCCGCCAGTCTGTCGAGAACGCGATTCGGGTCCTGATGGCGGTCTCGGGCTCGACCAACGCCATCGTCCACCTCACGGCCATCGCCGGGCGGCTCGGCATCCGCGTTCCATATGAGCGCTTCAACCAGATCTCCGACGAGACCCCGGTGCTGGTCGACCTGAAGCCCGTGGGCGAGGGCTACATGGAGGATTTCCACGCGGCCGGCGGCATGGGCGCGCTGCTGCGCGAATTGCGCCCGCTCCTCCACCTCGACACCGTGGACGTCGAGGGCCGGACGCTGGCCGAGCGTCTCGACGAACCTGCCGGCTGGGTCGACCGGGGGGTGATCCGTGCCTTCGACAATCCCGTCTCGCCGGTCGGCGGCCTGGTGGCGCTGACCGGCAACCTCGCCCCCGAGGGCGCGATCTTCAAGCGCGCGGCCGCGACCCCGGAGCTGTTCGAATCCGAGGGCCGGGCGGTTGTGTTCACCGGTCTGGAGGACCTGAGCCGGCGAATCGACGATCCGGATCTCGACGTAAACCCTGGCGACGTGCTGGTTCTCCAGAATGCCGGCCCGCACGCGGCCGGGATGCCGGAGGCGGGCTACCTGCCGATCCCGAAGAAGCTTGCCCGGGCGGGAGTGAAGGACATGGTGCGCATCTCCGATGCGCGGATGTCGGGCACGGCCTTCGGGTCGATCGTGCTGCACATCGCACCCGAATCGGCCGTCGGCGGCCCGCTGGCCGCGGTGCGCGACGGGGACCGGATCAAGCTGTCGATCCGGGACAAGCGGATCGACCTGCTGGTCGAGCCCGCAGAGATCGCCCGGCGCCTCGCCAACCACCAGCCGCCGCCGGCCCCGACCCGGGGCTACAAGGCGCTCTACCGCCGTACCGTCACGCAGGCGCCGGAGGGTTGCGACTTCGACTTCCTGATGGGGCAGGGGAGCGACGGCTGAGCGGCCGGCTTGATCGCCGGCCGTGCCGGGCCCATCGTCCGGCAAAGAATCGGGAGGTCACCGGATGACGCGCGCCTGCATCGTGGGCTGGGCCCACACCCCCTTCGGCAAGCTGGAGGAGCCGGATGTCGAGGGGCTGATCGCCCGCGTCTCCGGCGAGGCGCTGGCCCATGCCGGCGTGGAGGAATCGCAGGTCGACGGCATCTACGTCGGCTCGATGAACACCGGCTTCTCGCAGCAGGGCTTTGAGGGCTCGCTCGTCGCCGTGAACCGGCCGGGCCTCGCCCACGCGCCGGCGACCCATCTGGAGAATGCCTGCGCCACCGGCTCGGCCGCGCTCTACGCGGCGCTCGATTTCGTGGATAGCGGCCGGGGCCGCGTCGCCCTGGTGATCGGCGCCGAGAAGATGACCGCCAAGACCGTGGCCGAGACCGGCGACATCCTGCTGGGTGCCTCCTACCGGAAGGAGGAGGCCGAGATCGAGGGCGGCTTTGCAGGCGTGTTCGGGCGGATCGCGGCGGGGTACTTCCAGCGCTACGGCGACCGCAGCGAGGAGCTGGCCCGGATCGCCGCCAAGAACCACCGCAACGGCGTCGCCAACCCCTATGCGCAGTTGCGCAAGGATCTCGGCTTCGAGTTCTGCAACCGGGTCTCGGACAAGAACCCCTACGTGGCCGCACCGCTGCGGCGCACCGATTGCTCGCTGATCTCCGATGGGGCGGCGGCCCTGGTGGTGGCCGATGCCGAGACCGCCGAGGGGCTGGAACGGGCGATCGGCTTCCGCGCCCGGTCGCACGTCAACGACATCCTGCCGCTCTCCCGCCGCGACCCGACGGAGTTCAAGGGCGCGCGGATGGCCTGGGACAAGGCGCGGGCGCAGGCCGGCATCGGCAACGACGACCTGTCCTTCGTGGAGACCCACGACTGCTTCACCATCGCCGAACTGATCGAATACGAGGCCATGGGCCTCGCCGCCCCGGGCGAGGGTTTCCGCGTGGTGCGCGAGGGGCTGGCCGAAAAGGGCGGCCGGCTGCCGATCAACCCGTCCGGCGGGCTGAAGGCCAAGGGCCACCCGGTGGGCGCCACCGGCGTGTCGATGCACGTGATGGCCTGCCTGCAACTGATGGGCGAGGCCGGCGAGATGCAGGTGCCCGGGGCAGAACTCGCCGGGATCTTCAATATGGGTGGGGCCGCGGTGGCGAATTACGTGTCGATCCTCGAGCGGCGACGCTGAGGCGATAATGGTCGCCCGGCGTTCTCACTCCCCCTCTGCGGGCTACGGGCTGCACAGGTTTTGGGCTTCAATCTGATGACAGAGCGCGACGGCCCCCCCTCTCTCGCCCGGGAGAGGGGACCTGCGCCTCAAATTGCCCACGGACGAGCCCGCCGAGACATCAAACCTGTGTAGCCCGTAGCTCTGCGGGGAAGGGGTAATTGCGCGCCTACCTGCGACGTGACCGCTAAAGCGCCCCGCTCAGCCCAGCCGATCTAGGGCCTGCTGAAGATCCGCGATCAGATCCGCCTCGTTTTCCAGTCCGATCGACAGCCGCACGGTCTCAGGCCCGACCTGCGCGGCGGCCTTCTCGTGCTCCGGCAGCTGCCGGTGCGTGGTCGAGGAGGGGTGGATCGCCAGCGACTTGATCTCGCCGATGTTCACGAGGTGCGAGATCAGTTCAAGCCCGGCGATGAGTTCGAGCGCCGCCGGCTCGCCGCCCTTGAGCGCGACGGTGAAGATCGAGCCCGGCCCGTCCGGCGTGTAGCGGCGCGCCAGTTCCTCCCCGGGCTGCCCCGGCAGAAGCGGATAGCTCACCCAATCCACCGCCGGATGGTCCTTGAGAAAGGCCGCCACCGCCCGCGCGTTGGCGCAGTGCCGCTCCATGCGCAGTGGCAGGGTCTCGATGCCCATCAGCGTCAGGAACGCGTTCATCGGCGACAGGCCGGGGCCGAGGTCGCGCAGGCCGAAGAACCGGCACGCCGCCGCGAAGGGCGTCGCCGGAAACGCCGCGGTCAGCACGAGGTCGTCGTAATCCGGCCAGGGCTCGGTGATCAGGTTGTAGCCGCCGGCCTTGGTCCAATCGAACGTCCCGGCATCGCAGATCATGCCGCCGATGGTCTGGCCGGATCCGCTCAGGAACTTCGAGGTGGAGTGCCAAACGATGTCGGCGCCGTGCTCGATCGGCCGGATCAGGGCCGGCGACGCCAGGGTATTGTCCACGACGAGCGGCAGGCTGTGGCGGCGGGCCACCGCGGCGATCCCGTCGAGGTCCATCACCGAGCCGCACGGGTTCACGATCGATTCGCAGAAGATCGCCCGGCAGTCGGGGGTGATCGCCGCCTCGAAATCCTCCGGGGCCATGCCGCGGGCGAAGCGAGGCTTCAGGTCGTAGCGCCCGTCGAGGCGCCGCATCAGGCCGAGGGAACCACCGAACAGACGCGGGGACGCGACATAGGCGTCGCCGCTCTTCATCAGCGTCATCAGGACCAGCTGCATGGCGGATTGTCCGGAGGACACCGCCACCCCGGCCTTGGCGCCCTCCAGATCGGCGATGCGGCGCTCCAGCGCGGCCACCGTCGGGTTCGAACCGCGTGAATAGGAGAACCCGGTGCGGCGGCCCGCGAAGATATCGGCGGCCTGCTCGGTCGAGTCGAACACGAAGCCGTTCGTGAAGTAGATCGGCTGGACCCGCGCACCCGTGGCGGGGTCGGGCGCGGCGCCCGCGTGGATGGCCCGCGTGGCGAAACGGTGCTGTCGCGTGCTGTCCGTCATGGCTCTCGGTCGGCGGTTCGGGGCCCGGAGCCTCGGTGAGCCCGGGCGGACCGGTGCGTCAAGCCGCGCGCTGGATGAAGGCGCGCAGTGTGCGGACCAGCGTGGTCGGCTCGTAGGGCTTGGGGATGAACCGGGCACCCTCCGGCATGTCGTTCGGGCCGGGCGTGCCCATGCCGGACACGACCAGCACGGGGATCGACGGCCAGCGATGCGCGACCAACCGGGCGAGGGCGAAGCCGTCCATCGAGCCCTGCGGCATGTCGACATCCGTCATCAGGACGCCGACATCGTCGCGGTTCTCCAGCACCTTCAGCGCCTTGTCGGCGTGGCTCGCCTCCAGGACCGTGAAGCCCGCATCCGCCAGGGTGTCCGCGGCCTCCATCAGCAGGAGACCATCATCCTCGACCAGGAGCACCACGGGTTGGTCGCACGGGCTTTCTGACATCAGACCTGCGGAGCTGTGGTGGATTCCGATGCCCGCGCCGTATTCCCCCGGGGCGCTCCCCGTCAAGGCGCGGGGTTGGCGCAGCGTCAGGCTGCCTCCTCGCGCTTGCCGAGGCGCTTATCGAGGTAGGTGTCCACCGTCTGGGTCAGTTCGTCGACCTTGCCGTCGAAGAAGTGGTTGGCGCCGTCGACCACCTGATGCTCGATGATGACGCCCTTCTGCACCTTCACCTTCTCGATCACCGGCATGACCTCGCGGGCCGGCGCGACGCGGTCCTCCGAGCCGTGCACGAACAGCCCGGAGGACGGGCAGGGCGCCAGGAAGGTGAAGTCGTAGCGATTCGCCATCGCGGCAATCGAGATGAAGCCCTCGATCTCGGGGCGGCGCATCAGCAGCTGCATGCCGATCCACGAACCGAACGAGACACCCGCGATCCAGCAGGACTTCGCCTCCGGATTGACCGACTGCACCCAATCGAGGGCCGCGGCGGCATCAGACAGCTCGCCCGAACCGTGATCGAACGCGCCCTGGCTGCGGCCGACCCCGCGGAAATTGAAGCGCAGGGCTGCGAAGCCACGATTGGCGAACGTGTAAAAAAGGTTGTACACAATCTGATTGTTCATCGTGCCCCCGAATTGCGGGTGCGGGTGCAGGATGATGGCGATAGGCGCGCCGCGCTTCTTGGGGGCCTGATAGCGGCCTTCCAGGCGACCGGCGGGGCCGGTGAAGATGACTTCGGGCATGGTTCGCTACTCACTCTCGCATTCGCCCGCGTGGCGCCAAGCTCCGGCAGCCTTGACTCAATGCGGGAGCACCATAAAAGCACTCTTAGAACAGTTCTAGTCGATTAGAATTGTTCTAAAAAGGCCGCTCGATGTGTCGCACGGGCTGCCTGAGCCGATCCTGCCGGTCGGCGGGCCTCGATCCATCGGCGGCCCTTAGCACGTCGGACCGGTCGGAAGGCAAGGAATTGTGACGCGCGGCAGACAAGGATCGCACGGAACGCCGATGAGCCGGGCACGCGCCTATCTCGATTACAACGCCACTGCTCCGGCCCGCCCGACCGTCGCGGATGCGGTGGCGCGCGCGCTGATGCTCCCGGGTAATCCGTCCTCGATCCACGCCGAGGGGCGCGCCGCACGGGCCGCTCTGGAGGCCGCCCGTGCGGAAGTCGCGGCTCTGGTCGGTGCCCGGCCCGAACAGGTCGTGTTCACCAGCGGCGGGACCGAGGCAGCGAACGCGGTCCTGTCGGGCGATCTGCGCCGCCGCGGCCTGCCGGCGCCGACACGGCTGCTGCACACGGCGACCGAGCACCCTTGCGTCGCCGCAGGCCACCGGTTCCCGGAGGCTGCGGTGGAGCTGCTGCCGGTGACCCGGGAAGGCATCATCGACCTCGCTGCCCTGGAAAGCGGTCTCGCCGCGCTGACGGACGAGAGCGTGCTGCTCTCGGTCCATGCGGCGAACAATGAGACCGGTGCCGTGCAGCCGCTCTCCGAGGTCGTGGCATTGGCCCGGACCCATGGCCGGACGCTGGTTCACAGCGACGCCGTGCAGGCGGTCGGCAAGGTTCCCCTCGACATGGAGGCGCTCGACCTCGACGCCCTGACCCTGTCGGGCCACAAATTCGCGGCGCCGAAGGGTGTCGGCGCGCTGGTGCTCGCCGAAGGCGTCAGCCTTGAGAGCGCCTTCCTGCGCGGCGGTGGCCAGGAACGTCGGCAGCGCTGCGGCACCGAGTGTTTGCCGGCCATCGTCGGCATGGGCGAGGCAGCCCGGGCCGCCCGCGCGGCGCTCGATGAAGAGAGCACACGGCTCACCGACCTGCGCGATCGGATCGAAGCCGGGGTGCGGGCTTTGGCGCCCGATGCCGTCATCTTCGCGGCCGGAGCCCCGCGCCTGCCCAACACCTTAAATTTCTCGGTCCCGGGCCTCGACGCGCCCGCGTCCGTGATCGCCCTCGACCTCGCCGGCGTGGCGGTATCGTCGGGCTCGGCCTGCTCGTCGGGCAAGGTCGCGCGCTCGGCGACGCTCGCCGCGATGGGCGTGGATGCGGATCTTGCCGGGGGGGCGCTGCGCGTCAGCCTCGGCTGGAACACGGTGGACGCGGATGCGGCATGCTTCCTCGACGCCTTCGAACGGGTCGTGCAGACCCTATATAGACGGCGAGGACAGGCGGCCTGAGCGCCGTCCCCCCGCTTTCCGCCAGATGCTTCCCGGCCCTTGACGCCGGAGATGCCTAGGAGACGCATATGCCTGCCGTGCAGGAAACCATTGACCGGGTCCGCTCGATCGACCTCGACCAGTACAAGTATGGGTTCGAGACCACCATCGAGATGGAGAAGTCCGAGAAGGGCATCTCCGAGGATGTAGTGCGCTTCATCTCGGCCAAGAAGAACGAGCCGGCCTGGCTGCTGGAATGGCGCCTCGACGCCTATCGGCGCTGGCTGACCATGCAGGAGCCGGAATGGGCCCGGGTTTCCTACGACAAGGTCAACTACAACGACATCTACTACTACGCGGCCCCCAAGCGCCCGGCCGCGATGTCGCTCGACGAGATCGACCCGGAGATCCTGAAGACCTACGAGAAGCTTGGCATCCCCCTCCGTGAGGTCGAGGTGCTGGAGGGCATCGCACCGGAGCGCCGCGTCGCGGTCGACGCCGTGTTCGATTCGGTCTCGGTGGCCACGACCTTCAAGAAGGAGCTCTCGAAGGCCGGCGTGATCTTCATGCCGATTTCGGAGGCCGTGCAGGAATACCCGGAGCTGGTAAAGAAGTATCTCGGCTCCGTCGTGCCGGCGACCGACAACTTCTTCGCGACGCTCAATTCGGCGGTCTTCTCCGACGGGTCGTTCGTCTACATCCCGCCGGGCGTCCGCTGCCCGATGGAGCTGTCGACCTATTTCCGCATCAACGAGCGCGATACCGGCCAGTTCGAGCGCACGCTGATCATCGCCGACAAGGGCTCCTACGTCTCGTATCTGGAGGGCTGCACCGCCCCGAAGCGCGACGACAACCAGCTCCACGCCGCGGTGGTCGAGCTGGTCGCCCTGGATGACGCCGAGATCAAGTACTCGACCGTCCAGAACTGGTACCCGGGCGACAACGACGGAAAGGGCGGGATCTACAACTTCGTGACGAAGCGCGGCGATTGCCGTGGCGCCCGCTCGAAGATTTCGTGGACGCAGGTCGAGACCGGCTCGGCGATCACGTGGAAGTACCCGTCCTGCATCCTGCGCGGCGACGAGTCCCGCGGCGAGTTCTACTCGATCGCGGTGTCGAACGGCATGCAGCAGGTCGATTCCGGCACCAAGATGATCCACCTCGGCAAGAACACGACGAGCCGGATCATCTCGAAGGGCATCTCGGCGGGCCGTTCGCAGAACACCTACCGCGGCTTGGTCTCGGCCCACCGCAAGGCCTCGAACGCCCGGAACTTCACGAACTGCGACTCCCTGCTGATCGGCGACCAGTGCGGCGCGCACACCGTGCCCTACATCGAGTCGAAGAACGCCTCGGCGGTGTTCGAGCACGAGGCCACCACCTCGAAGATCTCCGAGGATCAGAAGTTCTACTGCCAGCAGCGCGGCCTCTCCGAGGAGGAAGCGACCGCCCTCATCGTCAACGGCTTCGTCCGGGACGTGCTGCAGCAGTTGCCGATGGAGTTCGCCGTCGAGGCCCAGAACTTGATCTCGATCAGCCTGGAAGGCTCGGTGGGGTGATCTCGCGGCCATGACTTACGCGTTCGATACCCTCAAGTTCAGGCAGCGGCTGGAACAGGTCGGTGTCGGGCGCGATCAAGCCGTGGCTCATGCCGAACTCGCTCGGGACATGGTCCTCGCCGATACGGCAACCAAGGCAGATCTCGCGGAGCTGAAGAAGGACCTCGAATCTTCGCTCCGCGAACTCGAACTCCGCACGGCCGTGAAGATCGGCGCCATCGTGGGGGCGGCCGTCGCGGTCATTGCGGCCCTTCAGAAATTCCTTTGACGGCTTCGGCCGCTCAACACGTCTAAAGTTTAGGACTACCAAGACATGCTGGAAATCAAGAACCTCGTCGTGCAGATCGAGGACAACCGCATCCTGAACGGGTTGAACCTCACCGTGAATGACGGCGAGGTCGCCGCCATCATGGGCCCCAACGGCTCGGGCAAGTCGACCCTCTCATACGTCATCGCCGGCAAGGAGGACTACGAGGTCCTCGACGGCGAGATCCTGCTCGACGGGCACAACGTGCTGAAGATGGCCGCCGACGAGCGCGCCGCCGCCGGCATCTTCTTGGCGTTCCAGTATCCGCTGGAGATCCCCGGCGTCGGCACGATGACGTTCCTGAAGGCCTGCCTCAACGCCCAGCGCAAGGCGCGCGGCGAGGCCGAGCTGTCGACCCCCGATTTCATCCGGGCGGTGAACGGCGCGGCCGACAAGCTCGAGATCAACAAGGAGATGCTCAAGCGCGCTCTCAACGTCGGCTTCTCCGGCGGCGAGAAGAAGCGCATGGAGATCCTCCAGATGGCGCTGCTGCAGCCGAAGTTCTGCGTGCTCGACGAGACCGATTCCGGCCTCGACATCGACGCCCTGCGCATCGTCTCCGAGGGCGTGAATGCGCTGCGCGACCAGGGCCGCGCGTTCCTGGTGATCACCCACTACCAGCGGCTGCTCAACCACATCGTGCCCGATACCGTGCACGTCATGTCGAAGGGCCAGATCGTGAAGACCGGCGGGAAGGAGCTGGCCCTGGAGCTCGAAGCCTCGGGCTACGCCGAATACCGCACCAACGAGGCGGCCTGAGCCATGGCCGACGTCACCAACCTCCGCTCCCCCGCCGAGGCCGGCCTGTCGAAGCTGTTCGAGACGGCCCGCCAGAGCTTTGCCAGCGACGCCACCATCGCCCGCGAGGAGGCGTTCCGCTTCTTCGAGGCGACCGGTCTGCCGAGCCGCCGGGTCGAGGCGTTCAAGTACACCGACCTGCGCGCCGCGATCAGCGAAGCCGCGCCGCCGGCCGAGGCGCCGAGTCTCGATGTTTCCAAGGTGGCGGTCGCCGAGGCGAAGGGCTTTGCTGGGATCGAGGCCGCGCGCTTGACCTTCGTGAACGGCCACCTCGTCCGCGAGCTGTCCGATCTCGAACGGATCCCGGCCGGCGTCACGGTCATGCCGCTGAACGACGCGCTGAGCCAGGGCAATGACGCCTTGACCCAGCTCGCCCCCGTGCCCCAGGCCCGGGAGAACCCGATCTATCAGCTCAACACCGCCTTCCTGGCGGATGGCGCTGTGATCCGGGTCGCGGCCGGCGCCAAGCCCGAGCAGCCGATCCACCTGCGCTTCGTCGGCACCGGCAGCACGCCGTTCTCGACGGCGACCCGCGTGCTCGTCCAGATCGGGGAAGGCGCGGAATTCAGCCTGCTGGAGAGCCACGAGGGACCGAACGGCCTCACCTGCCAGCCGAACGACGCCCTCGACGTGGTGGTCGGCCCCAAGGCCGCCTTCCGGCACACCCGCCTGAACATTGAGGGCGACGCAACCATCGCGCTCTCGACTCTCTCGCTGAAGGTCGAGGCCGAGGGTCAGGTCGAGACCGTGAACCTCGTCACCGGGGCTGTGCTGTCGCGCCACCAGATCTACGTCCATGTCGCGGGCGACGACACCAACGTCGTGGTCAATGGCGCCGCCATGCTGCGCAACGGCCAGCTCGCCGACTCGACGCTGCTGGCCGACCACGCCGCCGTGGGCGGCGTCGGCCGTGAGCAGTTCAAGTGGATCATCGACGGCGATGCCACCGGCGTGTTCCAGGGCAAGATCATCGTCCGTCAGGCCGCCCAGAAAACCGACGGCAAGATGAAGTCCGACTGTCTCCTCCTCACCGACGAGGGGCAGATGATGAACAAGCCGGAACTGGAAATCTTCGCCGACGACGTCGCCTGCGGCCATGGCGCCACCTGCGGCGCGCCGGATCCGGAACTGCTGTTCTACCTGATGGCCCGCGGCCTGCCGCGTCCGATCGCCGAGAGCCTGTTGGTTCAGGCCTTCGTCGGCGAGGCGGTGGAAGCGGTCACGCACGAGGGCGCCCGCGCGGCGCTGATCGGCGAGATCGAAGCCTGGCTTAAGGCGCGGGGCTAGCGCGACGCGCTCTCCTCCCCCCTCTGGGGAGGAGCCGGAGGTGGGAGTGGCTCCGGGTGTGGCTCGGCGGTGCCTCCTGAACCACCCCCACCCCTAACCCCTTCCCCACAAGGGGGAGGGGACTCCGTCCTTCCGGAAGGAGGGCGACCCGTGAGTGAGAAGCGATGAACGCACCCGTCCTCACCCCCACCTACGACGTCGAGGCGATCCGCAAGGATTTCCCGATCCTGGCGCAGCAGGTCTACGGCAAAAAGCTGGTCTATCTCGACAACGCCGCCTCGGCGCAGAAACCGCGGCAGGTGATCGACGCGATGGTGTCCTGCATGGAGACCGGCTACGCCAACGTCCACCGCGGCCTGCACTACATGGCCAACGCCGCGACCGAAGGGTTCGAAGGCGCCCGCGAGACCACGCGGCAGTTCCTCAACGCGGCCTCGACCGACGAGATCATCTTCACCCGCAACGCCACCGAGGCCTACAATCTCGTGGCCTCGTCGATGGGCTGGGGCGGCCTGATCGGGGAGGGGGACGAGATCATCCTCTCGATCATGGAGCATCACTCCAACATCGTGCCCTGGCACTTCCTGCGCGAGCGCCGCGGCGCCGTGATCAAGTGGGCGCCGGTGGACGACGAGGGCAACTTCCTCGTCGAGGAATTCGAAAAGCTGTTCTCGCCCCGCACCAAGATGGTGGCGATCACCCACATGTCGAACGTGCTCGGCACAGTGACGCCGGCCGCCGAGATCGTGCGCATCGCCCACGCCCACGGCGTGCCGGTGCTGCTCGACGGGGCCCAGAGCGCGGTGCACCAGCCGGTCGACGTCCGGGCGCTCGATTGCGACTTCTTCGTCTTCACCGGCCACAAGGTCTACGGCCCGACCGGGATCGGCGTGCTCTACGGCAAGAAGGAGTGGCTGGATCGGCTGCCGCCCTACCAGGGCGGCGGCGAGATGATCCGGACGGTCGGCGAAGATGCGATCAGCTACAACGATCCGCCGCACAAGTTCGAGGCCGGCACCCCGGCGATCATCGAGGCGGTGGGTCTCGGAGCGGCGCTCGAATACATGATGTCGCTCGGGCGCGATGCGATCGCCGCGCACGAGGCGAAGCTGACGGCCTACGCGCAGGAGCGGCTCGGCGCGATGAATTCCCTGCGCCTGATCGGCACGGCTGAGGGGAAGGGCGGCGTGATCGCGTTCGAGATGAAGGGGGCCCATGCCCACGACATCGCCACGGTGATCGACCGGCAGGGCGTGGCGGTGCGGGCCGGGACCCATTGCGCCATGCCGCTGCTCAACCGCTTCGGCGTCACCTCGACCTGCCGCGCCTCGTTCGGCCTCTACAACACGACGGCCGAGATCGATGCCCTTGCCGAGGCGCTCGCCAAGGCAGAAATGCTGTTCACCTGATATACGGGTTCGAGGCTGGTCCCATCCGGACGCGTCCGAAGAGAGTGAAGCGATGACCACCGACGCCACCATCACGGGCGGCATGAACGCCCCCGCCGTCGCCGGCGATTCCGCGATCCCGCCGGCGGAACTGGATCGCCTGACCGACGACATCGTCGCGGCGCTGAAGAGCGTCTACGATCCGGAGATCCCGGCCGACATCTACGAACTCGGCTTGATCTACAAGGTTGATATCGGCGACGATCGGAAGGTGGCGATCGACATGACGCTGACGGCGCCCGGCTGCCCGGTGGCGGGCGAGATGCCCGGCTGGGTCGAGAACGCGGTGGCTGCGGTGCCGGGCGTTCAATCCTGCTCGGTCACGATGGTGTTCGATCCGCCGTGGGATCAGAGCCGCATGTCGGACGAGGCCCGCGTCGCCCTCGACATGTGGTAGCGCGCGGTCACGGCGCGTTGAGCCCAGGCTCGAAGGCCACAGCCTCGTAGATGTCGGCCAGCGCCAGACGCGCGCCGATCTCCGACAGGTCGATGATGTCGGTCATCGCCTCGTAGGTCTCCGGCTCCCAGGCCTCGCCGGTACGTTGGTACAGAAGGACGCTGGGAAACCAGGTCTCAACCAGCAGGATGCCGCGCAGGGTCGGGTGTCGGCGATACTCGTCGAGCTTGCGGAAGCGGTCGACGCTGCTTGTTGAAGGCGAGAGGACCTCTAAGACGAGGCGGGGCGACCGGCTCTCATAGCTGTTGCGCACCAGCTCGCCGCACTCGACCGTGACGTCCGGGCGCCGGAGCGTTGCGATGCTCGTGCGCAGAGCGATGTCATCGGTGGTCGGGCGGCAGCCTGTTCCCCGAAGCTGGTGATGCAAATCCGCGATGATGTTGACGGTGACCCGATCGTGCTGGGCGCTGGCCCCAATCATCATCTTGACGTGCGGCACCGGGACGCCATCGACGAGTTCGTAGAGCCCGTCCTGTCCGAGCTGCCACGCGAAGAATTGGTCCGGTGTCATGCGGCGCAGGGCAGGATCGGCCGTGGCATCGTCTCATCAGCGTCCGACCGCGGGGCTGGCGCTCAGGGCAGCGGGCGTCGCTCGCCGAGTGATATCGTGTCCCGGCCTTGGGACATAGATGGGTTGTGACACGGCGGAGCTTCGGTACGTCGGCGCCCGATACGGCGCCCAGCCGCGGCGGCGATCGAAGATGCCATTAAGGTCGCGCTAACCATGCGGGCGCAGATCGGGACCGGCCGCTGCGGCGCGGTGTCCCCATCAGAGTGCTCGGTGAAATTGGATGGCTTTGGGCTACGTGGTTGCAGCCATTCTGGAGACCGCCGGGCTGGTCGGTCTCGTGCTTGCTCTGTTGAGAATCCAGGCGGAACGTCGGGCGAAAGTCGCCGAGCTGCGGAGCTTCCTCCGCTCCGGCCAAACCGTTTCCACCCCACGCGATATCGCTGGCTCGCATCACCGGGCCGCCTTCGGGACCCGCGTGGTCGCTATCCCCTACGCTGCGGAATCAGGCCGTACAGCACCGACCCGTGACACGGCGGCGCGTTCCGCCCTCCGGCGCGCCATCGCGCGCGGTGGCCAGCGGTTCCATGCCGACGCGGCCGTCTCGATCAGCGCAGGATGATATCGAGGCCGCTGCCGAAGAGCACGACGGCGCTGAGCGTCAGCATGAACTTCAGGTCTTCGAGACGGGCGCTCATGGTCGATCCTCTCTGAAGGGCGGCTGCCTCGCCGCCCGGCCAACGCATTACCAACGTATTAACGGAATTTCCGCGAGTCTTTTCAGCTTCCGTTAGGGATTTGCGGGCGGTTTCCATTTACTAAGGTTAGTTCTTCGTTAAGACCGCGCCCAACCCGTTAACGCGTTCTAGCTCCACCGGCGCGGCGCGGCAGTGCGGCAGAGCACGCATTCTCCCAGAAGGTTCGCCGCCATGGAGCAGAGCAGGACCGGCGTGTTCGCCAGAGCGGTCGATTGGCTGTTCCGGAACCGCAAAACCGGCGCGCTGACCGTTGGTCAATGGCCCAATCTGCCCCTGTGGCTGTTCGGTGGGCTCACGTTGGGCGCCTGGGCGGCCCAGACGAACCAGCCCCTGGCGCGATGGCTGTCTGTCGGCGCTGACCTCGCCCTCGCGTGGTGGGCGCTCGATGAGTTGCTGCGCGGGGTGAATCCCTGGCGCAGGTTCCTCGGGGCCGGGACGCTGGTCGGGCTTATCGCGCTCATCACGCTTCGGCGAGCGGGTTGAGCCAAGCTCGTCTGATCACGGCGCCATTTCACGGCGCGATGATGGACTTGGCTGTTGCCCAGAGGCCGGCTGATCCGGTCCGCACCACCTGTCCATCGAAGCTCCGTTGTCTGCCGCGGGGTTCGACACCTAACGGTAGGTTGCACCGGTCGCGAATATGTGGATGTTCGCGCCGGGCGTCGGCGCATGCGTCCGATCGAGGGTTGGTGTTGAAGGCATCATGACGGACGCAGCGGGCTTCGATCCCATGACAGCCACGTCCTCCGCCGACGAGCGGGTGCGGCTGCTCGGACAGATTGCAGAGGCGTTGAAGATCCCCGTCTCGACCTTCCAGGGACGCGGGACCGCGAACGCGGGACCGCGTGGGCCGGCGGCCTCGGAATGCGCGGCGCTGCTGGCGGCGTTCTCACGCATCGAAGACCCGGATCAGCGCCGGGAATGCTTGGCGATCGTCGAGCGCTTCAGCGAGCGGTAGCGGCTGACGTGCCCGGCCGTGCGCCGGCGCACACCGGATCGGTCCGGCTTCGCGATCGGCGTGCTATAGGGCCGGCCTTCCCGAGGCGACGGCCATCGGCGCATCGACGCGCGAGCGATGCGCACGTTGCCGGCTCCGGGCTCGCCAACGCTCCATTCAGGCCCTGATGCCGATCATATCCATCTCGCAGCTGTCGAAGACCTACACGTCCGGCTTCACGGCCCTGCGCGACATCGACCTCGCGATCGAGGCCGGGGAGATCTTCGCGTTGCTCGGCCCGAACGGCGCCGGCAAGTCGACCCTGATCAACATCGTCTGCGGGATCGTCACGCCGAGTTCCGGCACCGTGCTGGTCGATGGCCACGACATTGCCGGCGACTACCGCGCCGCGCGGCGCGCCATCGGGCTCGTGCCGCAGGAACTCACCACCGACGCCTTCGAGACGGTGCTGAATACGGTCAGCTTCTCCCGCGGCCTGTTCGGGCTGCGGCCGGATCCCGGCCATATCGAGCGGATCCTGCGGGCGCTGTCCCTGTGGGACAAGCGCGATAGCCGGCTGATGACCCTCTCGGGCGGGATGAAGCGTCGGGTCCTGATCGCCAAGGCCCTGTCGCACGAGCCCCGGGTGCTGTTCCTCGATGAACCGACCGCAGGCGTCGATGTCGAGCTGCGCCAGGACATGTGGCGCTTGGTGCGCGAGCTGCGCCAACAGGGCGTCACCGTCATCCTCACCACCCACTACATCGAGGAAGCGGAGGAGATGGCCGACCGCATCGGCGTGATCCGCCGTGGCGAGATCATCCTGGTGGAGGAGAAGGCCGCGCTGATGCGCAAGCTGGGGCGCAAGCAGCTCACCCTGAATCTCCAGCAGCCGATCGCCGAGGTTCCGCCGGAGCTGGCCGATTACGAATTGGCCCTCGCCGCGGAGGGGCGCGAACTGGTCTACACCTACGACACGCGCGCCGAGCGCACCGGCATCACCGGGCTGCTCACCGGGCTCGCCGCGGCGGGCATCCGGTTCAACGACCTGCACACCGAACAGAGTTCGCTGGAGGACATCTTCGTGGGCCTCGTGCGCGAAGAAGGAGCACGGGCATGAGCACGGCCTACAGCATGAACTGGCCGGCGGTCCGGGCGATCTATCGGTTTGAGATGGGACGGTTCTGGCGCACGGCCGGGCAGAGCATCCTGGCCCCGGTGATCTCGACGACGCTGTACTTCGTGGTGTTCGGCGCCGCGATCGGCTCGCGGGTCTCGGCGGTCGACGGCGTGCCCTACGGGTTGTTCATCGTGCCCGGGCTGATCATGCTGTCGCTGCTGACGCAGAGCATCTCGAACGCCTCGTTCGGCATCTACTTCCCGCGCTTCGCCGGCACGATCTATGAGATCCTGTCGGCGCCGATCTCGCCGCTGGAGGTCGTGCTGGGCTTCGTCGGCGCGGCGGCCTCCAAGTCGATCCTGATCGGCTTGATCATCCTGGCGACCTCGGCGCTGTTCGTGCCGCTGCGGATCGAGCACCCGGTCTGGATGGTCGGCTTCCTGCTGCTCACCGCCGTGACCTTCAGTCTGTTCGGCTTCGTGATCGGCCTGTGGGCGGACGGGTTCGAGAAGCTTCAGCTCGTGCCGCTCCTCGTCGTCACGCCGCTGACCTTCCTGGGCGGCAGCTTCTACGCCATCGGCATGCTGCCGCCGTTCTGGCACGCGGTGAGTTTGCTCAACCCGGTCGTGTACCTGATCAGCGGTTTCCGCTGGGCGTTCTTCGGCAAGGCGGACGTGAACATCGCGATCAGCCTCGGCATGACCGCCTTGTTCCTGGTGATCTGCCTCGGCCTCGTCACCTACATCTTCCGCACGGGCTACCGGCTAAAGAGCTGATCGGTCACGGCTGCGCCGCGAGGAACGTCAGCACGCCGTCCCGGTGCGGCTTGGCGCCGACCGCGGTGGAGTGATCCTTGCCCTCGATCTCGAGCGCCCGCGCATCCGGGATCAGGGCGGCGAGACCCGGACCGGAGCCCGCGACCGTATCGAGGGTGCCGACCGAGACCAGCACCGGAACCTCGATCTGCCCGAGTTCCGCCCGGCTCAGGGTCTGGCGGGAGCCGCGCATGCAGGCCGCCAGCGCCCGCAGGTCGCTCCGTGTCTGCTCGGCGAACATGCGGAAGGCCGCCGCGGTCGGGTTCGCCGCCTTTGTGCCGGCGGGCGCCTCCAGCGCCTCCGCGATACCCGACGGCAACCCCTTGCCCTCGACGAGATGCATCCCGAGCCCGCCGATCAGCGCCGAGCGGACCCGGCTCGCGTGATCCAGGGCGATGTGGGCCGTGATCCGCCCGCCCATCGAGTAGCCCATCACGTGGGCGCGCTCGATGCCGAGATGGTCGAGCAGCCGGATCGCGTCGCCCGCCATCGACTCCGAGCTGTAGGCAGCCGGATCGTAGAGCTTCTCGCTCTCGCCATGGCCGCGATTGTCCAGGGCGATCGCCCGGTATCCGGCCTGGGTCAGGGCCTTCACCCACTGGGTGTTGACCCAGTTGACCGCGTGGTTCGACGCGAAGCCGTGAATCAGCAGGATCGGCTTGCCCGCCGACTGACTGTCCCCTGCCGCCGGTGGGACATCGATATAGGCGATCCGCACGCCGTCGGAATTGAAGGATTCCATGCCGGGCTACCCATGCTCCTCACGCTCGGCCACCGCTTAGACCACGCGGGCTTGCCGGGGCAACGCATCGTGATCGGCTTGCGGGGTGGCGCGCCGGCTGGCAAACCCCGCCGGTCATGACGGACACGCAGCCTTACGGCACCTACGAACCCACCGGTCTCGTGGCGGCCATCACCCGCCGCACGAACCGGATCCCGGCCGAATCCTGGTATGGGCGGCGCCTCGCGCTGTTTCTGCGCCGGATCGCGATCTCGCGGCTGCGGGGCAAGCCCCTGGACGTCACCCGCTACGGGGCGCGGATGCGGCTGCACCCGTACAACAACAATTGCGAGAAGAAGGTGCTGTTCACCCCGCAGTTCTTCGATCCCGAGGAACGGGCACTTCTTCAGGAACGCCTGCCGAAGGACTGCGTCTTCCTCGACATCGGCGCCAATATCGGAGCCTACGCGTTGTGCGTGGCCGCGTTCTCGGGCCCAGGTGCGCGGATCGTCGCGGTGGAACCGCAGCCCGACGTGTTCGACCGCCTGACCTACAACATCGCCCAGAATCCGTTCCACACCGTGAAGGCAGTCGCCTGCGCAGTGGCCGACAAGGCCGGCGAGCTCACCCTGTTCATCGATCCCCGCAACCGGGGCGAATCGAGCCTGCGGATCGTCGGCACCAACGAAGGCGCCCGGATTACCGTGCCGGCGGTGACGCTGATGGATCTGCTGCGGGGCGAAGGGCTGTCGCGGGTCGATGCCGTCAAGCTCGACGTGGAGGGCGCCGAGGATCTGATTCTGGAGCCGTTTCTGCGCGAGGCGCCGGAAGCCCTCCTGCCACGCATCCTGCTGATCGAGAACGGCACGGGCCAATGGCAGATCGACCTGCCGAAGCACCTTGAGGGCTTTGGCTATCGCGAGGTCGCGCGCTCCCGGCTCAACCTGATGTTCGAGCGCTCGGCCGTCAGGGCGGCGTGACGACCGGTATCTCCTCCGCGATGGTCACGCCCTCCGGGCCGACGGCACAGCGATAGGCCCGAACCTCCACGCCCGCGGCACGCGCCTCCCGAAAGGCTCGATCGAAGGCCGGGTCGATGTCGCGGGCGACATCGAACGCCTCCGCGTGCATCTGCACCACGATGACGACCAGCGCCCGCCCACCCGCGACGACAACCTGGGCAAGGTCGCGCATGTGCCGGGCGCTGCGGGCGGCCATGCAGTCGGGGAACTCCGCCAGACCGACCCGACGCATCAGGTGGCAGTTCTTGACCTCGACATGGCACGGCCCGCCACCACCGCCGCTCGCCAGGAAATCGACCCGGCTCGCCTGTGCGTAGCGGACCTCCGGCTTCAGCACGTCGTATCCGGCCAAGGCCGAAATCGCCCCGGCCCGGAAAGCCTCGGCCACCAGAGCGTTCGGGCGCAGGGTGTTGAGGCCGACCCATTGCGGGCCGCCGGGCAGATCGGCCTCGACCAGATCCCAGGTCAGCGGGAGCTTGCGCGTCGGGTTCGCCGAGCGGGAGAGTAGTGCCCGCGCCCCAGGCGTATTCAGCCCCAGCATCGCCCCCGGATTGGGACAATGCGCGGTGACGAGCCCGTCCGCGGTCTCGATATCGGCCAGGAAGCGCTTGTAGCGTCGAACCAGCCGTCCCGGCAGGAGCGGCGCGGCGAACTGCATGGCATCCTCGGGATTGTCGTAGCCAGGAGAGCGTGTCGCGCTATCTGCCCACGCGATCCACCCGACGCCAGAGACCCATGGACCAGACCACCGAATCCGTCACCGCCGCCATCCTCGTGATCGGCGATGAGATCCTCTCGGGTCGCACCAAGGACAAGAACATCGGCACCATCGCGGACTTCCTCACCGCGGCCGGCATCGATCTCCGCGAGGTGCGGGTCGTGCCGGATGAGGCCGACATGATCGTCGAAGCGGTCAACGCCCTGCGAACCCGTTATACCTATCTGTTCACCACCGGCGGGATCGGCCCGACCCACGACGACATCACGGCGGATTGCGTCGCCCGAGCCTTCGGGGTCGGCATCGATGTCGATGAGCGCGCCCGGGCGATGCTGCTGGAACGGCACAAGCCGGAGGATCTGAACGAAGCCCGCCTGCGCATGGCACGGATCCCGTTCGGCGCTGACCTGATCGCCAACCCGGTCTCGAAGGCGCCAGGCTTCCGGATCGGCAACGTCCACGTGATGGCCGGTGTGCCCGCCATCATGCAGGCCATGCTGGATTCGATCGCCCCGACCCTGCAGGGCGGCGCCGCGATGCTCTCCGAGACGATCGAGGCGGCCGGCCTGCCGGAGGGCAATTACGCCGGCGAACTCGGCCTGATCGCCAAGGAGCGGCCAAAGGTGTCGATCGGTTCGTACCCGGCGATGACACCGGAGGGTTTTCGCAATCGGATCGTCGTGCGCAGTCGGGATTCTGCGGCGCTCGCCGAGGCGCGCGGCGCGGTCGAAGCCTTGCTGGCCCGGCTGTCGGCCTGAATGACGGACCTCCAATCGGGTCGCGTTGCGTCACGGAGCTGAGTGGATGGTGCGGGACAAGGACAAGCGGGCCGATCCGGCGGCCCGCCGCGACGAGTTGCTGAAGGAGGTCTCGGAGATCGGCCGCCCCGATGCCTACGTCCTGCACGAGGTGATCCGGCTGGAAGGCGACGAGGAGTTGCGGCGCAACGGCCTCGCGCTGTTCCTCTCGGCCTTCTCGGCGGGCTTGAGCATCGCCCTGTCCCTGATTGTGCCCGGCGTCCTGCGGACCCACCTGCCCGAGACGGACTGGGCGAAGATCGTGAGCTCCATGGGCTACGCGGTCGGCTTCCTCGTCGTGGTCCTCGGGCGGCAGCAGCTCTTCACCGAGAACACGATCACGCCGGTCCTGCCGCTGCTGCACGACCGCTCCATGAAGACGGCCCTGAGGGTAGTCCGGCTCTGGTCGATCGTCCTGTCGGGCAACATCCTGGGGACGCTCACGATCGCGACGGTGGTGGCCTATTCGGGTGCCTTCGAGCCCCCGGTGCTCAAGGCCTTCGCGGAGATCAGCCACGACGCCATCGCGCACGAATTCTGGGCGACGTTCGTCAAGGCAGTTTTCGCCGGTTGGATGATCGCCCTAATGGTGTGGTTCCTGCCCGCCACGGCCAGCGCGGCACCCTTCGTGATCTTGCTGATGACGTGGCTGGTGGCGCTCTGCAGCCTGGCCCATATCGTGGCCGGCTCCGTGGAGGCCTTCTACCTCGTGGTCACAGGGGCCGCCTCGATGGGCGATTACGGGTTCAAGTTTTTTCTGCCGACGCTGCTCGGCAACACCTTCGGCGGAGCCGCTCTGGTGGCGGTGCTGAATTACGGACAGGTTGCGCCGGAGGTGGAGGAGACCAAGGCGGTCGAGGGCGAACGGCTTGATTAAGGTCTGCCAGTCAGTCGAGCTTCACGGGCGGGCTGATCAGGTGATCGAGATCGTCGAGTAGCCACGTCAAGGTCCCGCGGACGGGTCCGTACAGGCCGATCTGATGCTGGCGGTACAGCAGGTCGTGGGTGAGCCGGGCGGACAGCCCGTTCAGGCGACCGCCGCCGAAGGTGTAGCGGCCCAGCGTCCCCCAGCCGTTGAAATCGGCCAGCGAGACGATGGCGCCCTTCTCGACGTAGCGGAATGGCGGCAACTGGGTCGCCACAGTGCCGCCTCGGGACAGCGCGCGTCCGAGATGGCGGGCAAGGTGCTGCGCCTGCTGCCGAGCGGCTTGAGCGGTGGCGGGAACCGGCTTGTCGGTCTGCGGATCGGCGAGGCTGGCGCAATCGCCAAGCGCGATGATCGCTGGATCGCGGGTCGCGCGCAGGTCTGGGCCGACGACGAGCTGTCCGGTCCGTGACCGCTCCAGCCCGTCGAGGCCGGCGAGCACGTCGGGGGCCTTCACGCCGGCCGCCCAGACCTTCAGAACGGCGGAGATGCGGCTTCCATCCTTCAGGGTGAAGCCCGACGCGTCCGCCGCCGTCACCATTGCGCCGGTCCGCACCGCGACGCCGAGGTCCGACAGGGTGCGGGCGGCGGCGCGCGAGACACGCTCCGGAAAGGCCGGCAACAGGCGCGGCCCGCTTTCGATCAAGGTCAGGCGCAAGCGCTGCGGCAGGTCCGGCGAACCGTAGGCCGAGAGCAGGTTGATGGCGTGTTTCAGCTCGGCAGCGAGTTCGACGCCAGTTGCCCCACCACCCACGATCGCGATCTCCAGCAGGCCGCCGCGATCCAGCCGCGCCAGCAGATGGCATCGGAGCTGATCGTGGAAGTGCTCGGCCTCGGTCAGATCGTCGATGGTCAGGCAATGCTCCGCAACGCCGGGCGTGCCGAAATCATTGGCCCTGCTCCCCATGGCGATGACCAAGAGGTCGTAAGCGAGGTCGACCTCCGGCCGCCCCTCGGCGGCTTCGACCGCGAGTTTCGCCCGCTTCGCCGCCCGGTCGATACCTGTCAGGGCCCCGGGCTGGAACCGGAAGCCGTTGCGGTGCGCCTGGGCGAAGAAGTCGACCTTCTGCCGGTCGGCCCGGGCCGTGCCGGCCGCAAAGGTGTGCAGCATCGGCTTCCAGACGTGGGACAGGTTGCGATCGGCGAGGATTACGTCGGCTCGACCGCCGCGCCCGAGGCTCGTGGCCACCTCGATGCCGGCGACGCCGCCGCCGATGATCACGATGCGTGCCTTATCTGGCATACCGTCCCCGTGCTCACACGCTTCGGGAACGTCGTTCACAGCCACGATGTTCGCCGGTGCCGATGGTCTTCGTCATCGCGATTGACAGCGATGCGGCGCAGGCAGGGCGCTCTCAATGAGCGGGGCGCGATGGGCTCTTTCTTGAGAGCCGAAGGCGCTGAACGAAAAAAGCCACCCGGAGGCGGCTTCTCTACGCGGGGATGAACGGGATCAGGACCGCAGGCGCGTCCGGACCTCACCGAGGCTCGCGCGGATCAGGCCCTGAGCGGCCTCGCCCTGCAACCGATCGCGCAGGATCGTCTCCGACACCTTCACGGCGGCCTCCGCGGCCGCAGCCCGCACCTGGGCTTCGGCTTGCGCCTCGGCCTGGGCGATCTTGACTTCGGCAGCCTTGGTGCGGCGAGCCAGGAAGTCGTCGAGCTTGCGGTGCCCCTCTTCGGCGGCGCGCTGCGCCTCCTCACGGGCGCCGGCGACGATCGACTCGGCCTCCTTCTCGGCCTCGGCGCGGCGGCGCTTGTAGTCGGCCAGCACGGCGGCTGCCTCCTCGCGCAGGCGCTTGGCCTCATCGAGTTCGTGGCGGACGCGCTTGGCACGGCCGTCGAGTCCCTTGGTCATCGCCGAGAAGGCACCGGCCTTCCAGGCGATGCCCATGAAGATGACGAACGCGACGGCGACCCAGAATTCGGCTTCGAGCAGCATCGTTGGGGTCCCGTCTAGTGTGCGGTGGCGTCGAGGGCGCGGTCGAGGGTTGCCCGATCGGGCGCCTGACCCGTCAGACGCTCGACGATCGCCGCTGCAGCCTCGCCCGCGATCGAGCGGACATTGCCCATGGCGGCCTCGGTCCGCTGGCGGATCGTTGCTTCGGAAGCAGCGAGCTTCGCGTTCAGCTGCTCCTCCAGCGCCTTGCGCTTGGCATCGGCCTCGGCAGCCAGTTCGTTGCGGGTGGTCTGCGCGATGTCACGCGCCTTGCCCTGGGCGTCCCGCAGCGCGGTCTCGAAGGCGACGCCTGCGGCATCTGCCTCGGTCTTCATGGCCTGCGCCTGATCGAGATCGGCCCGCAGACGCTCCGCGCGGGCGTGCAGGATCGACTGGATCCGCGGCAGCGCGATCTTGTCCATAAGGTAGTAGAGAAGCCCGAAGGCGAGCGCGAGCCAGATCAGCTGCGCCAGGAAGCCGGAGCTCTCGAAGGGCGGGAAGGCGCCGGTATGCCCTTCCGGGTGCTCGACATGGCCCGGCACGAACTGCGTGTCGGCGCCCGGGGGCGGCGTGGTGAGGGGGTTGGGCTGCGCCATGGGACCGCTACACTGACACCGTTCGCTGAAGCCACCGCGATGCGGTGACGGACGAAGGTGGGCGCCCCATCACGGAGCGCCCACCCATTGACCGGGAGGCCGCAGCCTCCGTTGCCGATCAGACGGCGAAGAGAAGCAGCAGCGCGATCAGCAGCGAGAAGATGCCGAGCGCCTCGGTGAGGGCGAAGCCCAGGAGCAGCGTGGCGCGCTGGCCGTCGGCAGCGGACGGGTTGCGAAGAGCGCCGGCAAGGAACTGACCGAACAGGTTGCCGAGGCCGATGCCCGCACCCGCCATGCCGAGGCAAGCGAGGCCGGCGCCGATGTACTTCGCAGCGACGGGATCCATGATAACTCCTGAGGTCTCTTCAGATCGAAACGTGCTTTGACGTTTGCGGCGGGTGGAGCCGGCCGGATTAGTGGCCGGGGTGAAGGGCGTCGTTGAGGTAGATCGCCGTCAGCGTCGCGAAGACGTAGGCCTGCAGCGCCGCAACGAGGAATTCGAGCGCGGTCAGCGCGATCGTCAGGAACAGCGGAAGCGGCGATAGCACGCTCCAGGCGCCCGCGAGAAGAAGCTGAACCACGAAGAACGCGAAGATCTTCATCGCGATGTGGCCGGCCAGCATGTTGGCGAACAGACGGACCGACAGGCTGATCGGGCGCGAGATGAACGAGATGATCTCGATCGGCACCAGGATCGCCAGAAGCGGCTTCGGCACGCCCGACGGCACGAACAGGCCGAAGAAGTGGGTGCCGTGCTTCATCACGCCGAAGATCACCACGGTGCAGATCACCAGCGCGGCCAGCCCGAAGGTGACGATCAGGTGGCTGGTCACCGCGAAGGCGTAAGGGATCATCCCGAACAGGTTCAGGATCAGCACGAACATGAACAGGGAGAACACCAGCGGCATGAACCGCTTGCCGCCGTCGCCGGTGGATTGGTGCAACGTGTCGGCGATGAATTCGTAGAAGATCTCAGCCAGCGACTGCATCCGGCCCGGGACGATCGAGCGCGACGAGGTCGCCACGATGGTGATCAGCGCGATCACGCCGACGGCGGCGAACATGTACAGGGCGGATTGGGTGAACGCGAGTTGCTGATGGCCGATATGGCCGAGCGATACGAGCGGCTTCAGCTCGAACTGCTCGATCGGGTCGATCGTGACCGCCATTCCCGCTCCCGCCCTTCTTGTCCGACGCACCGGCTCATGCCGGCCGCCTCGATTATCACCGACCGGCGCGCCTTATGGCTCCTGCCGGTCGCGCCGCTCTGGACGCGCGCCGGAGAAACCCGACACCCGCATCACGTTGTAGACCCCCGCGACGAACCCGAGCATCAGAAGGACGATCAAGCCCCAGGGTTTGGTCCCGAAGACATGATCGACGATCCAGCCGAGTACCCCTCCTGCGATCACGCCAGCGACGAACTCGGTCGAGAGCGTCATGGCCTGGCCCAGCGACGAGCCTCCGCCGTTTCGAGGGCGCGTCGAAGGATCGGCAGCAGCCTGCGGCCGCTTCCGTTCGATCTGCATTTCGAGACGTCTGAGCCTCGCGGAGAGTTCGCTGTCCGTCGGCGTCCCCTCGGTCCCGTCTCCGTCCCTTGCCCCGCCCCTCGTGTCGTCGCCGTTCACGGCTCAAAACTCACAGGGCAGGAGGATCCGAAACCGGCTGGACGCCCCCAGCAAGCGGGCGCACCATAGTTTCGCCTATCTTGGGTGTCAAGGCGAAGCCCATACATGGTAAACCGTTGATTTTAATTTGGTATTCCAGCTCGGACCACAACTCCTGCACGGTGCTTCGCAAGAGCGTCGGCCCGGCCTTCAGGCACCGATGATCGGCTTGATCACCTTCTCCATGCCCTCGACCGTCATCTCGCCGGTGTAGCGCTCGCCGTTGATGAAGAAGGTCGGTGTGGAATCGACCTTGAACACGTCGAGCCCGCGCTGCTTCACGGTGTTGACGGCGCCGTAGATCTTCTGGTCCTTCAGGCAGGCCTCGAAGGTCTGCTTGGTGTAGCCGGCCTGCCGCAGCATCTGCTCCAGCGCATCCACCGGCTTCGGCGTGAAGGCCCAGGCCGCCTGCTGATCGAACAGCAGGTCGGTGATCGGGTAGTACTTCGAATCGCCCTCGCAGCGCGCCAGCATGAAGGCCGCGGTGGCGAGCGGGTCGAGGGGGAACTCGCGCAGCGTGAACCGCACCTTGCCGGTGTCGATGTACCGCTCCTTGAGCGTCGGCCACGTGTTCTTATGGAACGCGGCGCAGTGCGAGCAGGTCATCGAGGCGTACTCGATGATCGTGCACTTCGCATCCGCCGGTCCGAGCCAGACATCGCCGAGCGGGCCCGGCTGCATCAGGGTCGCGAGATCCGCGCCCTGTGCCTGCGCCGAGCGGGACAGGTAGGGCAGGGCGAGGCCGGCGCCGAAGGCGAGGCCGGAGAACTTGAGAGCGTCGCGTCGCGTCGTCATCGGTCAGGCTCCGCCGGATTGATCAGTCTTGGCGTCCCGATGCGGGTACTCGGGCGCGGCCGTCCTGGCAAGGCGACCGAATCGCCTCGCTTATCGATCCGGGCGGGTGGCGACGGCCGCGGTACCGAGGCGGTCGAGGGCCGCGCGCAGGCCGTCATCGGCGATCCCGGCGACCGCCTTCTGGACCTCGACGGCCCGAATGGGATCCACGCGGGTTGGTTTGGCCTGCGTGCCGCTCCGGCCGACCCGATCCTGCTGCAGGACGATCCGCGACACGCAGGCCCAGCCGTAATGTCTGTTGATCCGCTGGATCACCACGGGCGCGAGGTGCTGCAATTCGATGGCGAACACCCCTTCGACGCGCACGACCAGCGTACCGGCTTCCGGCGCCTCGCCATCCCGGCGGCGGCGCTTGGGCCATTCGAGCTTGGACGGCCGGCAGTAGCGGGCCAGCCGCTCGCCCACGATCTCGGGCCACGCGGCCAGGATGTCGGTCGAGGCGAAGCCCTGCGCCGCAAAGGCCGGGCCGATGCAACCCTCGATCAGTTCGGCCAGCGGTTTGACGCGCGCCATGGTGGTCCCGGCCCTGTGGATCCGGCGACGTTAGCGCAGGATGGTTGACGAAGGGAGGACGCAGCCGCGCTTTCGCCGCCCTATGATCGCCTCACCCCGCCGGCTATGCAGCGCGGACCCTGTCGATCTGCCCATGCCGCCCCGCACAGCCATGGATCATCAAGCCGGTGCCGGACCGCGCGCCGACGACCTGCTCGTCTGGTACGACCGCCATCGGCGCGTCCTGCCGTGGCGGGCGCTCGCCGGCGAGGTGCCCGATCCGTACCGGGTCTGGCTCTCGGAGGTGATGCTGCAGCAGACCACGATCGCGGCGGTCCGGCCGTATTTCGAGCGCTTCCTGGGGCGCTTTCCCGATGTGTTCGCCCTGGCGGACGCCCCCGAGGAGGCCGTGATGGCGGCCTGGGCCGGGCTCGGCTACTACTCCCGCGCACGCAATCTGCACGCCTGCGCGAAGGCCGTGGCCGCGGGCGGCGGGCGCTTCCCCGATACGGCGGAGGCCTTGCGCAAGCTCCCGGGGATCGGCGCCTATACGGCCGGGGCGATCGCCGCGATCGCCTTCGACCGGCCTGAAGCGGCCGTCGACGGCAATGTCGAGCGGGTCCTCAGCCGCGCCTACGCGGTCGAGGCACCCCTGCCGGGCAGCCGCCCGGAGATCCGGCGACTGACCCAGGCGCTCGTCCCGGACGACAGGCCGGGCGACTTCGCGCAGGCGCTGATGGATCTCGGTGCGACGATCTGCACGCCCAAGCGGCCCGCCTGCGCGCTCTGCCCCTGGATGCTGCCCTGTCGGGCCCGGGGGCTCGGCACGCAGGACACGTTCCCGCGCAAGATCAAGGTCGCCAAGGGTGCGCTGCGCCGCGGCGCGGCCTTCGTGGCGATCCGCAGCGGCGACGAGGGGGTGCTGCTGCGGACGCGGGCGCCGGAGGGACTGCTCGGCAACATGGCCGAACCGCCGGGCAGCGCCTGGGAGCCCGATTACGACGCGGCCGGAGCGCTGCTGGACGCGCCCCTCGACGCCCGCTGGAAGCGCCTGCCGGGACTCGTGCGTCACGGCTTCACGCATTTTCCCCTGGAGCTGACGGTGTTCGTGGCCCGGGTCGCCCTCTCGACGCCCGCGCCGCCCGGCATGCGCTTCACGCCGCGCAACGCCCTCGACGACGAGCCGCTGCCCGGCCTGATGCGCAAGGTTCTGGCCCACGCCTTCGACCCGAAGCCGGAGCCCGAGAAGAAGCCGCGCGGGCGCCCGAAGAAGGACCCGCCGCCGATGCCGCTGCTGGCGGCGATGGAAGCCCCGGTGTCGATGCCGGATCCGGAGCCGCGCCCGCGCATCCGGGCCGTGCCGAAACCCCAGCCGAAGCCGGCGCCTGCACCGCCGCTGGAGGTGGATGATCTGCTGGAGGGGGAGGTCGAGCCACGGATGGCTCCGGCGCCCACCAGGGCGCCGACACGGCGATCAGGCCCGGCTCGGAAACGCTGAGGCAGCGTCCCGGCCGGGGTGGCCGCCAACACGATGCGCGTCGAAAAAACAGCGCCGCGACTTTGCGAGCGTCGCGACGCTCGCAAAGTCGCAAAGGGTCCTATCCGTTCGCCATCGCCTGCCGCAGGCCGGCCCGGTAGCTGTCGATCACCAACGGCTTGCCGCCGCGCTGCACGTGCCAGAAGGTCCAGCCATTGCAGGCCGGCAATCCCTGGACCAGGGCGCCGATCTTGTGAATCGAGCCAATGACGAGGCCGTTGTCGAGCTGGCCGTCCGGACGCACCGTGGCGCGGAAGCGGCGGCGCTCATCGGTCACGATCTCACCGGGACGGATATGCCCCGCCTCGATCACCGACAGGAACGGCACCCGCGGCTCGGCCCGCTTTGTCGGCGCCACCATGAGGGCGGCCTTCGACAGCGGCTCCACGGCGGCGATCCGCGCACGGGCCGCCTCGGCGTAGGTCGTCTCGCGCTCGATGCCGATGAAGCGGCGGCCGAGGCGCTTGGCGACGGCGCCCGTGGTGCCGGTGCCGAAGAAGGGATCGAGCACCACGTCGCCGGGATTGGTCGCCGCGAGCAGGGTGCGGGCCAGCAGGGCCTCGGGCTTCTGGGTCGGGTGGACCTTGTGGCCCTCAGTATCCTTCAGCCGCTCCTCGCCGGTGCAGAGCGGGATGAACCAGTCCGAGCGCATCTGGAGGTCTTCATTCCCCCCTTTGAGCGCGTCGTAATGGAAGGTGTAGCCCTTCGACTCCGCCGAGCGCGAGGCCCAGATCAAGGTCTCGTGGGCGTTGGTGAAGCGCTTGCCGCGGAAATTCGGCATCGGGTTGGCCTTGCGCCAGACGATGTCGTTGAGGATCCAGTAACCGAGATCCTGCAACGCGCTCCCGACCCGGAAGATGTTGTGGTATGACCCGATCACCCAAAGGGTTGCGTTCGGCTTCATCACGCGGCGGCAGGCCGCGAGCCAGTCCCGGGTGAAGGCGTCGTAGGCCTCGAAGGTCGCGAACTTGTCCCAGTCGTCGTCGACGGCGTCGACGCGGCTCTGGTCGGGACGCAGCAGGCCGGCATCGCCGAGCTGCAGGTTGTAGGGCGGGTCGGCGAACACGCAGTCGACGCTCGACGCCGGCAGGCTGTTCATGGCTGCGATACAATCCCCGATCAGCACTTGATCGAGGGGCAGAGAACGCTGGGCGGGTACGAGACCCATCCGTGGCGCCGACGCGGGCCGCCCGGCACGCGAGACCTGTTTCCGGGCGACGACGTCGGCAGCCACGGTACGCGGGGAAGCCATGGCAAACACCGGTTACGCGACTGACCGGCAGACCATGACCCGAACAGGGTAAAGGACGCGTTTTCGAATTTCGTCGGCCCGCGTCCCGTTCTGGGGCTGCAGTTTTTGCCGAGCGCAATGTCCGGCCCATCCCGCGAAAGATTAAGCTTCGGTTACAGCGCGCGCACGACGCCCTTTGAGCCGCGAAAGGCTGGCTCGTCTGCGCTTGCCCCGCCGTTCGGGCCCGCTGTTCTTCGGGACCAGCCCGGCATGACAATCACCGCCGCGATCGCACCGCTGGCGCGCGCCGTCTCCATCTCAGCGGGACGCAGGGTCACGGCCAGCGCAGGGCTTAGGAACGACGACCTATTTTCGAGGCCGGCGGCACGACATCCATAGTTCTTTCCGCCACCCAGGGACGACTACGCACTATTTCATCCGCAACAAGCAGCGAAATAAACTGTCACACTAGGGCATGTAATCGTGCTGATCAGCACGAAATCGGCCAAAATGTGACGTGAATCGGTTGCGAAAACCTGCCTTATTCCGGACGATTTCTGACACGACTGGCGCCGCCCCGATAACAACAAAGGGAATGCGGTGAGAATGTCGTTTGGTTTCGGTAAGCTCGTTGTCTCGCTTGGAATGCTGACCACCGTCGTCGGAACAACCCTCCCGGCCACCGCGCAGAGCGGAGGGGCCTCCTGGTACGGAAGCGGGCACCGCACCGCGAATGGTGAGCGTTTCAACCCCAACGGTCTGACCGCCGCCCATCGCAGCCTGCCGTTCGGCACCCGCGTCCGCGTCGAGAACACCCGGACCGGCCGCTCGGTGGTGGTTCGCATCAACGATCGCGGGCCCTTCGTGCATGGCCGCATCATCGATCTGTCGCGCGGATCGGCCCGTGCCCTGGGCATGGGCGGCACGACCTACGTGTCGCTGCACGTCCTGAACTGATCCCAACGCGCCTGTAGTGCCGGGCCGCCTCCGTCCCGGCAGGGCAAGGCGGCCCCCGGGGGCGTTGTCTGAGGCGGCCTGAGGCCCCATCTGCTGCCGGGTTCAGCTCGGATCAGCCTACCATGCCCAAGCCCCTCATCGTCGACATCCCGCACGACCTCGGCCGCGACGAGGCCAAGCGGCGCCTTGAGCACGGCACCGATCAGGCGCGCGCCTTCCTGGCCAAGAGCGGCATCAGCGTCGACCAGCTCGCCTGGACGGGGGATCGCCTCGATTTCGGCGTCTCCGCGGTCGCGCAGAAGATCGCCGGTACGATCGACGTGGGCCCCGAGAGCGTCCGGCTCGAGGTGAAGCTGCCCTTCCTGCTCGCCCTGTTCGCCGAGAAGATCCAGAAGGTGGCGAGCAAGGAGGGCAATCTCCTGCTGACCAAGAAGTAGCGGTCCGGAACCGGATCGGCCGGACCTTGTTTCCGCCGGAACGACGCCGAGATGCAGCGTCGGCAGCGCGGAGGATCCCAGTGTCCGATTTCACCCTCGCCGATCCGGGGCAAATCCCCGAGGTGCCGCAGCAGCCCGGACCCGGACCGGACCGGCCCTACGAGCCCCCGCAGGCGCCGACCCAGCCGCCCGGGCCGGAGATCCCCGGTAACACCCCCGCCGAGGCGCCGGGCATCCAGCCGCCGGAGATTCCGGTGAACGATCCGGGCGCGCCGGAGATCAGCCCCCCGGGTCCGGCAAACCCCGTCGCCTGACCGGAGGATCGGAGAGAGGCGGGGGCGGGTTTGAACGGACCGGCGCACACTGCCATAAGCCGGCGCATGGCCGCTCCCCCGCTTCTGACTCTCCAAGACGTCGCGCTGACCTTCGGCGGCACGCCGCTGATCACTCGCGGCGAGATCGCCATCGCACCCGGCGAGCGAACCTGCCTCGTCGGGCGAAACGGGTCCGGCAAGTCGACGCTGATGAAGATCGCCGCGGGCCTGGTCGAGCCCGACAAGGGCCGCCGCTTCGTGCAGCCCGGCACCACGATCCGCTACCTCGCGCAGGAGCCGGATTTTTCCGGCTTCGCCACCACGATGGATTTCGTCGAGTCCGGCCTGCCGCCCGGGGAATCGACCCATCGGGCCCGCTACCTGCTGGAGAGCCTTGGGCTGACGGGCGACGAAGATCCCGCGAAGCTTTCGGGCGGGGAGGGGCGGCGCACCGCGCTCGCCCAGGCGCTCGCCCCGGAGCCGGACGTGCTGCTCCTCGACGAGCCCACCAACCACCTCGACCTTCCGGCGATCGAGTGGCTCGAGTCGGAACTCCGGTCCACCCGCGCCGCGCTCGTGCTGATCAGCCACGATCGGCGCTTCCTTTCGGCCCTGTCGCGGGCGACGATCTGGCTCGACCGCGGCGAGACCCGCCGGATCGACCAGGGCTTTTCAGGTTTCGAGGCGTGGCGCGATGCCTTCTTCGAGGAGGAGGAGCGCGACCAGCACAAGCTCGACCGCAAGATCGTCGCCGAGGAGCATTGGCTGCGCTACGGCGTCACCGCACGGCGCAAGCGCAACGTCCGGCGTCTCGGCAACCTGCACGAGCTGCGCCAGAGCCGCCGCGAGGTACGCCGTCCGGTCGGCAGCGTCAGCATGCAGGCTTCAGACGCCGAATCCTCCGGCAGCCTCGTGGTCGAGGCCCGCGACATCGCGAAATCCTACGGGGAACGCAAAATCGTGGACGGCCTGTCGCTCCGGGTGATGCGTGGCGACCGGCTCGGCATCGTCGGGGCGAACGGCGCCGGCAAGTCGACGCTGATCAACCTCCTGATGGGCCGGCTGGAGCCGGATTCCGGGCAGGTCGTGCTCGGCACCAACCTGATGCCGGTGGTACTCGATCAGGCCCGGGCCGTGCTCGAACCGGGGATGACCGTCACCGACGTGCTGACCGGCGGCCGCGGCGACAGCGTCACGGTGAACGGCCACAGCCGCCACGTGATCGGCTATCTGAAGGACTTCCTGTTCAGCCCCGAGCAGGCGCGCACGCCGGTCTCGGTGCTGTCGGGCGGCGAGCGCAACCGGCTGCTGATCGCCCGCGCCCTGGCCCAGCCCGCGAACCTGCTGGTCCTCGACGAGCCGACCAACGACCTCGACCTCGAGACCCTCGACCTGCTGCAGGAGATGCTCGGCGACTACCAAGGCACGCTGATCCTGGTGAGCCATGACCGCGACTTCCTCGACCGGGTGGCCGGCAGCGTCCTGGTTTCCGAAGGTGCGGGCCGCTGGGTCGAGTATGCCGGCGGCTACAGCGACATGCTGGTCCAGCGCGGGCAGGGCGTCGAGGCGCGGGCCGCGGCGCCGAAGGCGAAGGAGTCGCGCGAACGATCGGCGAACCCGGCGGCGCAGCCAGCGGGCAAGCCCAAGCTCGGCTTTAACGAGCAGCACGAATTGAAGACGCTGCCCGCCCGGATGCAGAAGCTGGAAGCGGCGATCGGCCAGCTCAAGACGATCCTGGCCGACCCCGACCTCTATGCCCGCGACCCCGCCCGCTTCGACAAGGCCTCGACCATGCTGGCGCAGGCCGAGACCGAGCTGTCGCAGGCGGAGGACCGCTGGCTGGAGCTTGAGATGCTGCAGGCGGGGTGAGTCCCGCAACCGCCTGCACGATGGACCGGACCGGAGACCGCATGACCGCCTACCAGACCCTCGAACAGCGCTTCGCCCGCCTCGCCGCCCTCGAAGGGGCCGCCGGGATCCTCGGCTGGGATGCGCAGACCCTGATGCCGGACGGCGCGGCATCGGCGCGGGGTGACCAGCTCGCGATCCTGCGCGGCCTCGCCCACGCGATGCTCACCGAGCCCGAGGCGGCCGGGGATCTCGACGCGGCCGAGCGCGAAGGCGGCCTCGAAGCCTGGTCCGCCGCCAACCTGCGCGAGATGCGCCGCGCGCAGGCCCACGCCACAGCGGTCCCGCGCGACCTCGTCGAGGCGAGTTCCCGTGCGGTCTCCCGCTCCGAGATGGTCTGGCGCGAGGCGCGCCGCGACGCGGACTTCGCCAAGCTGGAGCCCCACCTCGCCGAAGTGCTGCGGCTCCAACGCGAGATCGGCCAGGCCAAGGGCGCAGCCCTCGGGCTCGACCCCTACGATGCGTTGCTCGACAGCTACGATCCGGGCATGCGCCGGGCGACGATCGACCCGCTCTTCTCCGATCTGACTTCGTGGCTGCCGGGGCTGATCGCCCAGGCCCGGGAGATCCAGGCCGGCCGCCCGGCGCCGGTGCCGCTGACCGGCCCGTTCGACGTGGCGGTGCAGCGCGCCCTCGGCCTCAAGCTGATGGAGGCGGTGGGGTTCGACTTCACCCGGGGTCGGCTCGACATCAGCCTCCACCCGTTCTGCGGCGGCGCCACCGACGACGTGCGGATCACCACCCGCTACGACGAGGCCGATTTCGGCCGCGCGCTGATGGGTGTGCTGCACGAGACCGGTCACGCCCTCTACGAGCAGGGCCGGCCGGCCTCCTGGCGCAACCAGCCGGTGGGCGCGGCTCGGGGCATGAGCCTGCACGAGAGCCAGTCGCTCATCGTCGAGATGCAGGCCTGCCGGAGCCGGGAGTTCTTCACCTTCCTGGCGCCTCTGCTGCGGGAGGCGTTCGGGCGCACGGGGCCGGAATGGTCTCCGGAGAACCTGCACGCGCTCAACACCCAGGTCGCGCCGGGCTTCATCCGGGTCGATGCCGACGAGGCGACCTACCCGGCGCACATCCTCCTGCGCTACCGGCTGGAGACCGCGATGATCGCGGGCGATCTCGCGGTGCGGGATCTGCCGGGGGCATTCAACGACGGAATGCGGGAGTTGCTGGGTCTCACGGTCCCGGACGACCGGATGGGCTGCCTGCAGGACATCCACTGGCCGAGTGGCGCGTTCGGCTATTTCCCGACCTACACGCTGGGCGCGCTCGCGGCTGCCCAGCTGTTCCGGGCTGCCCGGGCGGCCGAGCCGGCGCTGCCAAGCTGCTTGGCGCAGGGCGATTTCGCGCCGCTGCGGCGCTGGCTGCGTGCGAACGTGCATGAGGTCGGCAGCCTGCTCGAAACCGACGCGCTGCTGACCCGCGCCACGGGGGCGCCGCTCGGCACGGCGGCGTTCCGGACGCATCTGGAGGCGCGGTATCTCGGGGCGTGATGGGTCGGCGAGCTTTCGTAGGAGGAGGCCTGGAGCGGCCTTTGCGTCTCTTCTTCCTCCGCAAAAGGGGCGATCCGCGGAGACAACCGCTCATGAGCGATTGAAGCCCGCTCCCTACAAAGCCACCACATCCACCGCGTCCCCCAGCCGCGCACGGGCGATCTCAGCCACGTGGCGGTGGTGGGTGAACAGGATCGGCTGCAACGCAGCGCCGATCTCGGCGAGCGCGTCGAGGCCGTACCCGGTGCGCGCCTCGTCGAACGTCGAAAAAAGATCGTCGCCGATGAACGGCGCCGGCTCGGCGCGCAAAGCGTAATCCTCCAGATAGGCGAGCCGCAAGGCGAGGTAGAGCTGATCGCGGGTGCCCTCGCTCATGCCCTCGATTCCGACCAATCCGCCCCCGCTGCGCTGCCCGGCGAGCTTCGGGGTATCGGCCTCGTCGAAGGTCTGGGCGAGGCCCGAGAAGGCGCCGCCGGTAAGCGACCGGAACAGCGCCCCGGCCCGGGCCACCAGGGGATCCTGCTGGCCCGACCTGTGCCGGGCCACCGCCTGACCGAGCATCAGCCCGGCCAACCGCAGCACCGCCCAGGAACGGGCCGCAGCCTGAAGATCGGCTTCCGCGGCCTTGCGCTCGGCGAGCGCCAATTCGGCGCCGGTCCCGCCCTCAAGCTCCGCCCGGCGCCGCTCAGCCCTGTCCCGGTCGGAAAAGATCACCCGGCCGCGTTCCTCCAACTCCTCGGCCTCAAGGGCAAGCCGGGCCAGCTCGGCCTCGATCGCCTCGGGCGGCAGCGCCTCGAGCCCGGCACGCAGCTCGGCCTCCGGTAGCCCATCCGACGCGCCCGCGAGGCTGACACGCAGCCGCTCCGCCTCGGCACGGAGCGCCTCCCGGGCGCTGAGACGGCCGAACAGCGCTTCGAGTTCCGGCATCGACGCATCGCTTTGGTCCGGCATCCGTGCGGCGACGTGGCGGGTCAGCACCGCGCGCGCGGTCGTCAACGCGTCGGCGGCGGCACGACCGGCTTTGGCGGCCTCGTCCAACCGCCGGTCGAGTTCGACCCGCCGGGCCTCGTGGGCCTGGGCGGCGACGAGCCGGCCGTGGAGGGCGCGGATCGCCGCCGTGGGGCCGGCCTCCACGAGATCGGGGGCGAGCGCTTCGACAAGGGCCGCAGCGGCATTCCGGAACGTCTCCATGTCGCGCCGGATGCCGGTGGCCCGTCGGGTCAGCGCGGCGCGCTCGGTGAGCCGTTCGGGGACCGCCCGCCACGCCTCCAGGGCGCTCTCGGCCTCTTCGGGCCGGGCCGAGGCGTCGAGGCCGATGAGCCGCAGCGCCGCGCTCCACTCACTCTGCCACCCCGCTCGGCGGTTCGCCGTCTCGGCCCGGGCAGCGTCCAGCCGCTCGGCCGCGGCGCGCGCGGCGCGCAGGAGCCCGCCGGTCTGTAGGCTGGCCTCCCAGCGGCTGGTCAGCGTGGCGAGGCGCGCTTCGAGCCGTTCGAGAGCCGGCCCGACCTCGATCCCGGGCGAGGCGTCGAGCCCGGCTCTGGCACTCAGTTCGGCGAGAGGCGCCCGGGCGGCCTCGATCGCGGCGCGGGTCTCATCGAGCCGGAGCCGGTCACCCGAGAGCCGCTGCTCGGCCTCGACCAGGTCCTCGACCTCCGCGAGCCACGCCGCCATCTCGACCGGCGACGCGGGGGTGATGCCGGTACCCCCCCAAGCCGCGCGCCACGCGGCCTCGCCCTCGGCGATCTGGGCCTCGATCCCGGAGAGCTCATGCAGGGCGCCGGCGAGGGTCTCCTCCTCGGCGGCGAGGCGGTCGAGGTCGGCCGCGTGGGCCGCGACCCGGGCGGCGTCGTCGGCGCGCGCGTCGGCCAAGCGGTCCGCGTCGAGCCGCGCACGTTCGTAAGCCGCGATCTCGGCGGACTCCAGCATGCGCCCCGACTCGAGGGCTCTGCGCAGCGGCGCGAAGGCCGCGTCGCGCGCCTCCCGAAGCGCCGCGACGCGCTCCCGGGTGGCGATCGGCTGGCCGGCCGCGCGCTCGCGCAGCCGGTCCCGGGTGGCCTTCACCTGACGCTGCGCCGCGTCGCGGTGGTCGGCGGCCCGCTCCCGCTCGCGGGCCTTCCCGTCGAGAAGCACACGATAGCCCGCCACCGCCTCCGGGTGGGGCAGGGGCGTCCGGACAAGGACGGCGATATCCGAGATGGCCGGCGCCATCCGGGCCGCCTGATTGCGCAGCAGCGCCGTCTCGTGCCGGATGTTGGCGCTGAGGCTGTCGTGCGCGGCAATCCGCTCGTGAAGGCGCGCTAGAGGCTTCAGCGCCTCGCGGAGCGGGGTCGGATCGCGGGTTGCGCCCGCCGCCTCGATCTCCCCGGCCAGACGGTCGCGCTCAGTGAGCGCCGCCGCGTGATCGCGGGATAGCTGGTCCTCGGCGGCCGCGAGTGTCCTGTGGTCCCGGATCAGCCGGTCGATCCGGGCCCGGGCGGCGTCGGTCGGCTGGCCGGCCTCCAGGGCCGCGAGGTCGGCAAGGCCGATCCGGGCGCGCAGCCGTTCGAGATCCAGGTCGACCTTGTAGATTTCACCCTCGATCCGGGGCAGGTCGGTGCCGCCCTTCTCGAATTCCTTGGTGCCACTGAAAACCGCCAGGATCTCGTCGGCCCGGAGCGTCAGGCCCGGCTCGACGGGCACCGCCTCCGCGTCGTCCCGGGCGCGGGCGACGGCGGAGCCGGCCCGTTCGGCTTCGGCCTCCGCGGCGCGACACGCCGCGAGGGCCATACCGAGGCGGTCGATCCAGGCAGGATCGGCATCGACCAAGCCATCCTCGGCCCCGATGCGCTGCGCCAGGGCATCGATCTCGGACAGGATCGGCCGGACCCGCTTGAACCGCTCCAGCCGCGCGCGCGCGACTGCCAAATCCTTCTGGCCGTCGCGGAGGGTTTCGAGCTGGCCGGCCGCGGCCGCGATCTCGTCGTTCAGGGCACGCCAATCCGTCGCGCGCAGGCTCGTCTCGCGGATCGTCCGGCGGGCATTGTCGTGGCGTTCCAGCGCTTGGTAGAAGGTCCGGTGCTTGGCCTTGTGGGGCGTGAAGATCGCGTCCGCCTCCCCCTCCAGGTCAGCGTGCAGCTCCGTAAGCCCGCGCAGGCCGGAACCCG
This sequence comes from Methylobacterium sp. GC_Met_3, assembly GCF_026540775.1. Taxonomy (NCBI): domain Bacteria; kingdom Pseudomonadati; phylum Pseudomonadota; class Alphaproteobacteria; order Hyphomicrobiales; family Methylobacteriaceae; genus Methylobacterium; species Methylobacterium sp. GC_Met_3. The sequence goes on from NZ_JALNUL010000004.1 coordinate 183,301, forward strand.
CCGCGAACAGGCTCGCCCCGACCTCGCCCTCGACATCGACCATCTCGCGCCCGCCCGCCCGCAGGTTCGCTGCGTCGAGGCCGAAGGCGCGGCAGAACACGGTCCGCGAGATGCCGCCGACGAACGGTGCCAGGGCGTCGTCGGGGATCGGCGCCTCGGCGGCGTCGATCAGGGTGCGGGTGTTGCCCTTCCGGCGGCGGAAGCTCAGCCGGCGCCCGTCCGCGGCGACGATCTCGGCGCCCAGGCGCAGCAGGGGCATGTCGTGCTGGAATGCGTACGGGGTGGATTTCCCGAAGCCGAACAGCAGGTCGGTGACGGCCGCGAGCGCCGTGCTCTTGCCGGCCTCGTTGGCACCCAGCACCACGTGCAGGCGCGCATCCGGCCGGAAGGCGATCGTGCGGTCCGTGAAGGCGCCGTAGCGCTCCAGGGCGAGGTGGATCAGGCGCATCGGGGCTCTCGATCCACTTAGCAGTGCCGGCCGGTGAGACGGCCGAGGATCAGCGCCTCGGCCTCGGCGCAGAGGGCATCGAACTCGGCCTCCAGATCCGCCTCGGCGGCGACCGGAGCGGGTAGACGGCCACGGATCTGCGCAAGGGCGGCCTTGGCCCGGGTCCGGAATTCCGGATCGCGGTCGAGATCCGCCATCAGGGCGGCCGGGTCGATCGCGGCACCGGAGGACTCGACTGCGGCCGGCGGCCGACGCGTCGCGATCTTCAGGCGCTCCAGCCAGAGATCCTCGTGCAGCCGGTGGGCCGCGGCCTGGATCTCGGCCGTCACGCCGTCCCGGTCGGCAGCGAGCGCGTCGTGGGCCTTCGTGGTGCCGGTCAGGTGGACGCGCACCAGGACCAGGCGGCCCGCCGCCGCGTCCGCCAGCGGCCGCAGGGCCGCCTCGGCCGCCTCGATCGCGCTGCGGGTATCGGCGGCGTCGGAGAGATCCACCGACACCTGCTCGAACCGCGCGCGGTCGAGGGCGAGGCGGGTGAGACCGGTCACCCGTCCGTCGGACACAGCGACCAGGACGGCGCCCTTCTGACCGCATTCGCGGATGCTGCGGCCCTGGAGATTGCCGGGGAACACGATCCAGGGATCCCGGGACAGCTCGGCATACTCGTGGATATGGCCGAGCGCCCAGTAATCGTAGCCCCGGGCCTGGAGGTCGGCGATCGAGCAGGGGGCGTAGGTCTCATGGCCCGCATGGCCCGTGCAGGAGGTATGGAGAATCCCGAGGTTGAACCAGCCCGGCAGGGCCTCCGGGTAGGTCAGCGACAGGTTTTCCGGGACGGCCCGGTTCTCGAAGCTGCGGCCATGCAGGGCGACGCGCAACGCTTCGATGCGGTGAGTGCCGGCGCGTTTGGCCTCGAAGACGTGGACCGAGGGGGGCAGGGTGATCGACTTGGTGATCACGCTCTCGGCGTCGTGGTTGCCGCGGACCAGGATGGTCGGGATGCCGGCCCGGTCGAGGCGGGCCACCTGCCGGGCGAAGAACAGGCCTATCGTGTTGTCGGCCCAGTCGCCGTCGTAGACGTCGCCGGCCACGACCACGAAGGCGACCTGCCGCTCGATCGCCTGCGTGACCAGATCCTCGAAGGCGTGCCGCCCGGCCGCGGCGAGGCGGCGGGCGAGATCCGCGTCGCGGGTCGCCAGGCTCGACAGCGGCGAGCCGAGATGCAGATCGGCCGCGTGGATGAAGCTGAAGCCCGACATCGACCTCCGGGAGGATCGTGGGAACGGTTGGCTGCGCGCGCGGAAGCGCCGCCGTGACCGCGCTCATAGGCTGCCGGCGGGTTTGGCCTCAAGCACCGTGGGCGTGCGGGACCGGGTTTGTCCCGCGTCGCGGATCCCTGCGGCGCGGAATCATCGCCGGATCCGCGCCGCTCCTCTTAGGACTCTTGGATTCCGAACTTCGCGTTGCGGCCGATCATCCAGCCCCGCTGTACCGGAAGAGGGCTCCGGCGACCGCGTCGTCGCCGGGCCGCAGACCGGTCAGCGCCCGAGTTCGACCGGAATGCTGAGGTCGGCCACGCCTCCGCTGCTCACGAGACCCGCCGGCGGTGCCGAGAGCGGACCGACGGCCCGGACCGCGCGCAGCGCCCGCTGGTCGAGATCGGGCGAGCCTGAGCTGCGCTCGACCTCGGCTCGCTGCAACACCCCGTCGGGGGCAATCTCCACATGGACCACCACGGTGCCGCCCCGCCGCCCCGATCCCGGCCGCCGTTCGGCGCGGTCGGCGGCATCGATCCGCATGACGAGATCCGACAGCCAGGCACGCGCCGCAGGTCCGGGCGCCGCCCGGGCCGGAAACGCGCATGGGATCAGGAGCAGACCGAGGAGGAGGGTCCGGCGGGCGAACTCGGGCAACGGCATGCGGGACCGACGGCTCCTGGCGCGCGTGACGGTTGAACGTTCCTACGCGCGCTGGGTGCCCGAGGCGAGCCCTGACCGTGGGTCGCAATCAGGAGATCGTGGTGGGTCTCCGGCCCCGCGGCCCAGCGGCGGCCAGCATGACTTCGTCGGTGCCGACCTCCAGGCCGGTATAGCCCAGCAGCTCGGCGAGCTGGGTCCGGGCGCGCCAGACGCGGCTCTTCACGGTGCCGATCCGGCACTGCATGACGGAAGCGGTCTCCTCGTAGGTGAGGTTCTCGATCGCCACGAGCACCAGCGCCTGCCGCATCGCCGGCGCGAGCCGGTCGAGGGCGACGCGCACGTCGCTTAGGTCGAGATGGCCGCCCTGCTCGGGCAGCGACACCATCCGCTCCGCCTGCGCGCCGTCCTCGTCCTGCACCTCGCGGCCGCGCTTGCGGTGCTCGTTGTAGAACTGGTTGCGCATGATCGTGAACAGCCACGCCTCCAAGTTCGTGCCCGGCGCGAAGCTGGCCCGCGAGCGCCACGCCCGCAGCAGCGTGTTCTGGAGGAGGTCGTCGGCTCCGACATGGTTGCGCAGCAGCGAGCGCGCGAAGCGCTGCAGGTTCGGCACCAGGCGCAGCAGGGCAGCCTGGAACCTCTTCTCGTGGCCGTCTTGGGCCTTACCGAAGGCCGCATCCAGGAGCTGCAGCAGGTCGGCGAACCGATCCGCGATGGGTGGCTCGATCACATCCTGTGCGTACGTCGCAGCGAGCAGATGGCCCAGGTGAGACTGGACGCTGCCGGGGAGCCGGGGAGCCTGCGGGGCGATTGTCCCGCCGTCGTTGGCATGTCGAAGCATGATCGCCGATCACCTATGAGGAATAAAGAGTATCGGTCCGGCCATTAGCGCCCGTTCCCAGGACGATCGCCGCAACATAGATCAGCCGATATCGAGATCTTAAGATTGATCCATGATGTGCCGACTGCTAATCCGAGCGGAATAGTGGGCCGACGGCACGCTTTCGCTCCGGATGTCTCGCGCGAAAACCTGTCCTGCGTGACGCAGCATCTGCGCACCGGCACGGAAGCATGTTGCGCTGGCGGCCGGCGAAGCGAAGCCGTAGTGCTGCAACCGGACGCCGAACTCGGGACTACACGCATGACACGCCTGTCCGACCTCGAAGACGATCCGGCCTTCCAGCAGGCCGTGCTGGCCGTGCGAGGTGCGGCCAGCACGCTGAGCGGACGCGCCGTGACCGAGGAGGAGGCGCGCTTTCTCGTCGGCATCGCGCTGACCACCTTCGCCCATGCCGGTGGCCTGAGCGAAGCGAGCCAACGGCGCCTGGCCCGCTTCTCGGAGACGATCGAGCACGGCACGGTGGTCGAGACCTTGACGCGTCACTGAGCCCGCCTCCCTGCCGACCCCGATTGCCGCAAGCGGAGCCGCCGCAGGCGGAACCGGTCAACCCGACCGAGCCTCCGTCATGCCGGACCGCAGGACGCGCAGGAGGTCTTCCAGCACCGCCTCGCGGTCCTGCGGCTGGGTCGCCAGAGCCAGGCCCGCCTCGAGATGCTGGCCGATGATCAGAAGCCCCACTTCGCGCAGCGCGGCGCTGGCCGCCCGGATCTGCTGGATCTCGTCGAGGCAGTAGCGATCCGCCTCGATCATCGCCCGCAGCCCCCGGACCTGGCCCTCGATCCGGCCGAGCCGCCGGACCAGCGGGGTACGCTCCGCGTCGGTGCGGGCAAGGCAGACGCGACCCTCGACGAATGTGGCGCTTGTCACCGTTCTGAGACCTGCCTGTCCTAGTCCGCACCGATGGCGCTTCGGAGCGCCGTGCCGTCAGCCGATCTGCTGGGTCTCGGCCGCGCTGTCCGGGCGTGCCGGACCGAGCACCGGCTCCTCGCCCATCGGCTGGTTCTGCACGACGCTGAACTGGCCCTTGCCGTCGAGCGATGGGCCTTCCGTCCAGCGGCCGGCCGGGGGCGGCGAGCCGTCCGCAGCGGTCCCGAAGAAGTTGTAGTTGAACTTCTGGTTTTCCTTCTCCTGCGGGAAGGAGTTCGGGATCGGCAGGGTGCCGGCGTGACCCCCGAGTTCCTCGATCACCGCCAGCCATTGCTGCTGGTGCATCGTGTCCCGGGCGATGAGGAAGCTCCACATGTCGCGCATGCCGGCATCGTTCGTGGCGTTGTAGAGGCGCACCGCCAGGACGCGCCCGGTGCTCTCGGCCGCGACGTTGCAGTACATGTCGGCCGCGATGTTGCCGCTGGCGTAGATGTGGCTCATGTCGAAGGGCAAGCCGTCGGAATTGCCCGGGAAGGCGGCCATGCCGGTGGACAGCAGCGTCTTGTGCAGCATGCCCTCGACGATGTGGCGCGGGTTCTCGCCGCCCATCACGGCGCCGACGATCGCATCGGCCGCGCCGGCCTCCTGGACCTTGGTGGGGGCGGTCTCGAGATTCATCGCCACCGCGGTCGCCAGCATCTCGATGTGGCCGATCTCTTCGGTGGCCGTGTGGAGCAGCATGTCACGGTACTTGGTCGTCGGAGCACGGTTGCCCCAGGCCTGGAAGAAGTATTGGAACGCGACCCGGATCTCGCCCTCGATACCGCCGATCGCCTGCTGAAGCATACGGGCGTAAATCGGATCCGGGCTGTCGACCTTGACCGGGTACTGCAGGCGCTTGTCGTGATAGTACATGAAGAGTGTTCCTCGCGTGAGGCACGGCGCGCTTAAGCCCACCGCACGATCGGCCGCAGGTCCCGTACTCCACGGGAGCATCGAGCCTCGCTCCCTGCCCAACCCGGCTTTAGGACATCGGTTCGGTCGACGGACGCATTGAGAACGATTTAAATGATCGAAATCCAATTTTCCTTCATGAAATCAACGCAAAACTTTTTTCGAAAAAGACGTCGTTATCCGCCCGCGACACGAATGACATGATATTAACATAGGTTTTAGTCGATAGATCTAGATCAATATCGTGCCTTCGGGCGACGGATGAGCCCGAAATAGCCTGACCTGCAGACCCGGGCGCTTCAGCCCGTCGCGACCGCGGGCTCGTCACACACGCAGCGGCTGTGGCGCGAGGGCGTGTCGCTGGCTCTGACCTCGTTCAAATTCAGATCCAACCGTGACGGCAATCGATCGATGAATGCGCAATTAAATCGTGCAAATATCTAATGTCCGATTGCGTACGCTTCGGAAAATACTAAAGCGACTTTTGGTCCAATCATATCCGACCGACTTGTACTCGAAGATGCGTTGATCTCACGCGCTTGTGAATATCCAGGTTGGCGCATCGCCAATGGCCTGGAGTGCGTCCTATGCTCACTGCCCCAATGGCCGATCTGGCCCAGCTCTTTGGGACCCGTCCGGCAACCCCTGATGGGTTCGCGAGAGAGCTTGGCCTGCCCATGCGCGAGCGGTCCATTCCCAAGCAGCACGATCTGCTCCTGCCCGGCGCCGAGCCGGAGGTCGCCCATCTGTTGCTCGCCGGTCATGCCTGCCGCAGCCGCATGCTGCGGGATGGGCGGCGGCAGATCACCGCCATCCTGATACCGGGCGATATCTGCGATCCGGAAGCGATCGTGGCGAACCGCGCGGATTATGCCGTCAACACGCTCACCCGATGTACGGTCGGCGAGATCTCCCTGGCGCGGATCGCCACCCTCGATCATCAGGACCTGACCGCCATCCTCGGCCACCGCCTGCGCCGCGAGGCGGCCATCGCCCGGGAATGGATCGTCAGCCTGGGGCGCCGGGTCGGGATCGAGCGGATGGCGCATCTCCTGTGCGAGTTGCGCTGGCGGCTGGCGACGGTGGGCTTCGCCACCGAGGACAGTTTCGAGATGCGGATCACGCAGAGCGACTTCGCCGACGCACTGGGATTGACCCCGGTCCACGTCAATCGGGTGCTGAAGAGCCTGCGCGAGAGCCGGCTGATCCATCTGCGCGGCGGCCAGCTGACGTTCCTCGATCGCCCACGCCTGGAACGGCTGGCGCAGTTCGACGCGACCTATCTGGAGATCTGGGCCGATCCCGCCTGATCGGACCGTTCGAACCGCTGGTCCGACGCGCGCGCCGAGTGGCGCCGCGCCGACGCGGCCGTCACGGCCCCATGACCCCGGAACCGGGCCCCGATCACAGCCACCCGATCCGACGGGCCAGCATCACGCAGAGGGCGAGGCAGGCCGCCACCGTGACGATCAGCATGGCGGCGTTCGTCCAGAACCGGACCGGCCGGCTGGACCCGTCGATCCCGCTGGCGCGCAGCCGAACCCACGGCACGTAGAGGTAGAGCGCGATCACCGTGAGGATCAAAAACGCGAAGGTCGGCACCCGGCCGCTCGCGAGCGCAGCCCCTGCCAGGATGGCCCATCCGAGAACGAGGCTCACCATCGTGAACAGGGCTGTCGAATTCACGGGCCTTCACAATCCTTCCAGCGGATCCTTGCCCCTGTGGGACGGCGGGGCTCGATCCCGTCCTCCAGCCCGGACACGCGGATGTCCGCGCCCCGGTGCCGCGCGCTCGCGTGAGCGCGGTTCCCAAGCTGATACAGGGACTTACAGGCAGCGGTAATCCAAGTGTGTGAAATCCGGCCGCGTCCGTCAAGTCGCGCGTCGGGGCGATTCGGGCACCGATTCGAATCGCCCGCGGCCATGCTGGGCGCGTGACCGTGCCGCGATATAACCGGCTTGGCGAGACGGGCTGGGTCGGTGGCGCTCTCTGCGCCGGAACAGGATGGCCGTGAAACCGAAGCTGCTTCGTCTCGCCCTCGCCGCAACGGCGACGCTGTCCCTGTCCGTGGCGCAAGCCGGCTGGCAGGGCCCCGGGGCACAGCCCCTGTTCGTCAACGAGGCCAATCCGAGCGGATACAATTACGCCCCGAGCGTCATCGTCGAGGGCCAGACGACCGATATCTGGTGGTGCGGCCAGGGCAAGACCGACGTGATCTTCCACCGGACCTTCACCGCCCAAGGCGGCTTCTCGCCGGCGCAGGTCGTCTTCCAGCCCACGCCGGGATCCTGGAACCGCCAGTATGTCTGCGACCCGAGCGTGATCAAGGGCGCGTTCCGCAACCCCGCGGACGGGCAGCCCTACGCCTACGCGATGTACTATTCGGGGGCCGACAACCTGCCGGGCCACAACAACCACACCGGGCTGGCCTTCTCCAACGACAAGGTGACTTGGATCGACTACCCCGAGCCGGTCATCGCCCCGCTCAACCCGACCGTGGCCCAGGGCAATTACGGCGCCGGGCAGCCGGCGACCATCAACCTCGACGGCCGCTCCAGCCTGCTCGTCTTCACCACCGACCTGACCGGCCCGCAGGGCGTAGCGGGGTTCGGCGACCTGTACGTGCGCCGGACGGCGGACGCGGTGCATTTCGATCCGCCGGTCCGGGTGCCCAACCGGACCACCGACGGCGCGACCCTCAATCCGAATTCCGATTTCGCCTACGACCCGTCATCCGGCGACGTCTACGTCATCACGGGGCTGCCGGGGCGCAACTGCCAGCAGGTCGCCTGCAAGGATCCGGCCCGCAACCCCGACCGGGAGACCTTCCAGATGGGTCTCTACCGGATGCCGCTGAAGGCCCTGCTGAGCGGCGCGCCCGCGACCTGGGTCCCGGCCGGCGACCTGAACACGGACGTGACGGGGTTCTACCTCAATCACAGCCCGGGCTTTCAGCGCGACCCCTTCGGCAGCCTCACGCCCTTCCTGCCATCCGTCACGGTCTATTTCTCCGGGGGCGATCCCTATCCGGGCACCTGGCGGATCGCCGCGGCGACCGAGAACCCGGCCGCCGACCGTGCGCCCCTGAAGCGGGCGCTCGGACCGGGCGGACACTGGGTCACGACCGGCTTCATCGCCCCCGGCTACACGATGGAGACCGCGCTCGGGACGCTGTTCCTCCTGCCGAAGCCGGGCACCGCCAAGCTGATGAGCTGCCTGGCCGGGGCGGACCACTTCGTCAGCCGCGATCCGAACTGCGAGGGCCGGACCCCGCTGGGGCAGACCGGCTATCTCTACGAGGCGCCGCGCCCGGGCAGCCACCCGATCTACCGCTGCCTCGCCGGCGGCCGGGACCACTTCGTGTCGACCGACGCCAAGTGCGAGGGGCAGGCGACCGAGGGCCTGCTCGGCTACGCGCTCGACTGACCTCGGGGCAGGCCCGCCCGACGGGTCCCGGTGCGGCGTTGCGCCCGGGAACAGGGCGGAGCGCGTCGCCTTTCTGACGGTACCGTCGGCTTATGCCGAACCTGTCGGCTCACGCCGCGTGGCTGCCGCCGAAAACCCGTCCCGGAGATGCCCCTGATGCCGACTCTCACCCGTGGCGCGGCCGTCCTCGTCGCCTGTCTCGTCGCGGGGCCGGCCTTCGCGCAGGGCAAGCCGCTTCCGCCCCCGGCGAGCGACGTGACGCCGCCGGTCGAACTGACGATCAGCATGCAGGACGGCAAGCCGGTCTGTGATCCGGCCGAGCTCCGTCTGCCGGCGGAGACGAACGTCGTGCTCCACATCAAGAGCAGCGCCGACGCCCCCGTGGTCCTCACCGCGCCGGGTCAGTTCGAGAATGGGCTGATCCAGCATTCGGACGGCGATCTGGTCCATGTGGAGAGCGAGAAGGGCTACACGATCAAGCAGAATGGCCAGGGCACGCTGCGCCTGCGGACGATGAAGGCGGGGGAGGAGACCTATGCCTGCACCAGCACCCGCAACCAGGCCGCGCCCTTCAAGGGGAAGCTGATCCTGATCCCGCCTGCCAATTGAGGCTTTGACGAACCCATGACCAGCGGCACATCCGGCGACACCCTCAGGATCTTCTACGACGGGGATTGCCCGCTCTGCCGCGCCGAGATCGGCCATTATCGCACCTGCGACGGCGCCGATCGGCTGGCCTTCGTCGATGTCGGGCATTCTCAGCCCGCTCCGACGCTCGCGCCCGGCCTGACCCACGAGGCCGCCCTGCGACGCTTCCACGTCCGCACGGCGGACGGGCGGCTGGTCTCGGGTGCCGAGGCGTTCGCCCATCTCTGGACGAGTCTCCCGGGCTGGCGCTGGCTCGGCCGTCTGATCGGCCTGCGCATCCTCGGCTTCCGCCCCGTGCTGGCGATCGCCGAGGCAACCTATCGCCTGTCACTGCCCCTGCGGCCGCGCTTGGCGCGGTGGGTCTCGCGGCAGGACGCACCTCAGCGCCGATAACCGGCGGATGACGACGCGCTGCGTCCACTATGTCGGCTTCCGCGACGACAGGTACTGGAACGCCTTCCGGATCTTCGGTGGTCCCCGGGTCATCCATCGCCGTTGGGACTTCTATGCCACCCGCGATGTCGGCCCCGACGATATCGTGGTCTTCGCCCAGGGCGACGAAACGCAGCCCCTCGCCGAACGAAACGCCACGGATATCGACGAGCGCTGGCTTTAGCGTGCGCTCTGCCGCGGCGGCCACCGGTCCGGCGTAAGGCAAAACTTCACACCGAAGCATGAGAGACGTGCCCGATTGCAGAGTGATCGCGCACGCCCGCAAGGTCTCGTTCGATGCGCCGGCATCGGGCGGGCCGGCCTCCGCTTTCCCTGTTGACGATCCGCAAGCCGGCCTCGCCGCGGCACAAGCTCAGCGTTATGGTTCATTACTGATGTTGCGGGCCACGATTTCTCCTGGCACTGGTTCAACGGAAAGCTCGTTCCAAACAGAGCCTGTTTAACGGGTTATTAACTATCCTCGGTGCTGGTTCGCTCTAGTCCAAGGAGCCTGTTCCATGATCTCCGCAAGTCTCCTCGTCGTGATCAGTGCGGCGCTCAGCGCGGCTGCGGCGGGTGCCGTGCGCGATGCGAACGCCCGAAGCCGCTGACGACGCGGCGGCCGGACTGTTGCCGGTCTGCGACAGGACACGGATCGCGCGATCCCGACCCGCCTGAGCCTTCGAACGGGCACAGTTCGACGGCACCCCTGATCGGACGATCCTTGATCTCCGGTCCCGTGCATGTTCCCTGCAGTCCGTGCCTTCGTCCTCCAGCATCGTGAAGGCAGTGCGGTGCTCGCCTCGTCGGGCGCGTTCCTACTCATCGTCTCCGTGTTCGCCGCCCTCCTGGCCTGATCGGGCTGCGGCGGCCGAGATCCGGTCAGATCGGTCCCAGGCCTCCTTCGAATAGGTGATGCGGCCCGGCCTCCCCTCTGGTTGTCTGGCGCCTCCCAAACCCCAATGGCATACTCAGCCCGCTCCGATCGCCGGAGCGGGCTCTTTCGTGCCGGTCGGCCGTGGATCCGGCGCGCGATGGCGGCCAAACAGAGCTCACGGCCGACATAAGACCGGCGATCGACTGCTTTCATTCGATCCGGCGGGCCATGAATATCCAGCAACCAGGCATTTACGAGCCGCCGGAACTGGGCCCATCGTGACGGCTGCGCGTGACCGATCGGCAATCGGGACAAACAAGCGCGCGAATGCGAGGAGACGCCCATGCTGTCGAGACGAAGCTTCGTGAATTGCGCGCTCTGCATGCTCTCGAGCGGCTTCACGGCCGTCGCGGTCGAAGCGCAGGCGCAGCCGGCCGGTCAAACCTCCGGCGTCACGCGCACGATCCTCAGCACCGAGGAATTACCGGGCGGGCATTACGTCGTCGTGCAGGTCGCCGCCGAGATCGCGCCCGGGGCGACCGTCGCGCGCCATACGCACCCGGGAATCGAATCCTCGGTGATCCTGGCGGGCGAGGCGGAGTTGCTCGTCGACGGCCAGCCCAATCGCACGTTGCGGGCCGGCGACAGCTTCCAGGTCCCGGCCGTCACCCCGCATAGCCTGCGCAACGGCTCCGGATCGACGCGCGTGGCGGGAACCTACACGGTGGAGAAGGGCAAGCCCCTCGCGTCGCCGGCCTGAACCGACCGCGCCCGTTCAGGTGCCGAGACCGGAGGTCGGCCTCTGCGGCGGGAGCGGCGGTCGCACGATGCGGGATCCCGGCGGCGTCGGTTCGCGATCCCCGCTGACCGGTGCCTCGGATCCGGCCGCCGAGTCCGCCGGCCGGCCCGGTCCCGGACCCTCGGCATGCTGGGAATCGGTGACGCTACGGGTCTCGCCGATGTCGCGGGACGTGTCGGTGCCGCGGATCTTGCCGCTGTCGCGGATCTTGCCGCTGTCGCGGATCTTGCCGCTGTCGCTGGAATCGGGAATCGCGCATTGCTCGCCGCAATTGCTGACCACCGCGTCGTAGGCTTTGCCGGCGATCGCCGCCGAGACGATGCAACGCGGCGGGTGATAGACCAACTCGTACTGGAACTTGCCCTGATCGTCGGACTCGGTGCGGAATCGGCCGTCCAGCACCACCGGCATATGCGGCTGATCGGTGGTGCCGACCACATAGAGCCGCCCGGTCGCAATCGCCGCAATGGTGATGTCGGAGGCCGCCTGCGCGGAGCCGCAGGCCAGCAAGGCAACCGCCCCTACGGCGGCGATCGGGATCACATGAGCCAACCGGCCAACCTCCTGACGCGCGTTCAACTTCGACGTATGGCCCCGCGATGGCCCCGGCGGAGACGGCGACGCCGCCCGCCTCGAACACCGCAACGAAGAACCGGCGGGCTTTGCTCCATCGGGACGGGCCTGCCGCGGGATGCACCTGCCTGCTCAAGGTAGGCTTCAGGATCGTTTCACGGCGCCCAGGCTCCGCGTGAGTTGCACGACCACGTCGTCGCCCTCTGAGGGCGCGGTGGATGTGGCGGGCGCCTCGAAATCCTGCAGGCGTCGGGCGACCTCCATCACGACGTGTTCGACCGATGGTGGCCACGGCACCCCGTTATCCAGGAGCATCCGGGCGGCGCGGACGAGCATTCTGAACTGCTCGGGCGGGATCGACGCGCCCGCCACATGCTGATCGAGGATGCGATCGGCAATCGCCGCCGCCAGCCCGGCAACTTCAGCCATCTTGTCTGGCTCATCGCCGGTATCTGTCATGTGCGTGGGACCTTCGCGTCTGGCGCTGGGTGCGGATCCAACCCGGCCCCGGAGCGACCGACCTCCGTGGTGCCGATCCGTGGATCGAGGCGCGCCGCGGGCGGTCGTACCAGAACGGGTCCGGGGGTGGTCGAGCCTGACGAGCGGCCGCACGAGCGCGTTATTACGGGACGTGACCTCCGCAATTGTCCCCTGGTCAATAAACAGGCCCGGCGGCAGAGTTCAAGCTTCACCCTTCGGGCCGGGATGCGCCGGCGCTCCGAATCCGCCGCCCCGGTGACCGGGCGCCGGGCATCCACGGCCGCCCCTCAGACAGAGGGGGGAGATGACTGCGGAGCGGGCGTGGAGGTCGAGCGCAGAGCCCGACGACCTTCACCAGCAAGAATTATGCATTTCGGCCGTATCGCGCCTCGCCCGCGAAGCCCGGCCATGCGCTGGACCTGCCTGCGTGGGGCGCAACTTCTGCGCCGTGGGCCAAAACTTGGCCGTGTCCGCGGCGGCTTGGTCAGGCCTGTGATCTCTTTACGGTCTGATTGTTCTCGCCGGCATCGCCAACGCCATTCAGCCTGGACAGACCGCGACCCTATCCACATCGCTGGGCCAGCCAGTCACAGCCGCGGTGATCTTCGCGGGGGGTGGCGCTCGTCAGCCTGTTCTGAACCGTCCGGACTTCCCAGGTCCGGCGCAGAGCCCGCCCGGTCGCGCCAACCCTGAACGCGGGTCCTGCGCGGGCGCCTGCGTCACGGCAGGCGCCCACGATCGGGTCGAGGTGGAAGGGCCCTCAGCGCCCCTTTTTGTAGAGCTTGCTGGCGATCTCGAAGATCTCCTCCGGGGCGTAATCCGGCGCGAACGCACCGTAATTGCCGTCCAGTTCCGGGATCTTGCCGCCCTCCGGCGCCCCATCGACGACTTCCAGATTCCCCGGCGGGTCACCCGGCAGCGCCACCTCGTCGTTCGACCACACGCCAGCCGCCTCCTTGTAGTCCGACTCGCTGAACGTGTAGAGGCGGCGGTGCTTGCCCTCGTCGAGGTACTTCTGACACTCGGGGATGCGCGACAGGTCGATGTTGGGCGTCGGCAGCATCTTCTCGATCTGCACCCCGGTGAGCTTCTTCAGCGCCAGGGCATAAGCGTGGGCGTGCAGCGAGCCGCGCACGAGCAGGTAGGCGCAGGTCTCGCGGCCCGTCGGCTCGATCATGGTCTCGTAGACCCGCAGCTTGTGGATGCGCGCGCCGCACTCCAGGTGGAAGTTGTGCAGCAGGTCGATGATCAGGTTCCCGGTCGTCGTCACCATGTCCATGTTCCAGGACGCGGCGTTGGAATTCATCGGCATGGCGCCGCCGCCGTTCGACAGGAAGCTGCCGGCGAGCCGGATGTCCTGCATCTCTTCGAAGGGCGCCTTCGAGATGTCGACATTCGATTTCGGGTTGCCCGGGCCGTTGTTGAGCATGGCGATTCCGGTCGAAACCAGTTCGACGTGGCCGATCTCCTCGGCGAAGATGCTCGACACCAGGCTGTAGAACGGCCGCAGCTTCTCCTTGTTGCGAAAGTTAAAGCTCTGGAACATGTAGTTCCCGAGGGTCGACATCTCGCCGTACTTGCCACCGAGCAGTTCCTGCAGGGCGGCGGCGGCGTTCGGTTCGGGCTTCTTCGGCTCGGGCAGTTCCGTCAGAAGACGGTCGATCTTCATGAACATGCTGGCGGCTCCACAGCGCGGGGTGCGCATGAGGGCATCTGTTTGGGGACTCGATCGTTCCTGCCTGATCGCACCACAACCGCGTATTCTGCCACGCTGGGTCTGTTCGCCACGGCGGCGCCGGCCGGAGGGGTCTCGGCCGCCGGTGATGACCGGCGACCTACGCTCTATTCCGGCTTCACGAACTTGCACTTGCCCCGCTGCGACCACGGACCGGCGACGCCAAACTCGGCGCAGAACGCATCCACGGCCCGGGTCACACCCGGGAAGCGGCCGCCGAGCCGGTCGTAATCGTCGGCGATGAACAGCCCGCCGGGTCGCAGGACCGGCCACCACGCCCGCAGGTCGGCGGCCACCGATGCCTCCTCGTGGCCGGCATCGAGATGGATCACGTCGGCGCTCACGCCGCGCAGGCGCATCAGCTCCGCGGCGTTCACGGAGTCGAGGGGCAGCGGCACCACCCGATCGGCCATGCCTTCGCGCAGGACGTTGGCCAGGAAGGTCCGGTAGAGGCTCGGAAAGCCGTGCTCGGTGCGGAGTTCCGCGAAGAGGCCCGCATCGGCCCAATGGTCGACGGCCCCGAGCCACGTGTCGACCGCGACGATCGTGCCGTCGATGCCGCGCTCGGCCAAGGTGCGAGCGAGGTAGAGGGTGCTCGCCCCCTTCCAGGTTCCGATCTCGACGGTGACGGCGGGGCGGAGATCGATCACCGCCTCTTCCAAGTAGGGATGGATGCTGCGCCAGCCCTGGAGATCGGCCGGCCGCAGATCCGGCGGCGGGTCGGCGAAGGGGTCGCGGCCGTGCCACAGGGCGGCGATGAGGTCCTGTCGGGTCATGGTAGGGCTCGGGCTCTGGAGCGCACGCGGCGGTGCGGATTGTTTCAGGGTGCGGTCGCCGCCCCGGCCTGGGCCTGCGCGTAGTGCGCCTCGCAGCGGTCGAGCCAGAGCGCGCGGGTGAACAGGCGCAGGACGCGCGCGTGCGGGATCGGCCTCGGGATCGCGAGCGCCGCCGCGATGGCACGGGCGAGGTCGGCCGCGTCGCCGGGCGCAGCGAGGGAGCCGGCCTCTCCGACGATTTCCGGGACGCCGCCCCGGGCGAAGCCTGCGACCGGAAGGCCGCAGGCCATCGCCTCGACCGCTGCGAGCCCGAACGGCTCGTCCCAGCACGGCGTGGTCAGGAACACGGAGGCACGGCCGACCTCGGCGGCAAGCGCGGCGCCACCGAGCCGGCCGCCGTAGCGGATCGCGCCGCCGAGCAGCGGCGCGACCTGCGCATCCCAGTAAACGGGCTCCTCGATCGGGCCGAACAGGGTCAGCGGCAACCCGGCCCGGCGCGCCGCGGCAATTGCATGATGGGCACCCTTGTCCGGTGTGATCCGCGCGCACCAGACGGCGCTGCCGTCCCCGCGCGGCTGGTAGGGCCAGGCGGCGGGATCGATGCCGTTGTGGAGCACCGAGACCTCCGGGGGCGCCCCGTCCGGCCACCATGCGTCGAGTTGCGCCTGCGACGTGGCGGTGATCCGGTGTCCCGCGGCGGGGCTCGCCTGCACGAACCAGCGCAGGGCGTCGAAAGGTGGCACGTGCAGAGACGTGACGGTGGGTATGGCGGCGGTGCGCCGCGGTTCCAGCGGCAGGCGGCTCAGGCTGTTGTTGTGGAGTACGTCAAAACCCCCGGCGGCGATCCGGTCGCAGGCGGATGCATAACCGGCGTCGAGATGATCCTTCAGACCCGCATTGCCCTGGTGCTCAAGTCCGG
Source organism: Methylobacterium sp. GC_Met_3 (assembly GCF_026540775.1). Classification (NCBI taxonomy): domain Bacteria; kingdom Pseudomonadati; phylum Pseudomonadota; class Alphaproteobacteria; order Hyphomicrobiales; family Methylobacteriaceae; genus Methylobacterium; species Methylobacterium sp. GC_Met_3. Next base: position 199,050 of record NZ_JALNUL010000004.1, read on the forward strand.
AAAAGCTCCGCTCGTGATGGACCGGGATCACCGGATCCAGGGCGAAGCGCCGGTCGCTGTCGCCGGAGGCGAACAGCACGACCGTGTGGCCGCGTGCCGTGAGGCCGTCCGCGAGGTTCCAGGTGTAGGCTTCGAGGCCGCCCGCGAAGGGCGGGGCGATCGGATGACGGAGATGGGCGAGGAGCGCGATCCTCACGCCGTCACCGGCGCGGGCTCGCCCGCCCGGGCCGCGATCGTGCGGATCACCGAAGCCGAATTGGTGTAGGGCTGGTGGCCCTGCTGTCCGGTCAGCGCGAGATCGTCGGCGTCGGGCCGGCGCAGGATGCGGATCGGCTGGTCGGGCGTGTCGTCGATCAGGCCCATCACCTTGAAGGCGTAGAGCCAGTGGCCCATGGTGCGGTAGCCCCACTTGGCCTCGAACAATTCGGCGTTGCGCACCACGCTGTCGAGGTGATGGACTGGCGGCATGTGGTGCGGGTGGTACTGGTGATAGGCGCGGGCGCCCTTCATCCAGGCGATCGGGATGCCCTGGCTGTCCAGCAGCTTGCCGAAATCCGTGTCCTCGCCGCCGTAGCCGGTGTAGCGCTCGTCGAAGCCGCCGGTCGCCAGGAAGGTGGCCCGCCGGATCGCGAAGCTGAGCGACCAGAAGCAGCGGTAATCGTTGCAGATCTCGAGGCCGGTGGCCGGGGGCCCGCGGCGGTCGGAATGCCGTTCCGCCGCGGCGTCGAGGCCGTCATAGTCCCAGGCGCCCAGCGTGGCGCGCTCGGGCAGGTGCAGCACCTCGCCCATCAAGAGGCCGTCGAGCTCGGCGAGGCCGCGGGCGTAGTCGGCGACCAGATCGGGCGCCGGGATGCAGTCCACGTCGAGGAAGACCACGGCGTCGCTGTCCGCCGCCGCCACCCCGCGGTTACGCGCCGCCGCCAGCGGCAATTCACGGCCCGGCACGAGGATCTGGTGCACCGGGAAGCCGACCTCGGGCAGGTCGTAGGGCGTCTCCTGCATCACCGCGACGATGAACGCCGCGGGGGCTTGCGTCTGGCGCTCCAGGCCAAGGAGCACGTTGCGCAGGTGCGCCGGCCGCCCCTTCGCGAGGGTGACGACGGAGACGGTAGACATGCGGCGCTCGGGCTCCGAGGGGGGCGGAGGAGGGGCGGTGTTCATTCGGCTGCGACGCCCTGGAGCGGTCCGAAGGCGGGGTGCGGTGCGGGCTCGGCGCCGGCCGGGGCGAGGTCCCAGAGCGCGTCGGTCAGCCCTTCGAGCCAGTCGGCGGCCCGGGCGGCCGCATCCGGGGCGTAGAGGGCGCGCAGGGCGGTCCCGTCCAGGGTGCGGGCCCGGGCGAGGAGGTCGCGCCAGCCCTGGAGATCGCCGGGCCAGATCGGGGCCTGCACGGCGGCGCCGAGGCGGACCAGGGCCTCGGCCTTGCGGGTCTGCTCGGCGAAGTAGCGCCATTCCGGCATCACGATCAGGCGTCCGCTGACCCGGGCGACCTCGTGGACCGTGTTGTCGCCCGCCGAGGCGATCACGATGTCGGCGGCGGCGAGGTAATCGGTCACCGAGGCCACCCAGCCGAGTTCGCGCAGATTGGAAAAATCGGTCTCGTGGCCCTCGCGGTGGGTCGGCCCGAGGGTGAGCCACAGGGCGTCCGGCGCGGCCCGGGCCGCGACCGTGAGCGGCGCGTAGGGCGTACCGCTGCCGCCGCCGCCGGTCACCGCCACGATGATCTCCCGGCTGGGGTCGAGGCCGAGCTTGGCGCGCGCCTCGGCACGCTCCGGCACCCGGTCGACGGTCGTGCACAGGCCGCCGCTGTAGAAGGTCCTGGCACGCAGGCGCGCCGGGTAATCGTCCTGCTCCAGGCGCTCGTCGAAGGGGGCGAGCATCCCCACGCAGGCCTCGTAGGCGCCGACATGGCCGATATCGGAGCGGTCACCATGCATGCGGATCTGCACCGCGGGGACGCTGGCGATGCGGGACAGGAGCGCGATCTCCGCCGAGACGTCGACCACGAACAGGCCGACATTGCGATCGTCGAGGTGGTCGAGGATGGTCCGCATGGTCCGGCGCATCTCCGGCAGCCCCAGGGGAACGCAGTGCATCACCTGCGGCGTCGGCTCGGCGTAGAGGCGCGGGGTCGGCACCGCGGCGCCGATCATGTTGGGCAAAGCCACGATCTCGATGTCGCGGGTGAAGCCGTCGAACAGGCGCGGATCCGCTGTCAGCACCGAGACGGGGCGGTCGCGGGCGAAGGCGGCGGCCAACGCCATCGTGCGGTTGGCGTGGCCGCGGCCCTGGTGATGGACGAAGAACGCGATCGGCTTCTTCATTGGGGGGCGGTTCGATCTCAAGAGAACAGGGCGTCGGGCCGCAGGACGGCGGCGATCTCGGTCGGGGTGGGCGGGCGGATCAGGCGGATCGCGGGGGCGTCGGCGTCCCAGTCGATCAGCCCGGCCGCGCGGAACTGGTCGAGCCAGTAGGTCATGCACCAGCGCCCGTGCCGCGCCCGGAATCGCGTCGCGTTGGCGAGGATCGGCGCGAAGTGCTGCAGCGGCGGCACGTGGACCGGGTGGTGCTGGTGGTAGGCGCGGGCGCCCGCGACCCAGAAGGTCGGCAGCCCGGAGGCGGCCAGCCGGGCGGCAAGGTCGGTCTCCTCGCCGCCGTAACCCAGGAAGGCCTCGTCCATGCCGCCGGCCGCGCGCCACGCCTCGGCCGGCAGCGCGAAGGATAGGCCCCAGAGCTGACCCGCATCGGGTTCCGGCCGCAGACCCGTCTCCGGCAGGCCAGGCCGGGCTGGATGGGCGCGGCCCAGGCGGTCGAGGGCCGCCGGATCGGGATCGCCGTCGGACGCGCCGGGCGGCAGGTAGAGGACCTCGCCCAGGAACAGCCCCCGTGCCGTCCGGGCGGCCTGTGCGTAGGCCGCGACCAGCCCGGATGACGGGATGCAATCCACGTCGAGGAAGACGAGGAGATCCGCCGAGGCCGCTTCGGCCGCCCGGTTGCGTGCGGCGGCGAGCGGCATCGGCTCGCCCGGCACATGGAGGTGCCGGACCGGGCAGCCCGGATCGGGCAGGTCCGGCGCGCGCTCGGGCTGCATCCAGGCGATCACCAGTTCGCGCGGCGGCAGGGTCTGGCGGGAAAGCCCGCGCATCAGGTTGCGCAGCCGGTCGGCCCGGTTGCGAACCAGCGTCAGGACACTCGGACTGTGCTCTGCCCCGGGATCAGCCGACTTCTCAGCCGACTTCTTAGCCGACATGGGCCAGCATCCGGCGGAAATGCGAGACCCCCTCGATGATGCCCCGGGCATGGGTTCGCCGTGCCACGTAGGAGTGCTTCAGGGCGGCGTGGCTCGCGAGGTCGTCGGAATAGTTCGCCACGATGATCGCCTGGACCCGGGCGCCCAGCATCTCGATGTCGTTGCCGGAATCGCCGGCCACGAACACGGCGTGCTCCGGCAGATCGTACAGGGTTCGGACGTGGTCGACGGCGGTGCCCTTCGAGGCCGATTCCGGCAGCACGTCGAGGTAGCGGCCGTGGCTGTGGATCACGCGGGCGGCGAGACCGGCCTCGGCCAGGCACGCACGGACACGCCGCGCGGCGGCCGGGTCGCCGAAATAGCTGAGCTTCAGGGCCCGCTGCTCCAGCGGCCCCTGCGGGCTGAGCCCGTCGAGCCCGGCCAGAGCCGCCTGCACGGCGGGCCGGTCCCAGCCCGGCTCGATGGTCCGGCGCCATGCGGCGTCCGCCGTGAAGGTCACGCCGTTGGCATCGAGGTGGTAGATCTCCGACCCCACCGAGGTGATCATCACCTGGGGTCGGGGACTCGCCTGCTGCTCCAGCACCGCCATGGCGCTGTGGAAGGACCGGCCGGTCGCGACGCCGAAGGCGAGCCCCGCCTGCCGGCTCCGCCACCGGCGGAAGATGCCGAGCGCCGCGTCGCAGCCGACCAGCGTGTTGTCGATATCGCAGACGAGGAGCTGCCGGGGTGCCGGAGCCGGCGGCTCCGGAGTCAGCAGCGCACGCAGCAGCACGTGGTAGCGGGCGGCGTGCCGGTCCCAATCGTAGGCAGCCGCCGCCCGGGCGCCGCCGGCCACGCAGCGGGCGTAGAGAGCCGGATCGCCCAGGATCCGCAGGCAGGCCTCGGCGATCGCCTCGGGCGCGCGGGGGTCGACCAGGAGCCCGTTGCCACACGTCTCGACGATGTCGTTGGGGCCGCCGCTGTCGGTGGCGACCAGCGGCAGGCCTGCGGCCGAGGCCTCCAGCAGCGTCAGGCCGAAGGGCTCGTTGAGGGCCGGGTTGACGAACAGGCCGCCCCGCGCCCGGGCATGGGCGTAAATCGCTGGAACGTCCTCCGGCCGGTGGGTCTTCGGATAGGCGACGCGCCCGTAGAGGTCGTAGCGGTCGATCAGCACCAGGAGGTCGCGCATCGTGGCGGCCATGTCGCCGTCGAGGGTGTCGATATCCTCACGGGTGCCGGCGACGATCACGAGGTTGGCGCGGGCTTGGAGCGCGCGGTTCTCGCCATAGGCCCGCACCAGAGCCGCGAGGTTCTTGCGCGCCACCGGCCGGGTCAGCGCCAGGATGGCCGGCTTGGCCGGATCGTCCAGGAAGCGGTCGATCGCGGCGTCGATCCGGGGGTTCGGACGGGCCGTGGCGAAGCGGGCGAGGTCGCTGCCCGGGGGCAGGATGCGGACGCGGCCCGGATCGTAGGCGGCATAGCCGGCATATTGCACCTCGGCCTCGTCCCGCGACGAGGCAATGACGAGCTGGGCCCGGGCCAGGGCCTCCTCCTCGGCGGCGATTCGGTGGGCGAGGTCGGGGCGGACAGGGGATGCGTCGAGCATCCGCGCCTTCACGCGCCCGAGCGAATGAGCCGTGAACACGAAGGGGATGCCGAGGCGGTCCTCCACGAGGGCCGCCACCGTAGCCGCGTCGGCGTAATGCGCGTGGATGAGATCCGGCGCCCGCTCCTGCGCGGCGATCCAGGCGATGAGATTCTCGGCGAAGCACGCAACCTCGGCGTGCATCGCTTCCTTGGCGCAATAGTCCGCAGACGCGCTGGCGAGCCGCACGAGCGTGACCTTGTGGGCGATCGGCTCTTCGGGCACGGCATAGGCGGCACCGAGGGGTCCGCGGAACAGGCGCGTCGCCACCACGATCCGCGCAAGGTCATGATCCTGCGCGGAGGCAGAGACCAGATCGAGCAGGTAGCGGATATGGCCGCCGGTATCGGCGGTGAGCCCGTAGACGACGCCGTCGCCGCGCAGGCAGCCCTGCAGGGCGATATGCAGAACGAACATCAGGCGCAGGCTGCGGTTTTCGGACAGCCCTGATGACTTAACTTATGTAAAGCGATTGCCGGGCTCCGGCTTAACATATGTAAAGAGGTTGCCGTGCTTCGCGTCGCCCAGGTCGCGCCGAACATTTTTCCCGTCCCCCCAGCCCATCACGGCGGCACCGAGCGGGTTGTGCATGATCTGAGCACGGCGCTACGAAGCTTGGGCGTCGAACTAACATTATTTAGCTCCTCGGACAGTGTGACAGACTTACCGCGCGTCGGTGAATATCCGAGCCTCGCGGCGTTGGAGCGCCAATACGGCCGTGTCGCGCCCGGGGTACCGGCCGCCCTGGATGCCCTCCAACTGGAGGCCCTGCGCCTGCGGCTGGACGATTTCGACATCGTCCATTGCCACGGCGAATTCGCGCACGCGGCGCTGCTGGGCGCGCGTCGCCGGCGCAGCCTGACCACCATCCACTGGCGGGTCGATGAACTCGACCGAGCCTTGTTCTTCCAGGGCTTTCCGGATCTGCCGGTCGCGGCGATCTCGGCGGCGCAAGCGGCCGGCATCCCGGCCGCGAACCGGGCCGGCATCGTCCATCACGGCATCGACCGGGACCGCTACGGTTTCCGCGCCGCGCCGGACGATCATGCCGCCTTCGTGGGCCGCATGACCGACCAGAAGCGACCCGACGTGGCGATCCGTGTTGCCCGCGCCGCCCGTCTGCCGATCCGGCTCGGCGGCACGGTCGATGTCGGCAACCCGGATTATTTCGAGACCCGGGTGCGTCCGCTGCTCGGCGCGGACGCCACCTATCTCGGGCCCGTCGACGATGCCCAAAAGAGCCAACTCCTGGGCGGTGCCAGGGCACTCCTGTTCCCGATCGACTGGCCGGAGCCCTTCGGCCTCGTGATGATCGAGGCCATGGCCTGCGGGACCCCCGTGGTCGCGTGGAACCGCGGCTCGGTCCCCGAGATCGTCGAGGACGGAGTGACGGGCTTCATCGTCGCCTCCGAGGCCGAGGCGGTCGCGGCTTTGGCCCGGATCGGGCAGCTCGACCGCGCCCGGATCCGCCGCCGATTCGAGGAGCGCTTCACGGCCGAGCGCATGGCGCGCGACTACCTCGCCCTCTACCACCGCCTGCTGGCCACCTGATGCGCACCGCTCTCCTGGCCTGGGACTACCCGCCATCACCGAGCGGGCTCTCCACGGCGGCCCGCGAGATCGCCGAGAGCCTTGCCGAAGCGGGGGCGGAGGTCACGGTCTTCACCCTGGACCGAACGGGCCACGCGCGGGTCGGTGGCGTCACGATCATCGGCCTCGCCCTGCCGCCGGGAAGCCCCCTGGCACGCCTGCGCCTCTGGGGCTCGGCCGGGCATCTCGCCGCGCCGCTCGCGTTCCGGCACGCCGTGCGCGCCGCCCACGCCGCGGCACCGTTCGACGTGATCGAAGCCACGAACTGGTACGCACCGGCCGCTTTGCTCGCCGGCCATCGGGGTCTGCCGCTGGTGACGCGCAGTTCGACACCGGCCGCCTTCACCCGCGATCCGGCCGGCTCCGTGAGGAATCGCCTCGACGGATGGACCGCCGACCGCCTGGAACGCCGGCAGGTCCGGGGGAGCGCCGGGCTTATCGCCAACACCGCCGCGCACGGCGACGTGGTCGCCCGGGCCTACGGGCTCGCCGGCCGGCAGCCCGCCGCGGTGATCGGCCTCAGCCTTCCGCCCGAGGTCGCGGCGGCCGTCCGTGGCGCCCCGTACCCGGAGACGGCGGAGCCCCTGCGCCTGCTCTTCGTCGGGCGGGCGGAGGCGCGCAAGGGTTTCGACGCGCTCCTCGCCGCCGTCGCGCTCCTCGGCACGGAGCAGGCGCGGGGGGACTTGCCGCCCTTCGTGCTCGACCTCGTCGGCGTGCCGCCGGACGATCTCCCGGCCGATCTGCCAGAGGCGGCACGCCGGCACGTCCGCGCCCGCGGCCGGATCGACGGGCAGGCCTTGTCGGCGGCCTACGCCGCTTCCCATGCGGTGCTCGCCCCCTCCCGCTACGAGAGCTTCGGCCTCGTCTATCAGGAGGCCCTGGCGTATGGCCGCCCGGTCGTCGCCTGTGCGGAGGATGCGAGCGCCCGCGCCTTCGTGGGCGCTCCCGGCGCCGGCCCCCTGGCCTCGACCGCCACCGGGCCGGCCTTGGCCGAGGCCCTGCGCCCGCTGCTCACAGATCCGGACCTGCGCCGTGCCTACCGCGCTCGCGCCCTCGCGGCGGCGGGCCGCTTCGATCGGGCAAGCCTCGGGCGCGAGACTCTGGCGCTCTACGAACGGGCAATCGCGGCGGCGCGGGTGCGTCAGTCCGCATAGGGGCGCAGCAGCGCGATCTCCTCCTCCGGGCGTCCGCGACCGGGATCCAGGTCCTCGTAGCGCCGCGACCGCGCCCGGACATGGGCGCCACTCAGACGGTGCTCGATCAGCCCGTGCAGGGCGATGAAGCTCTCCGGCCATCCGCCGTCGAGGACCGGCCGCTCGTGGACGCGGCCCGCGTAACGCAGGCCTGTGCGGTTCAGCCGGTATTGAACATCCGGAAAGACGTCCGACAGCACGCCGTCGACCCGGTTGGCCCGTGCGAGGCCGATCGAGGCCACGCCCTGCGCCTCGGCGATGGCCGCCAGGGCGGGCAGCAGGCGGCCGGCTTCCGGGCTGAGCACTTCGTCGGCATCGAGCTGCAGTATCCAGCCGTGACGGGCGAGGCCCTGGAGCGCGTTGCGCTGCGCGGCGAAATCCCCGTCCAGGGGCCGGGCGGCCACGCGCACCGCCCCCTCGGCGAAGCCGGCGACCGGCATCGGCACTGCGGCCATCGCCGGCCCGTCGATCAGGATCGCGACATCGTCCGCCCAGCCGCCGTGAACCGGCAATGCCGCCAGCACCTCGTCCCGATCCGCCGGGCGGCAGAGCAGGCCCAGCGAGACCGGGCATCCGCCGGACGGTTCGAGCGCGAACAGCGCCGCCCGGGCGGCCCGGGTGCCATGGGGGTGCCGGAGTTCCGTGCGGCCGGCCTCGTCGAGCGGACGGGTGCCGAGGCGCCGCCCGGTCGCGGCGCTGCGCAGGGTGTAGAGGTCGAGCCCGTAGGCCGCCGCCGGGTCGGATACGAAGAGGGGTTCGGACAAGCTGCGGGCGAGATGCATCCGGCACGCCTCTGGATCGGCCCCGGCCGCGAGCAGGACCCCGCAGGATCCGCAGGCCAGCGAGAAGGTTCGGCGCTGCCCGCCCGGATAGATCAGATGCCGGTCGCTCGGCCCGAGCATGTCGGCCGCGCAGACGAAACAGCGGCGCATGGTTCCACCCCGACAGGCTCGCTCGGCGGAGGGCTGGCTGCGCCGGCCCGGCGCCTTACCTCCGCTGTTCCGCGTCAAACCCCTGCCGCACGTGCCCCCCGACGTCGACCCCCTTGTTCCCGGCCTGCCCGCCAGTGGATCCCTCGCGATCGTCGGCAACGCGCCCGGGATCGGCGCGGCCGGACCGGCGATCGATGCGGCGGATTGCGTGGTGCGGTTCAACAATGCCGCGGGCTTCGGCGGCGGGACCGGGTGCCGCGTCACGCACCTCGCTTTGGTCAATCGCGGCGGTCAGACGCGGGAATGGCTGGCCGATCGGGGCTTCCTGGAGCGTCCCGTCGTGCGCGCGGCGCAGGCCTTCATCCTGCCCTTCCCGATCCTGCCGGTGGCACACAACGTGCCGGAACCGATCTGCTGGACCCGGGAGATGCTGACGCTGCTGCAGCCGCTGGGCCGCCCGATCCACCTGCTGCCCGAGGCCCTGCACGCGCAGGCGCAGGCCGAGCTCGCGCCCTGGACATCGGGGACGCCGAACCCGAGCACCGGCTTCCTCGTGACGCTGGCGCTGCTGCTCGGCCGCTCCGCGCACGCGCAGCCGGCGCAGGCCTACGGGTTCGGATTCGCCGGCTGGCCCGGCCATCCCTGGGCCGCCGAGCGCGCGTGGTTCGCCGAGGCCGAGGCAGCCGGACGCATCCGCGTGCACCCACCATCTCCGCAGGAACGCTGACATCATGGCCACGCTGATCATGGTGCTGAAGAGCGGCGGGCGCTACGACGCGACCTGGGTCGCCCGTCTCGCGGCCGGGATGCGCCGCCACGCTCCGGCCTTCGATCGCATGCTCTGCCTCACGGACCAGCCCGTGACCGTCCCGGGCGTGGAGACGGCGCCGCTTCGTCACGACTGGCCGATCTGGTGGGCCAAGATGGAGGCGTTCCGCCCCGGTGTCAGCACCGGCCCGACGCTCCTGTGCGATCTCGACACCGTCCTTACCGGGCCGGCCGATGCCCTGGCCGAGCCGGGCCTTGCCGCCATGGAGGATTATTTCCACGCGGGCCGCCTCTCCAGCGCGCTGCTGCGCTGGTCCGGCGACGAACTCGCCGACCTCTACACGACCTTCGCGGCCGATCCGGAGCGCTGGATGAGTCCGGGCTCCTGCGGCCCGGTGCCGAACGCCGTGCACGGCGATCAGGTGGTGATCGACCACCTGCTACGCCGGAGCGGCCGGTCCCCGGAATTCCTACAGCAGATCAACCCGGGCCTGCTGGACTTCTACGATCCCCGTCGCGCCGCCCACGGCCCGGTGGTGATCTTCATCGGCGCATCGAAGCCAGATACGGCGACCGGTCCCGTTCACGCGGCCTGGGCCGGACTTTGATCAGTCTCGGGACGCAGCCCGCGCCAAACGCCGGAGCGGCGATGCAGACGTGACACTTCGAGCTTCAGACTCCGATGAAGCCTATGCCGTCAAACGTCGAAGATGATGGGTGAAAATGGTGCTGCGAGAGAGGATTGAACTCTCGACCTCTTCATTACCAATGAAGTGCTCTACCACTGAGCTACCGCAGCCGGTGTCCGGGGCGCCCCCGTGGGGGGCGTGTCCATCCGGTCGAGTGGGGCCATAACGGATCGCCGCCGCGTTGGCAACGCCGCATCCGGAGGTTTTACCAGCGGCAGGCCGCGCGGATCAGAGCGGCGAGCCCCGGTTCAGCGACCGCCTCGGCGGCCTCCGCGGGCGTGAACCAGCGCAGGTCGCGCTGATTCTCCTCGGGGAAGTGCTTGAGCTGCTTGCGAACCTTGAGCGGGAAGACCTTCACCTGACACTGGACGGCGTCGAGGTTCTTCAGGCGCTTCTGGTAGAGATAGTGACCGATCGGCCGCTTGCCGATCGCTCCGCGCAGCCCGGCCTCCTCGTAGGCCTCGCGGGCTGCAGCCTCGAACGGCTTGCGCCCCTTCATCGGCCAACCCTTCGGGATCACCCACCGCCGGCTCTCCCGCGACGTCACAAGTAGGACCTTCGGGTTACCGTCCCGCCCGAACCGGAACGGAAGCGCACCGACCTGCCGCCGCGGCTCGCCATCATCCTCCAGAAACGTCACGGCCGCCCCCCGGTGTGCTGGATGGGGTTCGGGATCGACCGAGCCGACGGCGTGTCCGAGGCGGGCATGAGAAGGCGGATGATCGGGTCCCCGGGGTCGGAAGCGGCGCACCACCACGGCATGACAGTCTTGGCGTCCGAGTACAGACGCTTGCGCGCGAGACACTCGGGCTGCAAGCCCCGATACAAGACTTGCACCACCAATTTTGCCTCTCGCCGACCCCGCCCGGACGCGATCAGCCGATCTTGAGCACCGCGCGCTCGCCGACCTTGGAGGCCGGCAGCGCGGCCGCTGTCATCCCGGCCGAGACCGGGTCCGGCCCGGTCTCCTTGGGCTCCGTTCCGGGTGCCGGAGCGATGCCGCGCGCCACGACGACGTCCGATTTCGTCACGCTCGGCGCCGACGGGGCAGAACTGGCATTGCTTGAAGCGGCCGGGACGAGGACGGGCGCGGGCGCATCGGTGCGCTCCGCTTCCGGATCGACCACGGCGGGGGAGGCCAGGGTGTTCGGCGGCTCCTGCCACGTGAACGCATCCAGGCGGCCGCTGACCGGCGAGACCGGCGCCCAGGTCTCGGAAGCGATTCCGTCGGCGATCCAGATGCGGTCGCGCGGGGCGCGGGCGGCGCGGGCCAACCATTCGCGGGCTTGGCCGGAATTGATGCCGTGCTCGGCCTCCTCGATCGCGGCCATCATCAGGCAGGACCGCGCGGTCGGACGGTCGGTGAGGAGCGGCTTCACGGCCTCTCGCGCCCGCTTGTAATCGCGCGCGTCCAGGGCGGCCTGACCGAGGGCAAGCCGCGACTCGGGATCCCAGACCGACAGCTTCGCCAGAACTTCGGCGCGGGCGAGGCGGTCACGGACCGAGTCGCCGGTGCGCAGGCCGAGATAGACCTTGGCGAGGTCGGGATGAGGGTTGGCCTTCCAGGCTGCCTCGACGATGCGGGCCGCCTTCTTGAAGTCGCCGCGGCGGGCCAGCAGCCGGCCGGCGATGCAGGCGGCCGGGACGAGGTCCGGGGCCAGCTTGACGGCCTGGAGGGCGCGCTCGGTGGCGACCTCCGGCTCGCCGGCCTCGCGCTCGCCCGCGATCGCGGTCAGCAGGACGGCGCGCTGACGCCTTGCGGTCGCCTTGTCGATCAGACCGAGCGAAGAGCGGCGCTCGATGGTCTCCAGGGCCGCGCCCCAATCGCCGTCGACGCTCTGGGCCTCCAGCAAGGCCTCGTTGGCCCAGGTGACGCTCGGGGCGAGGCGGGCGGCCTCGGTGGCGTAGGCACGGGCGGACGTCTCGTCCTCCCGGCGACGGGCCTCCACGAACAGGCCGCGCAGACCCAGGACCCGGGTCTCGGGGTCGTCGACCATGCGCTGGAAGGCGCTCTCGGCGGCGTCCCGGTCGCCGGAGATCTGAGCCGCCTGCGCCTTGAGCAGGAGGGTCAGCGGCTCGGTGCCCAGCAGGCGCTCGGCGTCTCCAGCGTACCGGCGGGCGGCCAGCGGATCACCCGAGCCAACCGCCACCATGCCGCGGGACAGGGCGGAGAGGCCCTTGGTCCGGCGCCGCTCGGCGGAGCCGCGGACCAGGGCCTCGGGCAGGCCGATCACGCCGCGCACGACCGCCCAGAACAGGCCCAGGACGATGGCCGCGGCGATCACCCCGACGAGGGCCACCGCCAGGCTGGTGCCGATCTGGTAGCCGTTCCACACGACGGTGACGGTGCCGGGCCTGTCGGCGATCCAGACCGCCCCGAAGGCGGCGAGTGCGAGCAGGGCCAGGAAGGCGAGGGCGCGCCACATGGGGTCAGTGTCTCCTATCGACGGCCGCGCGGCGACGGTCGCTCAGTGCGGGAGGGGCGGGGCGCCTGCACGCCCGCCCGGAGGAGTTGCGGCCGCGCGACGCGCGGCTTGAAACCGTCACAATCCTAGCGGCCGGGCGCGGGGGTGGAAGCGGGCGTGCCGGAGCCTTCACCGGTCGGCAGCGCCTGGAAGGCGTTTCCGATCAGCGTCCGCGCGGCCTGTTCGGCCTCGGCCCGCGCCTTGAGCTTGGCGCCGAAGTCGCCGGCCTCGTCCCGTGCCTCGGCCGGCAGCGCCGCAAAGGCCGTGGCGGCCGCGGTGAGGTCGCCGCGATCGAGGGCTGCCTGGACCTTCGCCTCCGGCTGATCGGCGGCCTCCGGGGCCGGCGCATCGGCCTTGCGCACCTGAACGAGGCCATCGGCCATGCTCAGGAGCTTGGTGCGGAAGTCGCCGCTCTCGGCGGCCGTCTTGGACTGCTGCGCCCGCCGCTTGGCGGCGATCCGCTCGGCGACCGGCCGGAACGCGTCCGCCAGCTGGGAAGCCGTGGGCGCACCGGTTTCCGCGAAGGGGGCGAGCGCCTTGGCCTGCGCGTCGGTCGCGGGATCGAGTTTGCGCAGGCTGGCCAGCGGCTCGGCGTAGGCCGATCCGGATTCCAGCGCCGAGGCGACCCGGTCAGCGACGACCACACGCAGGGCCGCCTGGACGGTGGCGGTCTGGGCCCGCTGCGCCACGCTCTTGTCCAGCGCGGCGATCTTGTCGGCCTGCTCCTGAAGCCGGCGGTCGACCGCCTTCGTGGCTTCCGCGGCTTGGGTCTGCCCCGCCTCGGCGGCGGTACGGCTCGCTTGTGTGGCCGCCTGAACCGCCTCGGTGGCGGCCTTCACCCGGCCTTCGAGGGTCTGCTGGAGCGCGTCGAGTCGCTGGCCGAGGGCGGCATCCGCGTCGGCATTCGCCTTGGTCTTCTGCTCGACCTCGCCCTGCAGCGCGGCGAGTTTCTTGGAGGCGTCCGCGTCAGCCCCATTCGACTCAAGCGCCCTCAAACGGGCATCGAGATCGGCAAATTGCTTGCCGTTATCCTGGACCGCGCCGAGCTTGGAATCCGCCGGCTGGTCGCGGCCCGGCTCCTCTTGAAGCGCGGCCACGCGCTGATCGAGACTGTCGAGGCGCGCCGCCAGATCGGCCGGCACCGCCGGGGCCGGACCGGAGGCGGAGCCATCCGGAGCGGAAACAGCCGGCGCAGGAGCGCTTCCCGCCTTGTCGAGGGCCTGCTTGGCCGTCGATTCGGCAGTGGCGATCCGCTTGTCGAGGGCGGCCACGGCATCCCGGGGCGCGAGCCCGTCCAGACGCGTGCCGAGGGCGGCGATCTGCCCGGTAAGCTTCTGATCGAGGGCGTTGAGACGCGGATCTGGTCCAAGCCCGGCCGTCTCGGCGCCGAACAGGAGCCCCGCGCCGATCACGCCGCCGAGCAAGCCGGCTGTCGCCAGCGAGCCGAACCCGGCCCGGCCCCGGGCCGCCGGAGCAGCGGCCGCCGTGCTGGCGGAGACACCCGGGATCGGGCCCTTCACGGACTCCTTCGGGGCATCCTTCGGCGGCTCCTTGCCACCCGCGTTCACCTGAGGACCCGTCCCCTTGCTGGGGGCAGGCGGATCGGGGACGCGCTTGGCCTTCATGTCGAGGATCGGACCGGCCGTGACCGTACCGGCGCTCACCGTGCCGGCAGCGCCCGTGGGTGCTCCGCCCGGACGGGATCCGGCCTGCGGCCCGGAACCCGTCTGCTGACCCGCGCCCGGCTGGCTGGGCTTCGGCGGCTCAGTCGCCGGCTTGTTGGACGCGGCACTGGTTGCGCCCGTAGCCGACGCGGTCGAGGCGGTCGCGGAAGCCGATGCAGCGGCCAACTTGGCGGCGTCCGGCGCCGGGGTGAATCCCGACTTCGCCGTGCTCGACGGATTGGTCTCGGGCTTGCCGGATGTGTCCTTGGGCGGGGTCATCCCGGTCGCTTCAGTCTTCACGGCATCGGGGGTCTTCACGATATCGGGCTTAACGGCGCTCGGCTGTGCGGCTGGACCAGTGGATGGCTTGGCGCCGTCCACAGCCGAGGCCGACTTGCCAGCCTCGGGCTTCGCGTCGCTCGTTCCAGGCTTGGCGGCGACGACCGGCTCGGTCGCCGGCCTCGGCATCACACCGGCAGGCTGGGGCTGGCTCGCGCCCGGCCCCGACTGGCCCGGCTTCGCGCCGCCGGTCGCGCCGGTCGCGGACGCGCCGGGCCGGGTCTCGACGCCGGACGGATTGGTCGGCCCGGGCTTGGCGGGCGCAGGATCCGGTCTGCGGCCGCCGGATCCGGGCTTGTCGGCGTCGCTGGGTGGTGGCGTCACGGGCAAGTCCTCCAACTCTTCGGCGTCGCCGCGCCCCCCTAGCACCGCCCCGGCCCTAGGCGCGAGGGCGAGATACGGCGGCCCGGCCTCCCTGTCACCGCACGCCAAGCCGGGCAGCAGCGCGAGAGCGTCCAGCATGTCCGTTTCCCGCGGACACGCCGCGACGAAATGGACCGGAACACCCGCCGCTTCCAGGGGTGCGGCAACGTCCGCCGACAGGCAGTAATGCCTCAGGCGGCGGAAAGCTCCGCCGTGGCCGGCGTCTTCCGCCAACGCGTGGGCGATTGCGGCGCTGCGCCGGGAGTAATGCAGGACGGCGTCCAGGTTTCCGTCGGCGAATGCGCGGTCGATCGAATCGGGCAGGGCCGGTAGCGCCTCCGCCGCGTAGGCCACGAAAATCGCGACCCGGAACCCGGCCGCCGCAAGCGTCGCCGCAGGCTCCGGCTTCCGCTCGGCCCCGGCCGCGTGGAGGAGGTGCGCGCCGGGCGGCAGGATCCGGCGCGCCAGGGCGGCAAGGCCGGCGGCATCGCCGGGCCCCGCGTGCACCGACCCGAATCCGGCCTCCGCCGCCAGCGCGGCCGTGCGCGCGCCGACCGCGAAGACCGGCAGTCCCCGCAGCGAGGCGGCGTTCCGCAGGGCCGGCATCGCGTTGGCACTGGTGAGCAGAAGCGCGTCGAACGGGCCGTCGGGCGGTCGTTCCCCGGTCGGCCGCACCGCCAGGACTGGGGCCACGAGCGGCGCGTGGCCGCGCGCCGCCAGAGCCGCGCCGGTCCGCGACGCGCCCGGTTCCGGCCGTGCCACCCAGACGCGCAACCCTCACACGTCCAGGGTCAGGCGGACGCCGTGGCGCGCCTCCGCCCCGGGTGGCAGGAGGCGCTGTGAATCCCGCTCGGTCAGGTCACCGGAAAAATCGGCCCAATCGGCGTAGCCGGTCCAGCATTCGAGGGAGAGGAACGGCGCCGTAGGCTTGGTCCAGACCGCGAGATGCGGGAAATCCGCCATCTCCATGCGGATCGCCTTATCCGGCCCGGTGAAGCGCATCGTGCCGCTGCGGGCGTTCCGAAACACGAAGGCCTCGGTGAAGATCGCCGGATCGAGGGGTAGCGTTTCGCCGGAGAGGGGAATCGGCTGCTCCGCGCGCAGCAGCAGGCCGCCGGGGCCGACCTGGGGGGCGAACGGCCGCTCCGGATGGTCGAAGTCAACCGCGTAACCGCCATCCTTCGCCCGCGCCCCACCCGCGAAGGGCCACGGGAAGGCCGGGTGGAAGCCGAGCGCGTAGGGCAGGGGCGCGTTGCCGGGATTGGCGATGGTCACGTCGAAGTCGAGTCCCGCCGGCCGCACCCGGGCGGTGATGTCGAGCCGGAACGCGAAGGGATAATGCGCCCGAGTCTCGGGCCCATCGGTCAGGCGCAGGGTCACCGAATCGACGCTTTGCTCCACCACCGTGAAGGGCAGATCCCGGGCGAAGCCGTGCTGGCCCATCGGGTAGCTTTCGGACCCGACCTTCACCTGCCCGCCCGCCGAGGCACCGACCACCGGGAAGAGCCACGGGGCATGGCGGTTCCAATGGGCCGGATCGCCGCTCCAGAGGTACTCGGTCCCGCCGACCTGCCAGGAAACCGGCTCGGCGCCGTAGGTGGTGAGCGTGGCCGTGGTGCCGTCCGCTGCTGTCAGCTCGATGCGCGTGCTCACGGTGGTCTCCCGGTCAGGCTTTGGAGCCGAGGTAACGGAGGTGGGCCGGGACGCAAGGGGCCTCGTCACGCCGCCGTGCCGAGGCCCGGCAGCACCGCCTCGGGCGGCCCGGAGGCGACCAGTCGCCCAGCCTCCAGCACGTGGACCGCATCCGCCCCCTCCAAGGTCGAGAGTCGATGGGCGATCAGGATCAGCGTCCGCCGGCCCGAGAGCGCCCGCAGCGCCCGCATCACCGCGCCCTGCGTCTCCTCGTCGAGGGCTGAGGTCGCCTCGTCGAACACGATCACGTCGGGGTCGTGATAGAGCGCCCGGGCGATACCGAGACGCTGGCGCTGGCCGCCCGAGAGCCGCGCCCCGCGCTCGCCGACCCGCGCGTCATAGCTATGGGGCAGGGCGGCGATGAAGTCGTGGGCGCCCGCGAGCCGGGCCGCCCGCTCGACGGCGGCGCGGTCCGGCGCATCGACGCCGAGCGCGATGTTCTCGGCGACGGTTCCGTCAACCAGGAATACGTCCTGCGGCACGTAGCCGATACGGTTCTGCCACGCAGGGAGCGTGGCGGGATCGAGGGTGCGGCCGTCCACCGTGATCCGCCCGGCGCCGGGGCTCAGCACGCCGAGGATCAGGCCGGCGAGGGTCGACTTGCCCGATCCGGTCCGCCCGGCGAGGCCGATCGTCGTGTTGACCGGAACCGTGAGATCGATCCCAGCCAGCGCTGGGCGGCCGGTGCCGTAATCGAAGCCGACGCCCTCCAGGCGGATCGCCTGCGTGAACGGCAGGCGATCCGTGGTGCGGGGCAGGGTGGCTCGCTCCTGCGCGAGTTCGTCGACGATCACCCGCACCGCCGGCAGGGTGAAGCGCATCAGCGCCACCGAGGTGAAGATGTTCTGGAAGGCCGGCAGCATCCGGTAGCCTGCGAAGGCGAACAGTCCCAGCAGCGGCAGGATGCCGGCGACGTCGAGCCCCTGGGCGAGGGCGAACAGCACCACTACGATCACGCCGCCGAAGGCGAACGCCTCGATGACGAAGCGCGGCATCTGCCCGGTGAGCTGGCTCGCCGCGGTGGCGACCGCGTAGGCGCGCGCCGGGGCGTCGAACCGGGCCGCGAAGGCTTCCGCCCGGCCGTAGAGCTTCAGCTCGGTGTGCGCCCCGAAGGTCTCCTGCACGATCCGGAAGCGGGCCTCGTTGTCGGCGACCGTGCGGGCGCCGAGCCGGGCGAGGCGGGCGCGCATCACAACGTAGATCCCGACATAGAGCCCGCCGAAGCCGCCCCCGAGAATCAGCGCGAGTTGCGGCGCGTAGACCAACAGGAAGGCGATCACCGCGAGCGCCGAACTCGCCCGCGAGGCCAGCACGGTGGCGGGCGTCAGAGCACCGACCACCAGCCGGTCGGTCTCGGACAGCACGTTCTTGGCGAGTTCGGCGCTGTTGGCCTGCGTGAAGAACAGGCGCTCCCGGTCGAGGTAGCGGAACAGCAGGCGCCGGCTGAAGCCGTAGCCGGCCAGATGCGTGAACCGGAGCTGAGCGTAGGTCAGCCCGGCATTGACCAGGGCTGTGACGAGGATCGCCACCAGCGCCGCGCCACCGGTGACCAACAGGAAGCTGCGCTCGTCGGCGAGACCGAGGAAGGCTCGTGTCTGGACCAGATAGGGGATGCGGGTCGCCGCGGAAGGGTCGCCCACCAGCGTTAGGAACGGGATCACCGCAGCGACGCCCACCACCTCCAGTAGCGCCGCCACCGCGAGGCCCAGCGCAATGAGGGCGAGGCGCCGCCGGTCGGGCGCCCGCATGGCGCGGACGAGGTCGATCAGCGCGCGCATGGCGTCTGGGGTCTGGGTCGGGCGGCTCGCATGGCCGGGCCGGGCTTAAGGGCGCCGCCCCGGCCTGTCCACGCCGGGCTCAGTCGAGCTTCTTGAGCGAGCCGAGATCCACGTCGCCGTTCTGGCTGGAGAAGGTTAGCGACTTCGACGACCCATCCGCCTGCGACACGCCACCGATCCGGTGGTCACCGCTGTCGTAGGTCGAGACCTGCCCGTCGCGTTCGATCAGCAGGCGGTGCTTGTCGGGGAAGAACGCGTATTTCATCCCGTTCTGTGCGCCGCTGGTCGCGGGCTCGCCGAGATCCTTCGGCCACCAGGGCTCCATGCCCTTCATCGGCTCCATCGGCTTCATGGGTTCCATGCCCTTCATGGGTTCCATGCCCTTCATGGGTTCCATGGGCTTCATCGGTTTCATCGGCTCCACGATGCGTATCTCCTACTGGCTCCAGAGACAGGAGGACGCGGCAGGGCGGGAAGAGTTGCATGCCATCCCGCCCCGGCGCGGGATCACACCGGGGGCCGCTCGCGCGCCGGCCGCTCCTGGACCTGCCCGTCGAAGCCGACGTGAAGCTGATGCTCGCGCCCGTCCTGGTCCTTGGCGGCGACGTCGAGGTGGCGTGGTCCGCGGCCGGTGACGCGCACGTCGCTGTAGCCGGCCGCCTGCACGGAGGCCGTCAGGGCCGGGAGGTCGAGCGTCGGCCCGAGGCCGATCCGGTCCTTGGCCCAGTCGAGGCTCCCCATCGGCGGCCCACCGGCCGGCCCGAGCACGACCTTGCGCCCGTCCCCGTGCGTGAGCACGCTGGCGTGCAGGAAGCCCGTCTCGAACCGGCCCTGCACCGTGACGGCCTCGCCCCTGGCGACGAGCTTGCCGTCCTCGCCCTCGCGGCCTGTCTCCACCAGCGCCCGGCCGGTCCCGTCCTGAACTACCAACTTGTTGCCGAAGATCTCGGCCACCGTACCCTTGATGGCGGTCGCGCCGGAGGGGGCCAGCGCCTGGATCGCCACCGGCTCGACCGGCGTCGGCTGGAAGGTCGTCCCCTGCGCCAGGGACAGGCCTATGGCCCCCATCACCAACGGGGCTGCCAGGGCGCCCACCACCCAGGTCCGCCGTGGGATCGCCCGGCGCGCCGGGGTTGCCGGCTCGCGGATCTCCCGCGCGGTGCCGTCGATGGTCTTGTCGTCGGTCATGATGTGGTCTTTCGAAAGAGCTCCGGATCCGTGCGATCCGATGCCCCTTCCTAAGGCCCCCCCGGCAATCCGGACTGAACCGGGCGGTTCAGCCCCGGTTAAACCCGGATCCGTAATGGGATCCGACGCACAAGCGGAGCCGAAGCACATACGGCATCAAGGGCTTGGCCTCGCAAGCTGACCTGTAATCTGCACTGGAGCAATCTGCACTTGAGCGCGCCCGAGCCGGCGAACAAAATGAACCGCCGGCTCTAGGTCATCGCGACATCGATCCCAGCGATAAGAAACTGAAACGACATGACCTTTTTGCGGCCGAAGAGTGTCCGCTTATCGCGAGAGCGACGAAAGCACCGCATGAGATCGACAGCAAGGCCGGGCTATTACGGGCAATCTGTTACCGTCTGATCGCCTAATATGACGCAGCTGCCCGAATTCTCTATCATTCAGTGTAAGCGCCTAATATCTCGATGATGTCTACCCGGCGCCGCTTTCATGAACGAACACAGCGTTATTATGTATCAAACCATCATATCGATACCCGATCGTTCCAATATCTCTGATCAATTTCCAGACATCATTATGCCCATATTCGATACACAGCACGCGTGGCAAGATAGGCGAATCTTTCATACCATCGATCACTGCGCTTTCTGCGCCCTCGACATCGAGAATGAACAGATCGATTGAGGGCAATGGATACTGCTCCAACAGGCTCCGATAGGTCAGCGTGGCAACATCAAATTGCTCAAAGTGGCACCCCTCCGACAACAAATCGTCGAGATGTTTCTTCGTATGATCGAGTGAACCATTGTTGAAGTTACGACCGTGAAGCGGATGAACTGCCTGTCGAAATTCCGACCGACCATCGCTGTCGGACAGGGCCGCATTCACGTTGATTGCCCTCGGACGATTTTTACACAGCGCTCTGAAAGCATCGGGAAACGGCTCAACGTTAATGCCCGCCCAACCCAGCGTCTCTTCAAAGAACAAGCCAGAGGATTCAGTCACACCGTCAGCGGCGCCAGACTCGATGAAATGCCCGCGGCGCCCTTGCATATCGCCAAAATAACGCCGGAAAAGCAACTCGTCCTGAGGAGGATTCCATTGCCCGTGAAAGCGGACAGTGGCGGGGAGATTGGGAATTGGGCGCCGCATATCTGCAAGGCGCCGCTCGAATAGATTTATATAGCGGCGTGCCACCTCGCCCCAATTGGAATCGGTCAGACGGTGACGGTCGATCTGCGCCTTAGCTTTAACATTATCAATCTGTCTGACCGCCATCTCAAGCTTTCGCGCAATATCATCGCAATCATGAGGGTCAAACAAAATAGCATTTCCGCCGATACGCGATAACTGTTCACGCAGAACTGGGATGTTTGAACAAGCAACCGGAATGCCCACCGTGAGCGCCTCTGCCACGGGAAATCCTCCTCCTTCAGCCAGCGTTGGGAAAACCATGAGATCGGCCCGCCGAAGTACTGCATTAAAGACGTTATCCGGCACCATGCCGAGACCCATAACGTCTTCACCCCAGACGAGGCCTGCTTGGGTAATAGCATTAAAGATATGCCATCCATGATGACCAACCGGGAATTGCGGCAGGTAGTCAGTGTAAGGCCCCGTTAATACCAAGGGTAACCGCCAGCGGCATCGACCGAGCGCAGTGATCAGAGCAATATGATTTTTATGCGGAAATATTGTTGCGGGGCACAAGATATAGCGGTCCGGAAGGCCGGTCAGCGAAACTGTGCTATCAATTTGTAATGTTTTGTGGGCTCCCGGAAGGGGAATGACAGTACTGTCTCCTGCCCGCTCGAAGAGTCGTATAAGATCGTTCTGAACCTCGTGGGAAAGCAGCGCCATAGGCACACGCCAGTCGAGTAGCCTCGACGTAACTGCAGTCTCAGCCTGCAATATATTGGCAACGTAGTTTCGAGTATTATCATCCAGTAAGGGCATAATGTGCGGCTGATGTCGCGGCAGAATAAAGTCTAAAATCGTTGCAACTGTTTTCTTCGCCAATGGCTCGGAAATCAGATGGCGATGCGCCCATGGAAGCCATATTAAGTCGGCTCCTTCCCTGAAGACGTCCGGCACGAAAAACGGAGAGCCGTCGACGCCTTTGATCGCGGTTATTTCGTCTTGAAAAACTTGAATAGAAATCTTTGCTTCATTGAGTACTTTTATATATCGCTCCAGCGCTTGGCCGCCAGTTACGAGATCAAAACTATAACCGGGAATATCTAGAAGTTCGCGTACCAATTCCGTAACATAGCGCAACCCACCCCCTTCATTTGCAACATAGTCGATAATTCGAATGTGCGGCATTGGAAAACTCTTGTTCGCGTGGTTTTTCAGAGCACCGTCAAATTGAAATGTGATCGACACTCTGAGTTGATTTGAAGTTTTATGCCCGAAGTCACCGCTAACAGCGACATTCTTGATGGTGAAGCACGCTCAGTACCAGCGGCCCAACGATTCTCATAGAGCAGGTATGTGAATGTCGATATGATACGACGTAAAAGCTCCAATCTTTTTTACGGCAAGGTTGCAAAAATGCAATTAAAATATAAGACTTATTGTATTTTTGTTGCATTTAATGAACTTTAAGGATCTTATATAGAACAATATTACGTCATTTACTTTGAAAACCGCGTTATAAGCTTAGTATAGGCCTTGATATCTGTTCTTAATCTCGTTTGGCGGTGATCGAAGAATGGGATGGCAAGAAATCATTCGTGCAAATCAAGCGTTACCGTATTCGACGATGGCCCTGACCGCGCCGAGGATGGAACCGTGAGGCGAGCCGATCTTGCAAATGTTGGGTTGAATGACTTGGTGCAATCAGCGGGCGCGGTACAGCCGAGCCGCGGAGGACGAACGGGTGAAGATCCTGCTGGTGGAAGACGATGCGGCGCTCGCCGCCGAGGTGGCCAAGGTTCTGCGGGCGGAAAACTTTGTCCTCGACCACGCCGCCACCGGTGAGGACGCGCAGCATCTCGGCGAGACAGAGGGTTACGACGCGGTCGTGCTCGACCTCGGCCTGCCGAAGGGCGACGGCGTTTCGGTGCTGCGCGCGTGGCGCGCGGCAGGGCGGACCCTGCCGGTGCTGGTGCTGACCGCCCGCGACGGCTGGAGCGACAAGGTCGCGGCCTTCAAGGCCGGGGCGGACGATTACCTCGTCAAGCCGGTCCGCGTGGAGGAGCTGGTGATCCGCCTGCGCGCCCTGGTGCGCCGGTCGCAGGGCGGCGGCGCCAGCCGGATCACCTGCGGGCCGCTGAGCTTCGACCCCGGGCTCGGCGCCTTCGAGCAGGACGGCCTGCCTCTCAAGCTCACCGGTCTCGAATGGCGGGTCCTGTCCTGCCTGATGCTGAACCACGAGACCGTAGTGCCGCGTCCACATCTGATCGAACGGGTCTACGAAGGCGACGCGGATGTCGATTCGAACTCCGTGGAGGTGATCATCACCCGCCTGCGCCGGAAGATCGCCCCGGCGAGGATCGAAAGCGTGCGCGGGCACGGCTACCGGCTCCACGCGGATCCCGCCTGATGTCGGCAGCGACAGCCCACCCCTCGCTGCGGACCCGCCTGCTTGGCGCCGCCGTGGTGCTGGTCCTGGCCGCCCTGGTGGTGGCCGGCCTCGCCATCGGGGTGATCCTGCATCGGTTCGTGCGCGGGCAGCTCGACGGCCGGCTGGACGCTCAGATCGTCGCCCTGCGGGCCGGGCTCGAAGCCGGGATCCTGCCCGAGAGTCTCGACGCGCCGCCCTTCGACCGGCCCGGCCCCGGCTGGGCCTGGGAGGTGCGCCGCGGGCCCGAGACGACCCGGTCGGGCTCACTGCGGGGCGGCGACATCCGCCTGACCGAGCCCGGGCCGGAGGACGTTCCGGGCCGCCCACATCCGGCCTGGGGTACGGGTCCCCGCGGTCAGCCGCTCTATGCGCGCGTCGTGACGCTGCCGGGGACGCAGCCCGCCACGATCGTGGTCGCGGCCCCGGAGGGCGAACTGTACGGGCCGCTGCGCGAGGCTTTGACCAGCCTCGCTTTGGCGCTGGGGATCCTCGGCCTGTGCTTGCTGGCCGGATTGGCGTTCCAGGTGCAGCTTGGCCTCGCGCCGCTGCGACGCCTGCGGACCGATCTCGCCTCGGTGCGGGCCGGCACCCGGGAGCGGGTCCCGGCCGAGCAGCCCGCCGAGATCGCACCCGTGGTGGCCGAACTCAACGCGCTCCTCGACCAGAATGCCCGGAACTTGGAGCGGGCGCGGGGTCACGTCGCCAACCTCGCCCACGCCCTGAAGACGCCGCTCGCCACCCTGTCGATGGCCCTGGCCGCCCCAACCCGCGATCCGGACGGGGCGCTCCGCCGCGAGGTGGAGGACATGGACCGACGGGTCCGCCACCATCTGCGCCGAGCCCGGGCGGCAGCGCTGGCGGGCTCGGCCCGGACCCGCACGCCCCTGGCGCCGCAGCTCACGGACCTGCGCAATGCGCTCGTGCGGCTCTACGCCGAGAAAGGCGCGGCGATCGCGCTGGCCGTACCGGACGACCTCGCGGTGTCGTGCGAGGGCCAGGACCTCGACGAGATGCTCGGCAACCTCGTGGACAATGCCTGCCGCTGGTGCCGGGGGCGGGTGCAGGTCTCGGCCGTCGCGGAGGATGGCGCGGTGCGGGTGCGGGTCGAGGATGACGGGCCGGGCCTCAATGCCGAGGCTGCCGCGGCCGTGATGGCCCGGGGCCGGCGCCTCGACGAGGGCGTGCCGGGCCATGGCTTCGGGCTGCCCATCACCTTGGAGCTGGCCGAACTCTATGGCGGCGGGCTGACGCTCGGGCGCGCCGACCTCGGCGGCCTCCGGGCGGAGCTGACCCTGCCGGCCTGATCGGCAAAGTCCTGGTTTCGAAAGGTCTGCGACCTTTCGTGGGTGAAGGGCAAAGCCCTTCTGTCGGGCTCCGCCCTGACGACCCGCCAAAGGGCACGCCCTTTGGAAACCCGTCTTCAGCCCAGCGCCTCCCGCAGGATCAGGCGGATACGCGGGTCGATGCAGTGAGCGACGTTGAAACGCATATAGCCGTTCCAGGCCTCCGACAGGCTGAACGACGTCCCCGGCGCCAACACCATCCCGCGAACCAGCGCTCGGCGGGCGACATCCGCCCCGTCGCGCCCGTCCGGCAGGCGCATCCACAGAAAGAACCCGCCCCGGGGCTGCGCCCAGGGCTCTAGGCCGCAGGCGCACAGCTCCGCGGAGGCCTGCACCATCGCGGAGGCGAGACGGCGGCGGGTCTCCGCGAGGTGGCGCCGGTAGGCCCCCTCGGAGATCAGCGCGTGCACCAGCGCCGCCGTGATGTGGCCGTTGCCGAGGCTCAGCGCCAGCTTGAGATCGACCAGCGGCTCGACCCAGTCGGCCCGGAGCGCGATCCAGCCGCAGCGCGCGGCCGCCGAGAGGGTTTTGGAGAAGCTGCCGATCTGGATCACCCGCTCCAGACCGTCGAAGCCTGCGAGGCGGGGCGCGGCGTCAGGCTCGAGATCGCCAAAGATCTCGTCCTCGACGATCAGCGTGTCGTGCGCCTCGCACAGCTTCAGGACCCGGTGCGCCACATTCGGCGCGAGGCTCGCCCCGGTCGGGTTCTGGAGGGCGGCGTTGGTCAGGTAGAAGCGCGGTCGGTGCTGCTCCAGCAGAGTCGCGAGCGCCCGCAGGTCCGGTCCCTCCGGGGTGATCGGCACGCCGACCACCGTGACCCGCTGGGCACGCAGCAGCGCCAGGAAATTGAAGTAGCAGGGATCGTCCACCAGCACGGTGTCGCCGGGCTGGAGCAGGAAACGGCAAACGAGGTCGAGCGCCTGCGTGGCCGATTCGACCAGCACGATCTGGTCGGGCTCGGCGCCGACGCCCTTCTCGCCGATCTTGCGGGCGATCTGGCGGCGCAGGGGCTCGTAACCGAGCGGCCGGTCGTAGTTCGTCATCTCGGCGAGGCTGGCTCGGGCCACCCGGCGCAGGCCGCGCCGGATCGCCTCGTGGGGCATCCACGCATCGGGCAGCCACCCCGCCCCGGGCTTGAGCTGGTCGGATCCCGCCTGCTGCGCCTGCCGGGTGATCCAGAGCGGATCGACGATCCGGTCGAGCTGCGGTCCCATCGCCTGGAGCGAGAGCGGCCGCGTCTTGCCGGCGACATAGAAGCCGGAGCCCGGCCGGGCCACGACCGCGCCTTCAGCGGCCAGCCGCTCGTAGGCCTCCACGACGGTGGATTTTGACACGCCCATCGTGTCCGCAAAGGCGCGCACCGAGGGAATCCGGACGCCGGGCACAAGATGCCGAGCCGCGATCCGCCCCCGGATCTCCCCGACCACCGCCTCGACACGCGTCCCGGGGCTTCTGACTGCGACCGCCATCCGTACTGCTCGACCGACCGGACAATTCGTCAGAACCGTACCGAACTGTTCCTGTCGCCGCCAGTCCTGCTGGGCCAGGATCGCCCTACCCCAGAGACATGGAGGAGGGGATCATGGACCAGTGCCTCACGCAAAGCGCCGCTGCCCGACCCACATGGATCGCCCGAGCGGCGCGGGCGATCGCCGAGGCCTGCGCGGAGATCCGGGCCGGCCTGTCGCGTGCGGCCATGAACCGGCGCGTTCTGCACCGGCTCTCGACGCTGTCGGAGCGCGAATTGAAGGATATTGGCCTGTCACACCGGGACGTGGCGGATGCCTTCGGGCCGGGGATCGGCGATGCCATCGACCTGTTGAACGGCCGCCGCGACGAGCGCCGATCTGCGCGGCCGACCCGCCGGTGGTGATCGGACGGACGGGGTCGTAGGATCCGCCCATGACGCTGCGTGACGTGCTGGCCGCCCTCCTCGTCGTCACGATCCTCGGGCTGGCCTTCGTGGCCATCAAGGCCGGGTTGGAAACCGTCCCGCCGCTGACGCTGTGCAGCCTGCGCTTCGCCTTCGCGGCGGTGCCGGCGGTGTTGGTGATCCGGCCGCCCCACGCGCCCGCCCTTTTGGTGACGGCGTTCGGCTTGGCCCTCGGCGTCGGCCAGTTCGGGCTGCTGATGACCGGGATCCAGCTCGGCATGCCGGCCGGCCTGTCCTCGCTGCTGATCCAGACCCAGGTGCCGTTCACCGTGGCGCTCGCCTGGGCCGTGCTGGGCGAGCGCCCGCGCACCCTTCAGGTCCTGGGCGGCGTGGTCGCGCTCCTCGGCGTCGCCGCCGTTGCGCTCGAGCGGGGCGGCGACGCTCCGCTCGGGCCGCTGCTGATGGTGGTCGGCGCGGCCTTGGGCTGGGCCAGCGCCAACATCGTCGTGAAGCGCATCGGCCGCGTCGATATGCTGGCGCTGATGGTCTGGAGCAGCCTGGCCACAACGCCGCCGCTCCTCGCCCTGTCGCTGATCGTGGAGGGACCGGCCGCCTTCGCGGGCTTGGCGCATCCAAGCTGGGCGGCGATCGGCTCGGTAGCGTTCCAAGCCTATCCGACGACGCTCCTCGCCTTCGGGCTCTGGAGCCGGCTCCTAACGCGCTATCCCGCAGCCACCGTGACGCCCTTCGCGCTCCTGGTGCCGGTGGCGGGGATCCTGAGCACGCATTTCGTCTTGGGCGAACCGCTCAGCGCGAGCATCGTGGCCGGCGGCAGCCTGATTCTGGCGGGCATTGCGCTGAGTCTTCGCGGAGCCCGACCCGCAAGCCGGTCACATCAGTCCACGGTAGAGGCGCCGAGGGCCACGTAACGACCGCCCTAGCGTCCGCCGGTAACTGCACGCGCAAGTGTTGAAGACAGCAGCCCGCGCATCTCCCGCGCGGATCGGACTACTCTCGTATTCAACGGGGAAGGGGACGTGGCGCGGGCGACGGGGCTCGAACCCGCGACCTCCGGCGTGACAGGCCGGCACTCTAACCAACTGAGCTACGCCCGCACGGCGTGGTCGCTTCGAAGGGGCGTTTCGCCCGGCGACGGGGCGGGGTTTATGGGTGGACCGGGGGGCTGTCAAGCGCATCAGCCGTGGTTTCGTGCATCGAGGTGCCGATGGACCTGCGCGCTTCCGTCGTGTTGCAGGCATGCCGCCCATGCCCATCTCTGGAGAGGACTGACAGCGCGCTTTGTGCGACGCGACAAGCCATTGTCACGGGCCGGCGGCTCGACTAAGCCTCCGGCCGCGCGCATCCTGGCATAAGAACAATTCCACGGGCGAATCCGGTGTCGGCGTTGCACCGCGGTTTTCCTTGTCTCACGAGGCCCTGGCATGACCGGATTGTTGGCGGATTACCTGCCGCTCATCGTGTTCATCGGCGTGGCACTGTTCATCGCCACGGCTCTGCTGGTCGTGCCGTTCCTCGTCGCGTTTAAGAACCCGGATCCGGAGAAGCTCTCGGCCTACGAGTGCGGGTTCAACGCCTTCGACGATGCCCGCATGAAGTTCGACGTGCGGTTCTACCTCGTCGCAATCCTGTTCATCATCTTCGATCTTGAGGTCGCGTTCCTGTTCCCGTGGGCGATCACCTTCGGGGATCTGGGCTGGTTCGGCTTCTGGTCGATGATGGTCTTCCTCGGCGTGCTCACGGTCGGCTTCGTCTACGAGTGGCGCAAGGGCGCCCTCGAATGGGATTGATTCGCGACAGCCGCCTACCCGCACCCCATTCCGAGTCGCCGATGGCCCTGATCACCGACACGACCCACAGCCTGTCCCGCGCCCCCGCGGTCGCGCCCCAGCCGAAGGGGATCATCGATCCCAACACCGGCCGGCCGATTGGCGCCGACGACCCGACCTTCCTGTCGATCAGCGACGAGCTGGCCGATCGCGGCTTCCTGCTCACCACCACGGACGAGCTGATCAACTGGGCCCGCACCGGCTCGCTGATGTGGATGACCTTCGGTCTCGCCTGTTGCGCGGTCGAGATGATGCAGATGTCGATGCCGCGCTACGATTGCGAGCGCTTCGGCTTCGCGCCCCGCGGCTCGCCCCGCCAGTCCGACGTGATGATCGTCGCCGGCACGCTGACCAACAAGATGGCCCCGGCTTTGCGCAAGGTCTACGACCAGATGCCCGAGCCGCGCTACGTCATCTCCATGGGCTCCTGCGCCAATGGCGGCGGCTACTACCACTACTCGTATTCGGTGGTGCGCGGCTGCGACCGGGTGGTGCCCGTCGACATCTACGTGCCCGGCTGCCCGCCCACCGCCGAGGCGCTGCTCTACGGCGTGCTGCTTCTCCAGAAGAAGATCCGCCGCACCGGCACGATCGAGCGCTGAGGAGCGGCCATGTCCAACGGCATCTCGATCCTGCCCCACACCCAGCCGGTCTACGGCGAAGACGCGATATCGGCGCTGGCCGAGCGGGTCGTCGGCGCCCTGGGCCCAGCGGTGGTGTCGCACACCATCACGTTCGGCGAGCTGACGCTGGTGGTCCAGGCCTCCGACATCGTCTACGCACTAACCTACCTGCGCGACGATCCGGCCTGCGCGTTCCGCAATTTCATCGACATTTGCGGCGTGGACTATCCGCAGCGCGAGAAGCGCTTCGACGTGGTCTACCACCTGCTGTCGCTGCGCCATAACTTGCGCATCCGGCTGAAGGTGCAGACCGACGAGGTGACGCCCGTCCCCTCGGTGATCGAGGTGTTCCCGGCCGCCAACTGGTACGAGCGCGAGACCTACGACCTCTACGGGATCCTGTTCTCGGGCCATCCCGACCTGCGCCGCCTGCTCACCGATTACGGCTTCGAGGGGCACCCGCTGCGCAAGGATTTCCCGCTGACCGGCTTCGTCGAGGTCCGCTACGATCAGGACCAGGCGCGGGTCGTGTACGAGCCGGTGAAGCTCACCCAAGAGTTCCGTAACTTCGACTTCCTGTCCCCGTGGGAAGGCACCGACTACGTGCTTCCGGGCGACGAGAAGACGACGTCGGCATGAGCCGCGGAGACCGCCCGTGACCGAACACAACATTCGCAACTTCGCGATCAACTTCGGCCCGCAGCATCCGGCGGCGCACGGTGTGCTGCGCCTCGTGCTGGAACTGGACGGCGAGGTGGTCGAGCGAGTCGATCCGCATATCGGCCTGCTCCACCGCGGCACCGAGAAGCTGATCGAGTACAAGACCTACCTGCAGGCGACGCCCTATTTCGACCGGCTCGACTACGTGTCGCCGATGAACCAGGAGCATGCCTTCTGCCTGGCGATCGAGAAGCTCGCCGGCATCGAGGTGCCGCGGCGCGCGCAGCTGATCCGCGTGCTATTCTGCGAGATCGGCCGCCTCCTGTCACACCTCCTCAACGTCACCACGCAGGCGATGGATGTCGGCGCCCTCACGCCCCCGCTCTGGGGCTTCGAGGAGCGCGAGAAGCTGATGATCTTCTACGAGCGCGCCTCCGGCGCCCGGCTCCACGCCAATTACTTCCGGCCCGGCGGCGTCCATCAGGACCTGCCGCCGAAACTGATCGACGACATCGACGCGTTCTGCGATCCGTTCCTGCAGGTCGTTCAGGATCTCGACGACCTCGTCATGGCCAACCGCATCTTCAAGCAGCGCAACGTCGACATCGGCATCGTGTCGGTGGATGAGGCCATGCAGTGGGGCTTTTCCGGCGTGATGGTGCGCGGCTCCGGCATCCCGTGGGACCTGCGCAAGGCGCAGCCCTACGAGTGCTACGAGGAGATGGAATTCGATATCCCCGTGGGGAAGAACGGCGACACCTATGATCGCCAGGTGATCCGCATGGAGGAGATGCGCGAATCGGTGCGCATCATGAAGCAGTGCATCGCCAAGCTGCGCGAGCCCGCCGGCCAGGGGCCGATCGCCTCGATCGACGGCAAGTTCGCACCGCCGCCGCGCCGGGAGATGAAGCGCTCGATGGAGGCGCTCATCCACCACTTCAAGCTCTACACCGAGGGCTTCCACGTGCCCGAAGGTGAGGTCTACGCCGCGGTCGAGGCGCCGAAGGGCGAGTTCGGCGTCTATCTCGTGTCCGACGGGACCAACAAGCCGTATCGCTGCAAGATCCGCGCGCCGGGCTTCGCGCATCTTCAGGCGATGGACTGGATGTGCCGCGGGCACCTTCTCGCCGACGTGTCCTGTGTGCTCGGCACGCTCGACATCGTCTTCGGCGAAGTGGATCGGTAAGACAGAAGCGATGGCCAACCGCAGACTCGCCCCCGCCTCCGAGCAGCCTCAAACCTTCGCGTTCTCCCCCGAGAACGCCGAGTGGGCCAAGACCCAGATCGCCAAGTACCCCGAGGGCCGTCAGGCCTCCGCGGTGATCTCGCTTCTGTGGAAGGCGCAGGAGCAGAACGGCGGCTGGCTGCCCCGTGCTGCCATTGAGGCGGTGGCGGCCGAACTCGGCATGCCGAACATTCGCGTGCTGGAGGTCGCGACCTTCTACACGATGTTCGCGCTGGAGCCGGTGGGGCGTTTCTGGATCCAGGTCTGCGGTACGGTGCCGTGCGATTCCTGCGGCGCGCGCGGGCTGAAGGAGATGCTTCACGACCGGCTCGGGGCCCCCGGCCACGTCTCGGCGGACGGCAACTTCTCCTGGCTCGAAGTTGAGTGCCTGGGCGCCTGCTGCAACGCGCCAATGGTGCAGATCAACCAGGATTATTACGAGGACCTGACGCCCGAATCACTCGGCGAGCTGATGGACGACCTCGCGGCCGGCCGGCCCGTTAAGGTCGGTTCGCAGACCGGGCGCGTCTCGTCCGAGCCCCAGGGCGCCGTGAACACGCTGACTGACCCGACCCTGTTCGACGGCTCGCGCGTCGGCGCCTGGCGCAAGCGCTTCGAGGAGGCCGGGAAGGCCGAGGAGCCGGCCGCCGGCGTGCCCCCTAAGACCGGCGAGGCGGCGGCCAGCGTGCAGCAGGCCGCGACGAACCCGAAGCCGGCCCGGCCCGATGCCGGCCGCGCGGTCGAGCGGACCGCCAGCGATGCCCCGGCCCAGCGCGCCGCAGACGGCGAGACGCCGGTCAAGCCCGAGGACCGCGCCGATGCGGCCGAGCGCGGCCGGTCGACCGCCAAGGCCGGCGCCGCCCGCCAGGGTGACGCGGACGTGCTCGACTCGCCAGCCAAGCGCGTCGCCGAAGGCGAGCCTGCCGCCGGCGACCAGGGCAACCAGGATGTGCCGGCGCGCGATGCGGTCCCGCAGCAGCCGGAGGCCTCCGGCGCGAGCGACGCCGAGGTTGCGGCGGAGGCCGAGGAGGCGCGCGTCGCCGGCGCGCTGGCGGCTCTGCCGAAGGACGCGACGCCCGAACAGAAGGCCGAGGCGGTCGGCAAGCGGCCCCCGGCACTCGACGCCGCTCGAACCGGACGGCCCGATGACCTCACCCGGATCGAGGGCTTAGATCCGGACAACAGCCAGCGCCTGAACGGCCTCGGCATCTACCATTTCGACCAGATCGCCGCCTGGAGCCGCGACGAAATCACCTGGGTCGGCACCTACCTCGCGTTCCCGGGTCGCATCGACCGGGAGGACTGGGTCGGGCAGGCCAAGGCGCTGGCCGCGCCGGCTCAGTGAGGAGCTGACATGCTGTCGGATCAGGATCGTATCTTTACCAACCTCTACGGGTTGCAGTCGCCGGGTCTGGACGCCGCCAAGAAGCGCGGCGCCTGGGACGGGACCAAGTTCCTGCTGGAGCAGGGCCGCGACTGGATCATCGACGAGATGAAGGCGTCGGGCCTGCGTGGCCGCGGCGGCGCGGGCTTCCCGACCGGCCTCAAGTGGTCGTTCATGCCCAAGAAGTCCGACGGGCGCCCGCACTATCTCGTGGTCAACGCCGACGAGTCGGAGCCGGGCACCTGCAAGGACCGGGAGATCATGCGGCACGATCCGCATCTCCTGATCGAGGGCTGCATGCTGGCCTGCTTCGCGATGGCGGCGCATGCCTGCTACATCTACATCCGCGGCGAGTACGTCGCCGAGAAGCACGCGCTCCAGAAGGCCGTGGATGAGGCCTACGCGGCCCGCCTCGTCGGCCAGTCGAACGTCCACGACTACCCGTTCGACATCTACGTCCACCACGGCGCCGGGGCATATATCTGCGGCGAGGAGACGGCCCTCATCGAGAGCCTGGAGGGCAAGAAGGGGATGCCGCGGCTCAAGCCGCCATTCCCGGCCAATATGGGCCTCTACGGCTGCCCCACGACGGTGAACAATGTCGAGTCGATCGCGGTGGCCGGCACGATCCTGCGCCGGGGCGGCGCGTGGTTCGCGGGGCTCGGCGGCAAGAACAACACCGGCACCAAGCTGTTCTGCGTCTCGGGGCACGTCAACAAGCCGTGCAACGTCGAGGAGGAGCTGGGCATCACCTTCCGCGAGCTGATCCACCGACATTGCGGCGGCATGCGCGGCGGCTGGGACAACCTGCTGTGCTCGATTCCGGGCGGCTCGTCGGTGCCGCTGGTGCCGGCTGAGCAGATCGTCGACGCCAAGATGGATTTCGACACTCTGCGTAACCTCGGCTCCGGCCTCGGCACCGCGGCGGTGATCGTGCTCGACAAGTCCACCGACATCGTCGCGGCGATCACGCGGATCTCGTACTTCTACAAGCACGAATCCTGCGGCCAGTGCACACCCTGCCGCGAGGGCACCGGCTGGATGTGGCGGGTGATGCAGCGCATGACTGAGGGCCGCGCGCAGAAGCGCGAGATCGACATGCTGTTCGAGGTGACCAAGCAGATCGAGGGGCACACGATCTGCGCGCTCGGCGACGCGGCGGCTTGGCCGATCCAGGGCCTGATCAAGCACTTCCGCCCCGAGATCGAGAAGCGCATCGACCGCTACACTGCGAACCCGCACAGCGAGCCTGTGCCGATGGCGGCTGAGTGAACCAATGACGGGCCAGCTTCACACCCTGATGCCCGTGTCGCTGCGGCGGATCGACGGCACGGTCGATCGTCTGAGCGACGATAGTCGCGACGTGAAAGGCCGCAGGGCTGCGGTCGACAAGAATCTGGCTGGCGTCCACCGGCGGATCGACAGGGTCGAGCCTCGCATCGAGCGGATCGAGCGGCGCCTCGATCTTGCCGACGCCCCGCACTGAGATTGCACCGATGACAAAACTTCTCGTCGACGGCACCGAGGTCGACGTCCCCGCCGAATACACGCTGCTCCAGGCCTGCGAGGCCGCGGGCGCCGAGATCCCGCGCTTCTGCTTCCACGAGCGGCTGTCGATCGCCGGCAATTGCCGGATGTGCCTGGTCGAGCTGAAGGGTGCGCCGAAGCCGGTGGCGTCCTGCGCCTACGCGGTGAAGGATTGCCGCCCCGGCCCGAACGGCGAGCCGCCGGAGATTCTGACCCGCTCAGGCCTGACCAAGAAGGCCCGGGAGGGGGTGATGGAGTTCCTCCTCATCAACCACCCGCTCGATTGCCCGATCTGCGACCAAGGCGGCCATTGCGACCTGCAGGATCAGGCCATGGCCTACGGGGTCGATTCGACCCGCTATCAGGAGAACAAGCGCGCGGTTGAGGAGAAGCATATCGGCCCGCTGGTGCGGACCGCGATGAACCGCTGCATCCATTGCACCCGCTGCGTGCGCTTTCTGGCGGAGGTGGCGGGCGTGCCCGACCTCGGTGCCATCGGCCGCGGCGAGGATATGGAGATCACCAGCTACCTCGAGCAGTCGATGGCCTCGGAGCTCCAGGGCAACGTCGCCGACCTCTGTCCTGTGGGCGCCCTTGTGCACCGGCCGCAGAGCTACAACGTCCGACCCTGGGAGCTGAACAAGACCGAATCGGTCGACGTGATGGACGCGGTCGGCTCGTCGATCCGCATCGATACACGCGGCCGCGAGGTCATGCAGATCGAGCCGCGGGTCAGCGAGGAGATCAACGAGGAGTGGATCTCCGACAAGACCCGCTACCACATCGACGGGCTGCGGATGCAGCGCCTCGACCGCCCGTACCTGCGCGAGAACGGCCGCCTGCGGCCCGCTTCCTGGGGTGAGGCGTTCCAGGCCATCGTCGCCAAGGTGAAGGGCGCGGATCCCAAGCGGATCGGCGCGGTGGTCGGCGACCTCGCAGGCGTCGAGGAGATGTTTGCGCTTCGCGAGCTGATCCGGAGTCTCGGCTCGCCGAACCTCGATGGCCGCCAGACCGATGCCGGCCTCGACCCGGCGCTCGGCCGCGCATCGTACATCTTCAACCCCACCATCCCGGGCATCGAGGCGGCGGACGCGATCCTGATCGTCGGCGCCAACCCGCGGACCGAGGCCTCGCTGCTGAACGTACGCATCCGCAAACGCTGGCGCATGGCGCCGCTGGCCGTGGGTGTGATCGGCGAGCCGGTCGATCTGACCTATCCGAGCCATTACATCGGCGCCGGCCCCGATTCGCTGGCAGCTCTGGCGCGCGGCGAGCACAGCTTTCTGGAGATCCTGAAGGAGGCGAAGGCACCGCTCGTGATCGTCGGCGCGAATGCGGCGCCGGGCGTGTTTGCGGCGGCCGCTACCCTCGCGAAGGATATCGGCGCGATCTCGGCCGATTGGAATGGCTTCGGCGTGCTGCACACGGCGGCGGCTCGGGTCGGCGCGCTGGATCTCGACTTCGTTCCGGGGGAGGGCGGTCTGACCTTCGCGCAGATGCTGGAGCCGGGCGCCCTCGACGTCCTGTTCAACCTCGGCGCCGACGAGCGCGACGTGGCTCCGGGCGCCTTCGTGATTTACCAGGGCAGCCACGGCGACCGCGGCGCCTCCCGCGCCGACGTGATCCTGCCGGGGGCCGCCTACAGCGAGAAGTCGGCAACCTGGGTGAACACGGAAGGCCGGGTCCAGATGGGCAACCGCGCCGCCTTCCCGCCGGGGGATGCCCGCGAGGATTGGGCGATCCTGCGCGCCCTGTCGGATGTACTCGGCAAGCGCCTGCCGTTCGATTCGCTGACCGCTCTGCGCCGGGCGCTTTACGCCGCCCACCCACATTTTGCGGCGGTCGGTACCGTGGAACCCGGCGCGGTCACCGAGGCGGTTGACCGTCTCTCGGGCCTTGGCGGCGATGCCAGCGGGCCGGCCTTCGCGTCGCCGGTGACCGACTTCTACCTAACCAACCCGATCACCCGCGCCTCGCAGATCCTTGCGGAATGCTCGCGCATCGCCCGGGAGCGCGCCGCCGAGGCGCGGCCCCTGGCGGCGGCCGAGTAGGAGCCAAGACCGATGACGTCGCTCGAAATCCTCGGGACCGTGCTCCTGATCGTGCTGAAGAGCTTTGTGCTGCTCTCGGCGCTGCTCGTCTTCATCGCCTACGCGCTGCTCGCCGACCGGAAGATCTGGGCGGCGGTGCAGCTCCGGCGCGGTCCGAACGTGGTCGGGCCGTTCGGCCTGTTCCAGTCCTTCGCCGACCTGCTAAAGTTCGTGCTCAAGGAGCCGGTCATCCCGGCGGGCGCCAACAAGGCGATCTACCTGCTGGCGCCGCTGGTCTTCGCGATGCTCGCTTTGTCGAGCTGGGCGGTGATCCCGCTGGCCGACGGCTGGGCGATCGCAGACCTCAATGTCGGCATCACCTACATCTTCGCGATCTCGTCCCTTGGCGTCTACGGCGTCATCATGGGCGGCTGGGCGTCGAACTCGAAATACGCGTTCCTGGGCGCGCTCCGCTCGGCGGCGCAGATGATCTCGTACGAGGTCTCGCTCGGCTTCGTGATCATCTGCGTGCTGCTCTGCGCCGGCTCGCTCAACCTGTCGCGGATCGTGATGGCGCAGGACACCAGCCTCGGCCTGTTCGGCTGGTACTGGCTGTGGCTGTTCCCGATGTTCGTGGTGTTCTTCATCTCGGCGCTGGCCGAGACCAACCGCCCCCCCTTCGATCTGCCGGAGGCTGAGTCGGAGCTCGTGGCCGGCTACATGGTCGAGTATTCCTCGACCCCGTACCTGCTGTTCATGCTCGGTGAGTACGTCGCCATCATGAGCATGTGCGCGCTGGGGACCATCCTGTTCCTGGGTGGCTGGCTGTCGCCGATCCCGTTCGCGCCCTTTACCTGGGTGCCCGACGTGATCTGGTTCACTCTGAAAGCCAGCTTCCTGTTCTTCCTGTTCGCGATGGTGAAATCCATCGTGCCGCGCTACCGCTACGATCAGCTCATGCGCCTCGGCTGGAAAGTGTTTCTGCCGATCTCGCTGGTCTCGGTCGTCGTCGTCGCCTTCGTGCTCAAGCTCACCGGCCTCGCGCCGGGCGCTTGAGCCCACCCGCCGCAACGGAGATCCGGGCATGAAGCTCGATCAAGTCGCAAAAAGCCTTCTCTTGAAGGAGTTCGTGTCGGGGATGATCCTCGGCATGCGCTATTTCTTCAAGCCGAAGGCCACGATCAACTACCCATTCGAGATGGGCCATCGCGGGCCCCGCTTCCGGGGCGAGCATGCTTTGCGCCGCTATCCCAACGGCGAGGAGCGGTGCATCGCCTGCAAGCTCTGCGAGGCGATCTGCCCGGCACAGGCCATCACCATCGAGGCGGGTCCCCGCCGCAACGACGGTACCCGACGGACGACTCGGTACGACATCGACATGGTGAAGTGCATCTATTGCGGCATGTGCCAGGAGGCCTGCCCGGTGGACGCCATCGTCGAGGGGCCGAACTTCGAATTCTCGGTGGAGACCCGGGAGGAACTTCTCTACGACAAGGCGAAGCTTCTTCTGAACGGCGACCGCTGGGAGCGCGAGATCGCCCGCAACATCGCGATGGACGCGCCTTATCGCTGACTCATGTCGGGGGCGCTGTTGTGCCCCCGACGACCGGGTTCTATAGACGGCCCGCCCGCTGCGGACCGTCTTCACGCACGGCAGAAGGGGCCGCTCCGGCGGCCGATCCCGACCAGCGCATGACCGCAGCAGCCGCCTTCTTCTATCTGTTCGCGAGCATCACGGTCGCGTCGGGCTTCATGGTGATCGCCTCGCGCAATCCCGTGGCCTCCGTGCTGTTCCTGATCCTCGCCTTCGTGAACGCCGCCGGGCTCTTCGTCCTGATGGGCGCCGAGTTCCTCGCGATGATCCTGGTGGTCGTCTACGTGGGCGCGGTGGCGGTCCTGTTCCTGTTCGTGGTGATGATGCTCGACGTGGACTTCGCCGAGCTGCGCCAGGGCTTCCAGCAATACCTGCCGGTGGGTGCGCTGATCGGCGCGATCTTTCTGGTCGAGCTGCTGCTCGTGGTCGGCTCCTGGAGCATCGATCCGGGCCTCGTCCAGGCGCCGCTCGGCAACGTCGCCTCCGCCGAGAACCTCACCAACGCTCAGGCGCTGGGGCGGGTGATCTACACGGATTACGCCTACTTCTTCCAGCTCGCCGGCCTGATCCTGTTGGTCGCCATGATCGGCGCGATCGTGCTCACGCTGCGCGACCGGCCGGGCGTCAAGCGCCAGAACATCGCGGTCCAGAACGCCCGCACCCAGGCCATGGCGGTCGAGACCCGCAAGGTCCCGTCTCGCCAGGGTGTCGAGGTCTGATGCGAGATCTGATGAAAGCCGGGAGACTCGAACGATGATCGGCCTGAGCCACTACCTCACCGTCGCGGCAATCCTGTTCACGCTCGGCGTGCTCGGCATCTTCATCAACCGCAAGAACATCATCGTCATCTTGATGTCGATCGAGTTGATCCTGCTCTCGGTCAATATCAACCTCGTCGCCTTCTCGACGCAGCTGAATGACATCACCGGACAGGTCTTCGCCCTGTTCGTGCTGACGGTCGCGGCCGCCGAATCGGCGATCGGCCTCGCCATCCTGGTGGTGTTCTTCCGCAACCGCGGCTCGATCGCGGTGGAGGACGTGAGCATGATGAAGGGCTAAGGGCCTCCTTCCCCGCCGCCCCGACTCACATCCGGACGCCGCCGCCTCGCGGCCGGCCCGGAGGACGGACTGCAAGAGAGCGATGTATCACGCGATCGTCTTCTTCCCGCTCATCGGCTTCCTGATCGCCGGCCTGTTCGGCCGGTACATCGGGGCGCGGGCCTGCGAGTACATCACCACGGCGTTCCTCGCCTTCACGGCGCTGATCGCCTGGGGCGTCTTCCTCGACGGCGGCCACGCCGAGCGGGTGCAGGTTGCGTCCTGGTTCTCGGCCGGCGACCTTCAGGTCGACTGGGCCTTCAAGGTCGATACCCTGACCCGGGTGATGCTCGTGGTGGTGACCACGGTCTCGACCCTCGTGCACCTCTACTCGGTCGGCTACATGCACGAGGATCCGCACCGCCCGAGGTTCTTCGCCTACCTGTCGCTGTTCACCTTCGCCATGCTGATGCTGGTGACGGCCGACAACCTTGTGCAGATGTTCTTCGGCTGGGAGGGCGTGGGCCTCGCCTCCTACCTGCTGATCGGTTTCTGGTACGAGAAGCCCTCGGCCAACGCCGCCGCCATGAAGGCGTTCATCGTCAACCGCGTCGGCGATTTCGGCTTCTCGCTTGGTATCTTCCTGGTCTTCGTGCTGACTGGCTCGGTGGCGTTCGACGCGATCTTCGGCAAGGTCGACGCGATCAAGACGCTAAGCTTCCATTTCCTCGGCTATGACTGGAACGCCCTGACGCTCGCCTGCCTCCTGCTGTTCATGGGCGCCATGGGCAAGTCGGCGCAGTTCCTGCTGCACACATGGCTGCCGGACGCTATGGAGGGCCCGACCCCAGTCTCGGCGCTGATCCACGCCGCCACCATGGTGACCGCCGGCGTGTTCATGGTTGCGCGCCTGTCGCCGCTGTTCGAGGAGGCGCCGAACGCGCTGGTCGTCGTCACGGTGATTGGCGGCATCACGGCGTTCTTCGCAGCCACGATCGGCCTCGTACAGAACGACATCAAGCGGGTGATCGCGTACTCGACCTGCTCGCAGCTGGGATACATGTTCGTGGCGCTTGGCGTCGGCGCCTATTCGGCCGCAGTGTTCCACCTGTTCACCCACGCCTTCTTCAAGGCACTCCTGTTCCTCGGGGCCGGCTCGGTCATCCACGCGATGCACCATGAGCAGGACATGCGGAACATGGGTGGCCTGCGCCGCTACATCCCCTACACGGGCGCCATGATGGCGATCGGCTCCCTCGCGCTGATCGGCTTCCCCTACACGGCCGGCTACTACTCGAAGGACGCGATCATTGAGGCGGCCTACGCCTCAACCCGCCCGGGTCACACGCTGGCTTTCCTGTGCGTGGTGGTGGCGGCGTTCTTCACCTCGTTCTACTCCTGGCGCCTGTTCTTCATGACCTTCGAAGGGCCGGCCCGCTGGGGTGCCCACGCGGCGCATGACCACCACGATGCCCCCGCGGTTGCGCATTCCGCCATGGCGCACGAGGCGGATGGGGCCCCGGGCCATACCGAGGGCGCCGCCCACGACGATCACGGCCACGACATCGAGCCGGCGCACCAGAGCGACCTCGTCGCCGATGACCATCACGGGCACCATGGCGATCACACGCCCCACGAGAGCCCGCTGGTGATGACCCTGCCGTTGGCGATCCTCGCCTTCGGTGCACTGTTCGCCGGGCTCATCTTCCACAACCGCTTCATCGGCGAGGGAATGGATGCATTCTGGGGCCATGCCCTGGCGCATGGGCCGAACAACCACATCATGCACGAGATCCACGAGGTCCCGGCCTTGGTCTCCTATTCGCCGCTGATCATGCTGATCCTCGGCTTCGTCCTGGCCTACTGGATGTATATCCGCCGGCCGGAACTGCCGGGTGCGCTCGCCGCGCAGCAGCCGTCGCTGTACCGGTTCCTGCTCAACAAGTGGTACTTCGACGAGATCTACGACCGAATCTTCGTCCGCCCGGCCAAGGATTTCGGCCTGTTCCTGTGGAAGCAGGGCGACGGCAGGATCATCGATGGGCTCGGTCCCAACGGCATCGCGGCGCGCGT
Source organism: Methylobacterium sp. GC_Met_3 (assembly GCF_026540775.1). Taxonomy (NCBI): domain Bacteria; kingdom Pseudomonadati; phylum Pseudomonadota; class Alphaproteobacteria; order Hyphomicrobiales; family Methylobacteriaceae; genus Methylobacterium; species Methylobacterium sp. GC_Met_3. The sequence continues at coordinate 239,370 of NZ_JALNUL010000004.1, forward strand.
CGTGGACGTGACCCGCGGGGTGGTCCGCCTCCAGACCGGCTACCTCTATCACTACGCCTTCGTGATGCTCATCGGCGTCGCCGGCCTGATCAGCTGGTACCTGATGTCCGGCCTGCCCAAGGGGGCTCACTGACATGCTCGGCCTCGGCATCCTCTCCGGCCTGCTGATCGTGCCACTCTGCGGCGCGGCCTTCATCCTGACGCTGAACGGCGACGAGGCATCGGTCGCGCGCAACACCCGCTGGGCTGCGCTCGCCACCACGATCGTCACCTTCCTGCTCTCGCTGGTCGCCTGGAACCGCTACGACACCGCCTCGTCGAGCTTCCAGCTGGTGGAAAGCCATGCGTGGCTCACCGAGACGATCCGTTTCAAGCTCGGCGTCGACGGCTTCTCGATGCCGCTGATCCTGCTGACCACCTTCCTGATGCCGTTCTGCATCGGCGCCTCGTGGAACTCGATCAACGTCCGCGTGAAGGAATACTTCGTCGCCTTCCTCGTCCTCGAGACGACGATGATCGGCGTGTTCGCCTCCCTCGATCTGCTGCTGTTCTACCTGTTCTTCGAGGCCGGCCTGATTCCGATGTTCCTGATCATCGGGATCTGGGGCGGCGCGCGCCGGGTCTACGCGAGCTTCAAGTTCTTCCTCTACACCCTGCTGGGCTCGGTGCTGATGCTGCTCGCCGTGATGGCGATGTACTGGCAGGCCGGCACCACCGACATCCCGACCCTGCTGCAATACCGCTTCCCGGTGGAGATGCAGACCTGGCTGTGGCTGGCTTTCTTCGCCTCCTTCGCGGTGAAGATGCCGATGTGGCCGGTCCACACTTGGCTGCCCGACGCTCACGTCGAGGCGCCCACCGCCGGCTCGGTGATCCTGGCCGGCATCCTCCTGAAGATGGGCGGCTACGGCTTCATCCGGATCTCGCTGCCGATGCTGCCGGTGGCGAGCCAGGATTTTGCGCCGCTGGTCTTCGCCCTCTCGGTGATCGCGATCATCTTCACCTCGCTCACCGCGATGATGCAGACCGACATCAAGAAGCTGATCGCCTACTCGTCGGTGGCCCATATGGGTTTCGTGACCCTCGGCCTGTTTACCCTGAACGAGCAGGGCATCCAGGGCGCGCTGTTCCTGATGATCTCCCACGGCATTGTGGCGAGCGCGCTGTTCCTCTGCGTCGGCGTGGTCTACGACCGGATGCACACCCGCGAGATTGCCGCCTATGGCGGCCTCGTGAAGCGGATGCCGCTCTACGCGGTGGCCATGATGGTGTTCACCATGGCCAATGTCGGCCTGCCCGGCACCTCCGGCTTCGTCGGCGAGTTCCTGTCGATGCTGGGCGCCTTCAAGGCGAACCCGAACGTCGCGTTCTTCTCGACCTTCGGCATCATCCTGTCGGCGGGCTACGCGCTCTGGCTCTACGCGCGGGTGATCTACGGCAAGCTGGACAAGCCCAACCTCCAGGGCATCCTGGATCTCGATACCCGCGAAAAGATCATCCTGGCGCCGCTGGTGGTGCTGACGATCTATTACGGCGTGCACCCGGCTCCCGTGCTCGACGTGTTCGCGCCCTCGACCGACGCGCTGATGACCAGCATGAAGGCCGCCCTGTCCAACACCCAGACCGCGGCCGCCGCGCTGCCGGTCCCGCACTGAGACGGACCTGATGACCACCGTCCACTCCGTCCTGCCCTCGCTGGCGCCGCTTCTTCCCGAGCTGATCCTCGGCATCGGCGTTCTGCTCCTGATCCTCTACGGCGCGTGGCGCGGCGACCGCTCCGCCGAGGCCGTGAGCGTCGGCGCCCTGGTGCTGCTCCTCGTCGCCCTCTCGGTGGTGATCTCCCAGCCGGTGAACGGACGGATAACGACCCTGTCGGGGGCGTTCGTCTCGGATTCCTTCTCCAAGGTGATGAAGTCGCTGGTGCTGCTCGGCTCCTCGGCGACGATCCTGCTGGCGCACGACTTCTTCAAGCGCGAGCGCATCGACCGGTTCGAGTTCCCGGTGCTGATCGTACTCTGCACCATCGGCATGATGGTGATGGTCTCGGCCAACGACCTGATCGCGCTCTATCTCGGTCTGGAGCTGCAATCGCTCGCCGCCTACGTGATCGCCGCCTTCCACCGGGACGACATCAAATCCACCGAGGCCGGCCTCAAGTACTTCGTCCTTGGCGCGCTCTCCTCCGGCATGCTGCTCTACGGCGCCTCGCTGGTCTACGGCTTCACCGGCACGGTCTCGTTCCCCGGCATCGTCTCGGCGCTGAACGAGAATGCGGGCTTGGGCATCGTGCTCGGCATCGTGTTCCTGGCTGCGGGCGTGTGCTTCAAGATGTCGGCGGTTCCGTTCCACATGTGGACGCCCGACGTCTACGAGGGCTCGCCCACTCCGGTGACCGCCTTCTTTGCCACCGCGCCGAAGATGGCGGCGGTCTCGATGACCGTGCGGGTCTTCATCGGCGCCATGCCGGACGTGACGGCGATCTGGCAGCAGATCTTCATCTTCGTCGCTGTGGCGTCGATGGCGCTCGGCTCCTTCGCGGCGATCGGCCAGAGCTCGATCAAGCGCCTGATGGCCTACTCGTCGATCGCCAATGTAGGCTACGCGCTGATCGGGCTGGCCTGCGGCTCGGAGGAGGGGATCAGCGGGCTCGTCACCTACATGATCATCTACCTCGCAATGACGCTCGGCACTTTCGCGATCATCCTGTCGCTCCGGCGTCGGGACGTGATGTTCGAGAAGATCGAGGATCTGTCGGGCCTGTCGCGCACGCATCCGTGGCTGGCCTTCTGCCTCGCCGCGATGATGTTCTCGCTGGCCGGCATCCCGCCGCTCGCTGGGTTCTTCGCGAAGTTCTACGTCTTCGCCGCCGCCATCAAGGCCGGCCTCGTGACGCTGGCGGTGATCGGCGTGGTGACCAGCGTGGTCGGCGCCTACTACTACCTGCGGCTGGTCAAGATCATGTATTTCGACGAGCCGAAGGAGCCCTACGAGGCGATGGCCCCGGGCCTGCGCGTGGTGCTCGCCTTGTCGAGCGTGGTGGTGGTGCTGTTCTTCCTGCTACCAGGGCCGCTTGTCGGTGCCGCGGGGCGGGCCGCCAAGTCGCTGTTCTAGGACGGCCTTGCCCTATCGACTCGGACCCAAGGCGCGCAGCCAGGGCCACCGCCTGCACGTCCACGAGACCCTCGGCTCCACCAACACGGAGGCGATGGCGCAGGCGCGCGCCGGCGAGACCGGGCCGCTCTGGGTCGCGACGCATCGCCAGGAGGCGGGGCGAGGCCGCCGGGGCAACAGCTGGGCGTCCCTGCCGGGCAACCTCGCGGCGAGCGTGCTCTGGCCGGTGGCCGGGGTCGCGCCTGAGCACCTCGCCGAGTTGGGCTTCGTGGCGGGCCTCGCGCTGATTGAGGCACTGGAGGCGGCCTGCGGCACCCTGCCGGATACCGCTTCCGGCATCGCCGCCCGATCTCTGGAGCTAAAATGGCCGAATGACGTGCTGCTAGGCGGAGCGAAGCTGGCCGGCCTCTTGCTGGAGGCGGAGACGCTGCCGGGTGGCCGGCGGGCCGTCGTGGTCGGCTTCGGCGTCAACGTCGCGGCGGCCCCGGACGGGTTGCCGGCAACAAGCTTGGCGGCGACGGGTTACGCCGGCGGCGCGGAGGCGCTACTGGAACACCTCTCGGACCGGATGGCCGCGCGCGCGCGGGCCTGGGACCGGGGACGGAATTTCGCTGCCCTGCGCGCCGATTGGCTGGCGCGGGCCGCCGGTCTCGGATCGGAGATCGCGGTGCACAGCGGCGGACACATCCTGCAGGGCGTGTTCGAGACGATCGACGAGGGGGGGCGGCTCGTGATCCTCGCCCCCGATGGGAACCGGCATACCGTGACGGCGGGCGAGGTGCATTTCGGAACGGCCGCGACGGCGGCCTGAGTTTGGACGACGATACAGATGGCAATGGGACAGGAGGAGCTGGTCTTCCTGCCGCTCGGCGGCGTGGGCGAGATCGGAATGAATGCGGCGCTCTACGGCTTCGGGCCGGAGAAGGGCCGGAAATGGATCATGGTCGATTGCGGCATGGGCTTCGCCGGCGAGGAGAACATGCCGGGCGTCGACCTGATGTTCCCAGACCTCTCGTTCATCGAGGAACGGCGCAAGGACCTGCTCGGGATCTTCATCACTCACGCGCACGAGGACCATATCGGGGCGATCTCCGAGCTGTGGTCGCGCGTCAAGGCGCCGGTCTACGCGACGCGCTTCGCCAAGAACCTGCTGGAGACCCGCCGCCTCTCGGATCCGGGTGCCCCGAAGGTCGACCTGCGCGAGGTCAAGCCTGGCCGGCGCATCACCGTCGGGCCGTTCGAGCTCGAATACGTCCCGGTCTCGCACTCAATCCCGGAGTCGAACGCCATCGCGATCCGTACGGCGGCGGGTCTCGTGGTCCATACCGGTGATTGGAAGATCGATCCGACGCCGGTGGCCGGTGAGATCACCTCGCCGGAGGCCTTCACGGCGCTCGGCGACGAGGGCATCCTGGCGCTGGTCTGCGACTCCACCAACGTGGTCCGCGAGGGCTTTTCCCCGAGCGAGCGCGAGGTCGCCGCAACCCTCAAGAGCCTGATCGCCGAGGCGCCCCACCGGGTCGCGGTAACCACCTTCGCATCGAACGTCGCCCGCATCCGTGCCGTCGCCGAGGCGGCTGTGGCCTGTGGCCGCGAGATCGTGGCGGTCGGCCGGGCCATGGACCGGGTGATCGATGTCGCGCGCGAGTGCGGCTATCTCGACGGCCTGCCCGAGTTCCGCCGCGCCGATTCCTGGAAGAGCCTGCCCCGCGAGCGGGTCGTGGCCCTGCTCACCGGCTCCCAGGGCGAGCCGCGGGCGGCCTTGGCCCGGGTCTCCCGCCGCGACCATCCGGATATCAGCCTCGCCGCAGGCGATCAGGTGATCTTTTCATCGCGCGCCATCCCCGGCAACGAGCGCGATGTCGGGTCGATCATCAACGACCTGATCGAGCAGGGCGTCGAGGTGATCACCGACCGCAGCGCCCTCGTCCACGTCTCGGGCCACCCCCGCCGGGACGAGATGGTCGAGATGTACAAGTGGACCCGCCCCGGCACCGCGATCCCGGTCCACGGCGAGGCACTTCACCTCGACGAGCATGCCCGCTTTGCCCGCGCGCAGGGCGTGCAGAACGTCGTCAAGGCCCGCAACGGCAGCCTGATCCGCCTCAGCCCTGGCACGCCCGCGGTGATCGACCACGTGAAGGTCGGCCGCCTGTTCAAGGACGGCGACGTCCTGATCGACGAGAAGGACCGGGCGATCCCCGAGCGGCGCAAGCTGATGCAGGCGGGCCTTGTCTCGGTGGCGATCGCCATCGACGAGGACGGCGTCGTGCTCGGCGAGCCGGCGGTCGACATCATCGGCCTGCCGAACCGCGGACGCTCCGGCGACCCACTGATCGAGACCATCGTGGATGCGGTCTCGCGCAGCTTGGCGGGCCTGTCGCGGGGCAAGCTCAAGGACTCGGAGGGCGTCGAGAAGGCGGTCGACCGGGCCGTGCGCACCGCGGTCAACGAGGTCTGGGGCAAGAAGCCGGCCTGCCACGTGCAGGTTGTGGAAGTTTGAGACTGGCTGCTGATCTCAAGTCGTCATAGTCTGTAGCGACTTGCGCCGGCTGATCTTGCTGATTGGCTGCCGGGCGAGGCTCAAGTCCCCTCTCCCGTGCGGGAGAGGGTGCATGTCGCCCCCACACGGTGGCTGAGCCCTGCCAACGAATGAACAATGCTTCCGGATAGGGAGCGAGCACGCCGGGGAGGATACAACCATGATCGGCCGTCTCAACCATGTGGCCATCGCCGTGCGGGATCTCGACGCCGCCTGTGCGATCTACCGCAATACGCTCGGCGCCACGGTCACGCCGCCTCTGCCGCAGCCGGAGCACGGGGTCACCGTCGTGTTCGTGGAGTTGCCCAACAGCAAGGTCGAGTTGATGGCCCCGCTCGGCGAGAATTCGCCGATCGCGTCCTTCGTGGACCGCAATCCCGGCGGCGGCGTCCACCATGTCTGCTACGAGGTCGACGACATCCTGGCGGCCCGCGACACGCTGAAGGCGCAGGGCGCCCGCGTGCTCGGCACTGGTGAGCCGCGGATCGGCGCCCATGGTAAGCCGGTCCTGTTCCTCCACCCGAAGGACTTTTTGGGCACCCTGGTCGAGCTGGAACAGGTGTGAACCGATGATGTCCGCCCTAGCCCGCTCGACGCCGATCACACTCGGCGTGATCACGGTGCTGGTCGCCGCCTTCGTGGCGGCGGGGGTTGGTCTGTTCAAGCTGACCGTGGGGGGCGCGATCGCCCTCTACTTCGTGGTGTGGTGGACGCTGCTCTTCGCGGTCCTGCCGCTGCGCAACCAGCCGGAGACGCGGCCGACCCATGTGGTACCGGGGCAGGATCCCGGTGCGCCCGCACGCCCGCGGCTGCGCGAGAAGGCGATCTGGACAACGCTGGTGGCCGGGGCGGCCTTCCTGCTCGCGCTGGCGATCTTCCCGCTGACCGGGCTTTAGCGCGGTCTCAGAACAGGGTGCCGGAAGACGGCCCCACCAGATGGGCGAAGGCCAGGGCCGCCGCGGAGACCTCGGCAGCCGACGGATAAGTCCGATCCGCCTCGGCGATCGTCTGGGTCGGCTTCGCTACGGAGATCCTCAGCCCAGAGGGTGTTGGCCCAGCGGATTTCTAAGTGCATGGCGGGCTCACCCGGGCCGATCCAGGCCAAGCTTGCCGTGCGAAACAACCGTGACGGGTTGAGGGCTTGCCGACGCCGCGCATAAATCCGGCGGCACCGCCCGTTCTCCGCGCAATCATCGCTGCTCACAACGGCCACCCCGCCGCGAGCCCGGAGCGCGCATAAAAAAAGCAAGGCCCGAGGCCTTGCTTTCAAGCTTAAGATGGCTCGGCCTTGAATATCCTCCGCATTGCTTGCGGGGCGGCCGTTTTTCCTCCCGAGACTCGGACCTTGCGCCGCCTCTTCCGGGCATCGCAAACATCGCCGGTCGCTTATAGGAACAACAATTCGTGTTGTCACCGGGTCTGCGAGAAAAAACTGCGCTTTCTTGCCGGCAAATAGGCAGACCGCTCTCCCATCGGGCATTGCCGCTCCGCAGAGAGGCCCGTGCCACGGCTTCGCCGCGATTACGCCGCGTCGTGGTCGCGCAGTGCTTGTAATTTGCGGCTCCCACGTGTTGTGTGCCGACGCGCCGCGGCTCCTCCCGGCCGGCCCCCTTTCCAAGACTTTGGCGACATGCGTCTCTCCCGCTACTTCATGCCAACCTTGCGCGAGACGCCCAAGGAAGCCGAGATCGTCTCGCACCGGCTGATGCTGCGTGCCGGCCTGGTCCGCCAGGAATCGGCCGGCATCTACGCGTGGTTGCCGCTCGGCCTGCGGGTTCTGGAGCGCGTCTGCGCGGTGGTCCGTCGGGAGCAGGATCGCGCCGGCGCCATCGAAATCCTGATGCCGACGGTGCAATCGGCCGAGCTGTGGCGGGAATCCGGCCGCTATGACGCCTACGGCAAGGAGATGCTGCGCCTGAAGGACCGACACGATCGCGAGATGCTCTACGGCCCCACCGCCGAGGAGATGGTCACCGAGATTTTCCGGGCGAGCGTGCGCTCCTACAAGGACCTGCCCAAGAACCTCTACCAGATTTCGTGGAAGTTCCGCGACGAGGTGCGGCCGCGCTTCGGCACGATGCGCTCGCGCGAGTTCCTGATGAAGGACGCCTATTCGTTCGATTTCGATCAGGCGGGTGCCCGCCATGCCTACAACCGCATGTTCGTGGCGTACCTGCGCACCTTCGCGGGCCTCGGCCTGAAGGCGATCCCGATGCGCGCCGATACAGGACCGATCGGCGGCGACCTGTCCCACGAGTTCATCATCCTGGCCAAGACCGGCGAGAGCGAGGTCTTCTGCGACAAAGCCTATCTCGATTTCGACATCCCGCCGGAAACCGTCGATTTCGAGGATATCGCCGGCCTCCAGGGCATCGTCGATGCCTGGACCTCGCACTACGCCGCCACCGAGGAGATGCACGAGAAGGAGGCCTTCGCCGAGGTGGCCGAGGAGAGCCAGCTGGCGGCCCGCGGCATCGAAGTCGGACACATCTTCTATTTCGGCACCAAGTATTCCGAGCCGATGGGCGCCAAGGTCGCCGGGCCGGACGGGATCGAGCGCCCTGTCCATATGGGCTCCTATGGCATCGGCCCGAGCCGGCTGGTGGCGGCGATCATCGAGGCGAGCCACGACGAGGCCGGGATCATCTGGCCGGACTCGGTCGCGCCGTTCGACGTGGCGCTGATCAACCTCAAGACCGGCGATGCCGCCACCGACGGCGCCTGCGCGCAGATCCAGTCGGATCTGGAGAATGCCGGCCTGTCGGTGCTCTATGATGATCGCGACGAGCGGCCCGGCGCCAAGTTCGCCACCGCCGACCTGATCGGCCTGCCCTGGCAGGTGATCGTCGGCCCGAAAAGCCTGGCCGAGGGCAAGGTCGAGCTCAAGCGGCGCGCCGGGGGTGAGCGCGAGAGCCTCGCCATCGTCGATCTGCTGGCACGCATTCGGCGCGTCTGAGCCGTGCCGATGGCGGCATCAGCGGCGCTGGACCGGGTAAAAGGCTTCGCGGCTGCGTTCCGCCAGGGCACGGGCACGGCACCCTTCGCGCCCTTCGAGTGGATCCTCGCCGGCCGGTATCTGCGCGCCCGCCGCCGGGGCGGCGGCGTCTCGGTGGTGGCGTTCTTCTCGGTGCTGGGTATCGCGCTGGGCGTCGCCACGCTGATCATCGTGCTTTCGGTGATGAACGGGTTTCGCGCGGAGCTGCTGTCCAAGATCGTCGGCATCAACGGCCACCTGTTCGCGACGCCGATCGACCGGCCGTTCAACGACTGGACCGACCTGTCGGAGCGCCTCTCCAAGGTCGCGGGCGTGCGTGCCGCGGTGCCGCTGGTCGAGGGGCAGGCCTTCGCCTCGTCGCAGTATGGCGGCTCCGGCGTCATCATCCGCGGCGTGCGGGCGGCCGATCTCGACGCGCTCGCGGCGGTCTCGGCCTCGATCCGCGGTGGCACCCTGGAGGGGTTCGACGACGGCACCGGCGTGCTGATCGGTCGGCGGCTTGCCGACACGCTCGGGTTGCAGGCCGGGGATACGATCACGCTGGTGACGCCGAAGGGCTCTTCGACACCGTTCGGCACGGCACCGCGAACCAAGAGCTACACCGTCAAGGCGGTGTTCGAGGTCGGGATGACCGAGTTCGACCAGACCTTCGTGTTCATGCCGCTGACCGAGGCCCAGGCGTTCTTCAACAAGGACGGCGACGTCAGCATGATCGAGATCTACGTCGACGAACCCGACCATGTCGGCGACATGCGCGAGCCCCTGGAGATGGCGGCCGAGCGCCCGATCCTGCTGACCGACTGGCGCCAGCGCAACCGGACCTTCTTCGGGGCGCTCGAGGTCGAGCGCAACGTGATGTTCCTGATCCTCAGCCTGATCGTGGTGGTGGCGACGCTCAATATCGTCTCCGGTCTGATCCTGCTGGTGCGCGACAAGTCGAGCGACATCGCGATCCTGCGCACGATGGGGGCGACGCCGGGCACGATCATGCGGGTCTTCCTGATCAACGGCGCGTTGATCGGCATCGTCGGGACACTCGGCGGGCTGGCACTCGGCGTCCTGATCACGCTGAACATCAAGCCGATTCAGCACGTGCTGTTTCCGGGCGCCTGGGATCCGACCGTGCGCTTCCTCGCCGAGATTCCGGCCCAGATGAACCCGAAGGAGATCACCGCCGTGGTGATCACCGCGCTGCTGCTGTCGCTCGCGGCGACGCTCTATCCCTCTTGGCGCGCCGCCCGGCTCGATCCGGTGCAGGCCCTCCGCTACGGCTGACGGGCGGTACCCCATGAGCGATACGAGCCAGCCCGCCGGCGATCCGCCGGTGCCGGCCCTGTTCTTTTCCCGCGTCGAGCGGCGCTATCCCCAGGCCGAGGGCGCCCTGGAGATCCTGCGCGGGGCCGACCTCGCGATCTGGCCGGGCGAGTTGGTCGCGCTGGTGGCGCCGTCCGGCGCCGGCAAGTCGACGCTCCTGCACCTCGCCGGGCTCCTGGAGCGGCCGGACGGGGGCGAGGTCTATATCGGCGGCCATCCCACGGCCGCCATGGTGGATGCCGAGCGCACCCGCCTGCGGCGCGAGGAGATGGGCTTCGTCTACCAGTTCCACCACCTGCTGCCCGAGTTCTCGGCGCTGGAGAACGTGGTAATGCCGCAGCTCATCCGCGGCCTGAAGAGCGCCGAGGCGAAGGCCCGCGCCACGGAACTGCTCAGCTTCCTCGGCCTCAAGGACCGGCTGCCGCACCGCCCGGCTGAATTGTCGGGGGGCGAGCAGCAGCGCGTCGCCATCGCCCGTGCGGTCGCCAACGGCCCACGGCTGCTGCTTGCCGACGAGCCGACCGGCAACCTCGATCCCGGCACGGCCGGCCACGTCTTCTCGGTGCTGATGGCTTTGGTCCGCGCCTCGGGCCTCGCCGCCCTGGTGGCGACCCACAATCTGGACCTCGCCGCCCGCATGGACCGCCGGGTAACGATCCGCGACGGGCTGATCACGCCGCTCGACTGAGCCGGATTGCCCGGACTACCCAGGCGCTTTCGCGCGCAATCCCTTTGACCTCTGTACGCCCCACATTGCCGGATCCGGCCGGGGGCATCTCACTCCTCGTATGGAAGGGGAGGGGTCGCGTTCGGCCGGATCGGCGGCTGTTCCGGAGCGCCGCGAGCGCCCGTGCCGTCAGCGCCGGCGCGCGGAAATGCCCGTGTCTTTTAATCCATCGCGTCGCGTGCGGCGCGTCACGTCCTGAAGAGCATTCGGCCACTATATTGCAATCACGCAAGCATAACTGCGAAAGACGACCCAGAGCCACTTCACTTCATCAGGGAAATGTCCATGAAGAATCGCTTTGCCGCCGCCTGCACCGCTTTTGTCCTGGCCGCTGCGCCGCTGTCCTCCGCGTTGGCCGCCCCCGAGGCCCGCTGGACCGGCTTCAACACCCACGCGCCCGAGACCACCGGCGCGCTCGGCCTCGGCGTCCACGACGCCCCGTTCTACGAAGGCTGCCCGATGAGTTCGGCCGCCGAGGGCAACGCCGACCAGCAGACCCGGCCGATCAAGCAGTACGGCCAGACCACCGGCGGCTACCGCTGCTGATCCGACGCCGCCACGGATGAAGCTCAAACCCCTCTCCTACGTCATGATCGGCGCCTTCGTGAGCGGCATCCTCATGACCCTGGTCGGCTCGGCAGGCGTGCTGCTGGGCCTGTGATCCCGGGATGACGCCCCGGAGCCGGCGGCTGCTCCCCGAAGCGGCGGCCGGCTTTGGGTCTGTTGAAACGTGGCTTCGGTGCTTGGGCGGTCGCAGGTTTTTCATCGCAAAGCCGGCGGCCACTCCGTGGAGACCGCGTTCAAGATCCATGCCCGCCAGCCAGCGCCTCGATCTGGTCGCAGGCGTCGGCGATCGCGTTGCGCCCCCCCGCCATCCGCGCCCGGGCGGCCGCCGTGGCGCGCGCGACCGTGGGATCGGCGAGCAATCGTCTCAGGACCCGCGCCGCGCGGGCAGGCCGGAACGCGCGACGGTTGAGCGTCGCGCCGAGGTTCCTGTCCTTGAGCCGCCGGCCCTCGTCGAAATGGTCGAAGGCCACCGGGACCACGAGTTGCGGGATGCCCGCGGCCAACGCCTGCGCCACCGTCCCGACGCCGCCGTGATGGACCAGGGCGGCGCTGCGCGGCAGCAGCGTGCTCAACGGCGCGTAGGCCAGGTGAATGAGCCCCGCCGGCAGGGGCTTCGGGATCTGCCCGCCCTGAGGCGCGAGCAGGACGCCGCGCCGGCCCATGCGCCGGCAGACCTGCACAGCGGTGTCGAAGAAGGGCGCACCCTGGCGCATGGCCGAGCCGTAGGTGAAGACGACCGGTGGCTCGCCCGCCGCCAGGAAAGCGTCGAGCTCCGGCGGCATGGCGGGCACGTCGCCGAACCGGTCGACCAGCGGGAAGCCGAGTTGCACCGCTTGGGCCGGCCAGTCGGGCTGCGGCGCGGCATACCAGTCGGGGAACATCAGGAGCATGCGCGACGGGCTGTTCCACCAGTGCCGCAGCCGGTTGACCGGATCGAGGCCGAGGCGCGCGCGCAGCGCATTCAGCGGCGGCAGCGTGAACGGGCCGACCGCGACGGCATCGACGCCGAGATTGACGTAGGCCCGCAACGACGCCGGCAGGATACGCGGCAGCGGCAGGCCGGGCAGCCGGGGCGGGTCGAAGCGGCTCTCGATCAGGAACGGCATCACGTGCAGCGTGGCGGTCGGAAGTGCGTAGAGATCCTGAGCGAGCCGCGCGCCCCAGCCGAGGGGCGAGGCGACCACCCGCAGGTCGACTCCACGCGCCCGGGTTGCCCCGAGCCACAGGCAGGTGGCCTCCGCGACCTGCAGGGCGAAGTCGAACATGGGCCGGAAGCCCTGCTGCGGGTGCCAGAGTTCCGGTTGGCGGATCACCGCCTCGTAATCCGCCACCGTGCCGAGCGGTTCGAAGGCGAGACCGGCCCGGCGGGCCATCGCCTCGAACGGAGCCGGCGCCGCCAGCGAGACGCCATGGCCGCGCTTGGTCAGCTCGTACCCCAGGGCGATAAACGGCAGCACGTCGCCGTGAGTGCCGACGGCCACGAGGGCGACGTCGCATCGCTCGGGCGTCTGGTGCGCGGTAATGGCGTGCTCCTTCGAACCCCCGTTCAGATGACGAGCATGTTCTCGGCGCGGGGCATGCCAGCCTGCCCGATCCGCATCAAGACACTTTTTACCATAACTATAGGCGCTAGCAGACGTGTTACTCGGAGGCCTTTTATTCGGAACAAAACATGAACATACTCAGCCAGAAACACGGAGGCGCGACGATGCTGAAGCGGTTGGTCCTGACCGGAATGCTGGAGTTCATGGCCTTCGGAACGCTATTCGCGGCGGTGGGCGCCTGGGCGATAGCCTTGGCACCGGTGCGTTAGCCCACGGCTGCGATTTCCTGTCCGGTTCCGGTCGCGGGCAGGTTATGCACAGGCGATCCGCCCTTTGGTGCCGATTGTCCACAGGGGAGGCCCGAACTGGTGCTTCCGGGGCACGACCGGTGGATATCGTCCGGCGCCGGCTCCGGTTCCGTCGACTTAGAAAGGCCGAGCGGGGATGCTGTGCGTCCCCGGAACAAGGTCGGTCATGCCACGACAGCTCAAGGAGGTCGGATTCGTCCACCTCCACGTCCACTCGTCGTACTCCCTGCTCGAAGGCGCGCTGAAGGTCGGCGCCGTGATCAAGGCTGCGGTCGCCGACCGGCAGCCGGCGCTGGCGCTCACCGACACCAACAACCTGTTCGGGGCTCTCGAATTCTCCGAGAAGGCGGCGGGCGATGGTGTGCAGCCGATCGCCGGCGTGCAACTCTCGGTCGCCTTCGAAGCGGCGGATCCGCATCAGCGGAACGCACCGACGAGCCACGGCGTCGTGCTGCTCGCCCAGGACGAGACCGGCTACGCCAACCTGCTGCGGCTTGCGAGCCATGCCTATTTCGATACGGCGCTCGGTGAATCGCCCCGCCTGGATGCCACGGCCCTTGTCGGCGGCTCGGACGGGCTGATCGCGCTCACCGGTGGTCCCTCCGGCCCCCTCGACACAGCCTTCCGGGCCGGACGGCCCGAACTGGCGCTCGCCCGCCTGAAACGCCTCAAGGAGGCGTTCGGGGAGGATCGGCTCTATGTCGAACTTCAGCGTCACGGCCAGCCCGAGGAGGGACGGATCGAGACCGCCCTCCTCGACCTCGCCGGCCGCCACGGCCTCGGGATCGTTGCGACGAACGAGCCCTACTTCGCCAAGCCCGACGATTACGACGCCCACGACGCGCTGCTCGCCATTGCCGAGGGCCGCATCGTCTCGGACGACCGCCGCCGTCGGGTGACGCCGAGCCACGCCTTCAAGACCCGGGCCGAGATGGGCGAGCTGTTCCGCGACCTGCCGGACGCGCTCCAGGCCAGCGTCGAGATCGCCATGCGCTGCGCCGTCCGGGCACGGACCCGCAAGCCGATCCTGCCGAACTTCTCGAAGGTCGCGGCGGGTGAGACACCGCCGATGGCGGAGGCGCTCGCGGAGGCGGCTGAGACGGGCGTGCAGACGGTCGCGGCCGACGAGCCGACCGAGCTGCGCCGGCAGGCCGAGGCCGGGCTGGAATTGCGCCTGAAGCAGCACGGCACCGCGCCGGGCTTCTCGGAGGACGATTACCGCAAGCGCCTCGCCTTCGAGCTCGACGTCATCGTCTCGATGAAGTTCCCGGGCTACTTCCTGATCGTCTCGGACTTCATCAAGTGGGCCAAGGACCACGACATCCCGGTTGGTCCGGGCCGCGGTTCCGGTGCCGGCTCGCTGGTCGCGTGGTCGCTGCTGATCACCGACCTCGACCCGCTGCGCTTCGGCCTGCTGTTCGAGCGCTTCCTGAACCCCGAGCGCGTCTCGATGCCGGATTTCGACATCGACTTCTGCGTCGAGGGCCGCGAGCGGGTGATCAAGTACGTGCAGCAGCGCTACGGCGAGCAGCAGGTCGGGCAGATCATCACCTTCGGCACATTGCTCGCCCGCGGTGTGCTGCGCGATGTCGGCCGCGTGCTGGAGATGCCCTACGGGCAGGTCGACAAACTGACCAAGCTCGTGCCGCAGAACCCGGCCAACCCCGTGACGCTGGCCCAGGCGATCGAGGGCGAGCCCAAGCTCCAGCAGGCCATGGAGGAGGAGCCGGTTGTCGGCCGGCTGATCGACATCTCCAAGAAGCTGGAGGGTCTGCACCGTCACGCCTCGACCCACGCGGCCGGCGTGGTGATCGGCGATCGACCGCTGGAGGAGTTGGTCCCGCTCTACCGCGATCCGAAGACCGGCATGCGGGTGACCCAGTTCAACATGAAATGGGTCGAGCAGGCCGGCTTGGTGAAGTTCGACTTCTTGGGCCTGAAAACCCTCACCATGCTGCGGTGCTGCACCGATCTGCTGAAGAAGCGCGGCATCGACATCGATCTGGCCGCCTTGCCGCTTGACGACGAAAAAACCTACGGGCCGATGGGCCGGGGCGAGACGGTCGGCGTGTTCCAGGTGGAATCGGCCGGCATGCGCAAGGCGCTGTGCGAGATGCAGGCCGACCGGCTGGAGGACATCATCGCCCTGGTGGCGCTCTACCGGCCGGGCCCGATGGCCAACATCCTGGTCTATTGCGAGCGCAAGCTCGGCCGCGATGCCGGCAACGAGGCGTCCTGGTACCCGGATCCCAAGCTGGAGCCGATGCTGAAGGAGACTTTTGGCATCATCGTCTACCAGGAACAGGTGATGGAGATCGCCAAGGTTCTCGCCGGCTACTCACTGGGCGAGGCCGACATGCTCCGGCGCGCGATGGGTAAAAAAATCCGCGCCGAGATGGACGCGCAGCGCGACCGGTTCCTGAAGGGCTGCACCGAACGCGGGCTGAACAAAGCCAAGGCCAACGAGATCTTCGACCTGCTCGCCAAGTTCGCCGATTACGGCTTCAACAAGAGCCACGCGGCGGCCTACGCGCTGCTGACCTACCAGACCGCCTACCTGAAGGCGAACCATCCGGTCGAGTTCCTGGCCGCCGCCATGACCCTCGACATCGACAACACCGACAAGCTCGCCGAATTCCGTCAGGACGCGCAGCGGCTGAAGATCGTGGTCGAGCCGCCCTCGATCAACACCTCGGGCGAGGTGTTCGAGGTGCGCGACGGCCGGATCTACTATGCGCTCGCCGCCATCAAGGGCGTCGGCCGCGAGGCGGTGCGGGCGCTGGTGGAGGCGCGCGGCGACCGGCCGTTCAAGGACCTCGCCTGCTTGGCCCGCCGGTTGAACCCGCGGATGATCAACAAGCGCACCCTGGAGAGCCTCGTCCAGGCCGGCGCGCTCGACTGCATCGAGCCCGACCGGGCGCGCGCCTTCGCGGCGGTCGAGCCGATGATGAAGCTCGCCGCCAGCGCGGTGGAGGCCGAGACCGCCGGCGTCACCGACATGTTCGGCGGCGTGGTGGCGGACGATGTCTCCCTGCGCATCCCGCCCCACGAGATCTGGCCCATGGCCGATACGTTGAAGCGCGAATACGCGGCGATCGGGTTCTTCATCTCGGGCCATCCGCTCGACGAGTATGGCGACCTGCTCGACAAGCTGCGGGTGCAGAGCTGGACGGATTTCTGCCGCGCCGTGCGGGCCGGAACCTCAAGCGTCGGCCGGGTGGCGGCCTCGGTGCTCGACCGGGCGGAGCGGCGGACCAAGACCGGCAACAAGATGGGCATCGTCACCCTGTCGGACCGGACCGCGCATTTCGAGGCGATCATCTTCTCCGAGGGACTCGGCCAGTACCGCGACATCCTGGAGCCGGGACGGCCGCTGGTGCTTCAGCTCCAGGCGAATCTCGAGGGCGAGGACGTGCGCGCCCGGATCCTCACCGCCGAACCGCTCGATCAAGCGGTGGCCCGCCACCAGAAGGGGATCCGCATCCATCTGAGCGATCCGCGCGGGGTCGCCCCCGTGCAGCAGCGGCTATCGATGCGCGGCGAGAGCGAGGTCTCGCTGATCCTCAAACTCGACGGCGGCGAGCGCGAGGTGGAGATCCGGCTGCCCGGTAAATTCCAGGCGAGCCCGGCGCTGGCCGGCCAGCTCCGGACCGTGCCGGGGGTGGTGCAGGTGGAGGTGAGTTGAGGGGCTGCCTAAACCGGGCGGTACCCGTCAAAGGTACTGCCTTTGTGGGACAACCCCTATCCCGGGCGCATGGAGCGTCAGCGGAATGCGACCCAGGATCCAGCGCGAGACGTTGCGAAGCGTCCAGCTGGATCAAGTCGTGCCGCCAGCGCGGCGCTTCACATGCTGGATTTCGGATCACCGTTCACTGCGTTTCAGGTGTCCGGGAAAGGGCGCGGTTCATAAGACAGAGAGCACCGAGCCGTTGGCTGCCCGCACAACCGCCCGCGTCCCCACCGGCACCCGAGCGTTCAGATCGATGATGTCCTGGTTCAGGAAGCGCACGTAGAGGCAGAGCGCCCGCGGCTCGCGGACCCCACCCGGCACGCCGCAGCCCCCGGGTTCGGATGCCCGACGGTCAGGCGCGTGCCCAGTCCGGCAGCCACGCGCCGTGGGCTTCCGTCAGCTGGTCGACGAGGCTCCAGATCTGGTCGAGGTCGAGATCGGCCGCCGTGTGGGGGTCCATCATCGCGGCGTGATAGATGTGCTGGCGGTTTTCCGTCATCAGCGCCGTCACGGTCAGTTCTTGCACGTTGATGTTGGTGCGGATCAGTGCCGTGAGCTGGAGCGGGAGCGCCCCGACATGGGTCGGCTGGATGCCGTTGGCATCCACGAGGCAGGGCACCTCGACCGCGCAGGCATCGGGCAGCGAGGTGATGCAGCCGTTGTTGCGCAGGTTGCCGTAGATCACCGCAGGCTCGCCGGTCCAGACCGCGTTCATGATCGACGAGGCGTATTCGTGGCTCGGCTTCACCACGATCGTGCCGTCGCCGGTAAGGTCCTTCGCGTGCTCCTTCCACTGGGCGATCTGCTCGATGCAGCGCTTCGGGTACTCGTCGAGCGGGATGCCGTATTTTTCGATCAGGTCCTCGCGCCCCTGCTTGATGAACCACGGCGTGTATTCGGCGAAATGCTCCGAGCTCTCGGTGACGAAGTAGCCGAGCCGCGCGAACATCTCGTAGCGCACCGTATTCGGGCAGCGGGGATTCCAGCTCGACGGTTTCGGGATACGACCGGCGCGGTAGCCTTCGAGAAGATCGGGATACAGGTCGCGGAAGGAGCCGTCCGGTAGCCGGCGCTCGAATTTCAGGTAGAACGCCATGTGGTTGATCCCCGCCGTGCGGTAGCGCAATTCGGCGACGGGAATGTCGAGGTCGCGCGCCAGTTCCTCGGCGGTGTGCTGCACCGAGTGGCACAGGCCGACCTGCCGGATCTGCGGGAATTTTTCCGCGATCGCCCAGGTGTTGATCGCCATCGGGTTGACGTACTGAAGAAGGATGGCCTTGGGGCAGACCTCCAGCATGTCGGCACAGATAGCCCAGAGCTGCGGCACCGTGCGCAGGCCCCGCATGATGCCGCCGACACCGAGCGTATCGGCGATGGTCTGGCGCAGGCCGAACCGCTTCGGGATCTCGAAGTCGGTGACCGTGCTGGGCTCGTAGCCGCCGATCTGGAACGCCACCACGATGAAATCCGCCCCGACCAGCGAGGCGCGCCGGTCACCATAGGTCTCGATCGTGGCGCGGGCGTTGAGGGCGCGCACCAGCTTACCGGCGACGATCGCGCTCTCCGCGAGGCGTTCGGTATCGATGTCCATCAGGGCGATGATGGCGTCCTTGAAGGCCGGGCGATGCAGCACATCGCCGATGATGTTCTTCATGAAGACGGTCGAGCCGGCTCCGATGAACGTGATTCTGGGGCGGCGCATGGGAGTCGTTCAGGCCTCGGTCGGAGGAGGGAAGGGGATAGGTGCCTCCGGCTGGCCGGCGATGCCCACCGCGCGCAGCCAGACGGTGCGCGTGACGCCGGCCAAACGCCGGGAGTTCACGTCCACCAGAAGCAGCAGGGCGTCATGGTCGAGGCCGATGGTGTTCGGCGCCCGCATCATGGTCCTGCCGGTCGGACCGATCGCGCCCGCGCTGAGCCTGGGCAGGCGGTGGAACAGCGGGGAGCCCAGAAGAGCGGAGACGACGACGGACAGGCCGATGAAAGCCTCCCTCTGCCGCCGCTGCATCAGCGAAACGGATCGCGTCGTCCCCACCATGCCAACCACCCCCCAGAGGTTCGCATTGACACGTGCCAGCTCGCGCCAAAGCGCTAGCTAACACGTGTTATTAATGTCTCGTCATGAGAATTTTGCGTTGTCAACGGGCTGTCCGAGACCTAGGTCGCGTACCGGCCGAACTGAAGGTTTCGCGGCGGGCCGATCGCGAGCCACGGCCTCCCCGGGCAGATCAGCGGAGGCGACGGATGCCGACGAAACGCGTGACCAGCCACGATGTGGCGCGCCGGGCCGGTGTCTCGCGGGCGACCGTTTCCCTCGTTCTCAACCGGTCTGAGAGCATCGTCATCGCGAAGGAGACGCGGGAGCGGGTGCTGCAGGCGGTGGACGAACTCGGCTACAAGCCGAACTCGGCCGCGCGCATGTTGGTCAGCGGCCAGAGCGAGACGATCGGCCTGATCGTCTCCGATCCCTCCATCCTCTTGGTGGATCAGTTCGTCACCCAGGTACTCTACGGGGTCGACAAGGCCAATCGGCAGCTCGGGCTGCATGTACTCGTGGCGGGGCTGGAGAGCGGCGGCCCGGGAAGCACCTACGACGATCTGGTGGAGTCCCGGCGGATCGACGGCCTGATCGTGCTCAATCCAAGAGCGGGGGATACGGCGCTCGTCTCATTGATCGAGAAGGACTTTCCGCTCGTCCTCGTCGGTTCCGTCCGTCACCCGGGTGAAGTGTCGGTGACCTTCGCGACACGCCCCGTGCTGATGAAGGCGGTCGATCACGTGGTCAGCCTCGGCCACCGACGCGTCGGCGCCATCACCTTCTCACCGCGCAGTTTCATCGCCACCGAAGCGCGCCTCGCTGCGCTTGAGGCCGGCCTGCACGCCCATGGGCTGGCGCTGGACGCGGACGCGATCGAGGTCGGGGATTTCAGTTCGGAAAGCGGTCACCGCGCCGGCCTCGCGCTCCTGAACCGACGTCCGGACGTCACCGCGATCTTCGCCGGCAACGACACGATCGCGATCGGCGTGCTCAGCGCGGCGCATGCCCTCGGCCGCACTGTGCCCCAGGATCTATCCTTGGTGGGCTTCGACGACCTGCCCTTCGCCCCCTGGCTGACGCCCGCACTCACGACCATCCGCACAGATGGCGTGCACCAGGGTCAGATCGCGACGCAGATGCTGTTCGAACGGCTGAACGGCCGCAGCCCGGCTATCCCGCGGGTCCGTCTGGAGCCGGATTTCATCATCCGCGCCTCGACGGGGTCCGCCAAGCCCTGATCACCGCTGGCGGGCTCGGGCGGGTCGGATGGCCGTCCTACACGGCGCGGTGGTATCAGAACGGCGCCGCGAGGCACCCGCCGAGGGCACCCTGCAGCGCGGCGGCCTCGCTCTCCGACGGCGCGAAGGTCGCGGTCAGGGCCGGGTCGCCGGAACGCGGGCTCGCCTGGGTCCATGTCAGCTTGGCCCTGGGTTGCGTAAGCGCCAGCGCGATTCCGCGCAGCGGATCCTCGCCGCGGCGGGCCCCGGTCACCGTCAGGGTAAAGCCCGCATCCGCACCGGTCGCCGCGCCCTGGGCCGGCATGCGCACAGAGCGCACGCTGCCGGCGCCGGAAACCAGGATTCCGGTAAGCGGCGTCTCGCCGCCGGAGCCTTCGAGCCCGCCGAAATCGAAGCGCGGCGCCAGCTCGGCGAAGCGCGGCACGGTCAGCGCAGCCGACAGGCCGGTACCGCCTGGATCGCAGGCGACGTGCAGGGTCACCGACCTCTGGTCCGTTCCCAGGTCGGCGGCACCGGTGAGGTCCGCGCTGCCTCCCGGTGGCCGGCTGACGCCGTTCAGCAGGGGCGTCCGCCCGGTGAGGATGTCGGACAACCGCTCGCCGCGGCGCAACGGTCCTGCGAGGAGGGCCACGGCCGCGATGATCACGATCGCCAAGCCCACGCCGATCCGAAGCCGCATCCTGTCCTCGCCTGTGGAGATCTCGGGCCGGCGGCATAGCGCATCGCCCCCGAAACCGGAACCCGGCCGTCCCGCTAGGGTCTTGATCCGCATCGCGTTTCGCCGGTTGATCGACGCAACCTCTTGGCTCGTGGCATCTGACGATCGAACTCCCGCGGCAACGCTCTATTCACCATCATCGCGCGAACTGCGCGGCATCGGCACCCGCGTGCGTTGCAGCAACTCCGTAAAAACCGATCGATCCTATGCACTGGTGTTCAAGCTTGAGCGTCGCCAATGCGTACGAAAATCCTGCTCGTCCTGACCCTGTTGGTCTACGTCACCACCGGCCGCGCCCCCGGCATCCGGGAGCCGCGCAACCCGGATGCGGAGCACGCGGGCGGTCGTGTCGCCCTCGTGATGAAGCGCGCCTGGGCCTGAGCCTCACGCCGCCGGGACGCCGGCCCTGAGCCGCGCAGCCACCAGGGCCTGCAGGCTCCAGAGGTGCCGGTCGCGGATGCCGAGCCGTTCGCAGGCTTCCACGGTCCGGAACAGATACTCGGCGCTCGGCCCCTTATGGCCGCATGCAACCGCGATCTTTTCGGCGATCTCGGGATCCGACAGGCGGCCGGCGTAACGGTCGCTGGCGCGGTTCGCCAGGAACGTCAGGGCCGAGACGGTCCCCGCCTCGGTGGCGACCGGCAGCCAGCGGGCGACGTAGCCCCGACCGCGCATCTCCCGACGCCACACCGGCGTCAGCGCCTCGCGGATCTCCGAATCGGGCAGGCGGAACGCGACGCCCCGGCACAGGCCGCCGCGGTCGAGCGCCAGGACGAAGCCCGGCCGCTCCGGCGTCCCGCGGAAGCGCCGCTGGAGCAGGCAGAAGCGGCGGTGGAAGCCGCGGACCGTCCCGATCCGGCGCTCGGCCACCGGGAATTCCGGATTCCACATCAGCGAGCCGTAGGCGAACACCCAGACCGCGCTGCCCGCACGGCCGTCGACGATCGCGTCCAGGCCCGGCCCCAGCTCAGCGTCCGACAGCACCGCGAGGGCGTCCGGGTCGTCGGGCACAGGGACGGAATGGGCGCGGGCGATCAGGTCGAGGCTGAGATCGAGGGTTCGGGCATTCTGAAACGGCATCACCCTCAACGCAGCGGCCTCAGCGCTTGTTGCCCAAGGCGTCGAGTTCGGGGAAGGGGCGAGTGCGGTGCCCGGTGCAGACCTCGTCGTCGTCGAGCACCGTGAGCCGGTCGTCCGCGTAGCGCAACACCACCTTCGGCTTCTCGGGCTTGCCGAAGGTCCGGCCGTACATGTGACCCGACACGCAATAGATCACCCGGCTCCCATCCTCGATCGGCCCGGCGATCCGGCTGCCCTCGAACCGCACCGGCAGCAGCGACACCGAACCGAATTCGACCTGCTTCAGCGCCAGCGTGGCGATCCGCTGGAGCAGGGCCGGGGAGGGGGCCGCGTCGGCCGCCGGCTTCGACGTCCGCGGTGCGGCCTGCGCACCGACGGCGACGAGGGACAGGAGAGCGACGAGGGCGGCGCGGGGCAGCATTCCGCTTGGCTACACCGCCAAGGCTGCCCGGGGCTGGACCGGGCGCAGGATGCCGGAACATCCTATATGAGGGCTTCCACTGGATCGCGCCCGCCGCGAGCCGCCCCCTCCCACCGTATGACGTGACTCGATGCAATGGACCGACGACGCCCTGGTGCTCGGCCTGCGCCGGCACGGGGAGAGCGGCGTCATCCTCGAAGCGATGACCGAGGCTCACGGGCGCCATCTCGGCCTGGTGCATGGCGGCCGCTCGCGCCGGATGCAGCCGGTGCTGCAACCCGGCAACCGCGTGCGCCTGACATGGCGGGCGCGCCTCGACGAGGGTCTCGGCGCCTTCGCGGTGGAACCCCTCGAATCACAGGTCTCCCGGCTGATCGGATCGGGCTTGGCGCTCTACGGGATGGGCCATCTGGCGGCGCTGCTGCGGCTCCTGCCCGAGCGCGATCCGCACCCGGCGCTTTACGCGGCGGCGGGGATCCTGGTCGAGCACCTTGACGACCCCGCCATCGCGCCGCCCTTGATGGTGCGCTTCGAGCTGGAGATCCTGTCGGAACTCGGCTTCGGCCTCGATCTCACCGCCTGCGCGGCCACCGGCGGCAACGACGCCCTCGCCTACGTCTCGCCGAAGAGCGGACGGGCGGTCAGCGCCTCGGCGGGCGAGCCGTTTCGCGATCGCCTGCTGGCGCTCCCGACCTTCCTGCACGCGGGCGGTTCCCCCGGCCCGGACGGCGTTGCACAAGGGTTTACCTTGACGGGATACTTCCTCGACCGGCACGTCTGGGGGCCGCATGGCCTCGGCGCCCCCGAAGAGCGGACGCGATTCGTTGCGCTCGGCTGCGAGGCCGGCTAGTGTTCGCGTTCTGTTCCAGATTTTCGCGGCCTCGGATTCGGGTTGTCGGCGCTGTTGCGCGGCCCCCGGCTGACGGGCCGCGGTGATGTCGTTGAATTGAGGAGTCGTCATGGGCCAGCCCTTCGAGCCGCCGTCCGGCGACGGGATCGAGAGCGTCGAGCTGAAATCCGCGCTGGAGGAGCGCTACCTCGCCTACGCGCTCTCCACGATCATGCATCGGGCCCTGCCGGATGCCCGCGACGGGCTGAAGCCCGTGCATCGGCGCATCCTGTACGGCATGCGGCTGCTCCGCCTCGACCCGAACACTGCGCATAAGAAGTGCGCCAAGATCGTCGGCGACGTGATGGGCGACTTCCACCCGCACGGCGACCAAGCGATTTACGACGCCCTGGTGCGGCTCTCCCAGGACTTCGCCCAGCGCTACCCGCTGGTCGACGGCCAGGGCAATTTCGGCAACATCGACGGCGATGGTCCAGCGGCCTACCGCTACACCGAGGCGCGCCTCACCGAGGTCGCGCGCCTGCTGCTCGACGGGATCGACGAGGATACGGTCGATTTCAGGCCCTCCTACAATGGCGAGAAGGACGAGCCGATCGTTCTGCCGGCGGCCTTCCCGAACCTGCTGGCGAACGGCAGCCAGGGCATCGCGGTCGGCATGGCGACCTCGATCCCGCCGCACAACGCCGCCGAGCTGTGCGACGCGGCGCTCTACCTGATCAACCATCCCGAGGCGACCTCGGCGCATCTCGCCAAGTTCGTGCAGGGGCCGGACTTCCCGACCGGCGGCATCCTGGTCGATTCGGCGGAATCGATCGCCGAAGCGTACCGCACCGGCCGCGGCGCCTTCCGGGTCCGCGCCCGCTGGGCCAAGGAGGATCTCGGCCGCGGCACGTGGAACATCGTCGTCACCGAGATCCCCTACGGCATCCCGAAGGGCCGGCTGATCGAGAAGATGGCCGAGCTGCTGCAGGAGAAGAAGCTGCCGCTCTTGGCCGACGTGCGCGATGAATCCGCCGAGGACGTGCGCGTCGTGCTGGAGCCGCGCTCGCGCACGGTCGATCCGGTGATCCTGATGGAATCGCTGTTCCGGCTGACCGAGCTGGAGGCGCGGATCCCGCTCAACCTCAACGTCTTGGTCGGCGGCCTCGTGCCGAAGGTGATTGGGCTTACCGAATGCCTGCGGGAATGGGTCGATCACCGCCGCGTGGTACTGCAGCGCCGCTCGCGCTACCGCCTCGGGCAGATCGACCGGCGCCTCGAGATCCTGGGCGGCCTGCTCATCGTCTATCTCGATCTCGACGAGGTGATCCGCATCATCCGCGAGGAGGACGAGCCGAAGCCCGCCCTGATGGCCCGGTTCGAACTCACCGAGATCCAGGCCAATGCGATCCTCGACACCCGCCTGCGCTCCCTGCGCAAGCTCGAGGAGATGGAGCTGAAGCGCGAGCTGGACGCGCTCACCGCCGAGAAGGCCGAGATCGACGCCCTGCTGGCCTCCGAGCCGGCGCAGTGGAAGGCGATCCAGGCGCAGATCCGCGCCGTGAAGAAGACCTTTGGGCCCGAGACCAAGCTGGGCAAGCGCCGTACGGAATTGGCGAGCCCGCCGGATGTCGGCGGCATCGACTTCACGGCAGCTTTGGTCGAGCGTGAGCCAATCACCGTGCTCGTCTCGACCAAGGGCTGGATCCGGGCGCTGAAGGGCCATGTCGCCGACCTGTCGGGTGTGGCCTTCAAGGGCGACGACACCCTGAAGATCGCCTTCCCGACCGAGACCACGCAAAAAATCCTGCTGCTGGCCACCAACGGCAAGGTGTTCACGCTGGAAGCGTCGAAGCTGCCGGGCGGGCGCGGCTTCGGCGATCCGGTGCGGCTGATGGCTGACCTCGACGACGGCACCGAGATCGTGGCGGCTCTGCCCTACCGGCCGGAGACCAAGCTGCTGATCGCGGGCTCCGACGGGCGCGGCTTCATAGCGCCCGCCGACGCGCTCGTGGCCAACACCCGCAAGGGCAAGAGCGTGCTAGGCCTCGACGGTGACGCCAAAGCGGCTGTGCTGGTGCCGGCGGACGGCGACCACGTGGCGGTGGTCAACACCGAGAAGCTGCTGCTGATCTTCCCGACCTCCGAGGTAGCCGAACTCGCCCGCGGCAAGGGCGTCCGGCTCCAGCGTTGCCGCAGCGGCGGGCTCATTGACGCGCACGTGTTCAAGCTGGCGGATGGTCTGCCCTGGCAGGACGGCTCAGCCGAAGGTCGGCTCGCCAACGCGACGGTGCTGGAGAAGTGGATCGGCCACCGCGCCGAGGTCGGACTGATGATGGCGCGCAGCTTCCCGAAGTTCGAGCGGTTCGGGCGGTGAAGCGGGGAGGGATGGTGACGGGCTTCCAACCCGCGCCCTTACCCTGAGATGCTGTGCAGCAGCCCCGAAGGAGGCCTACAGGGATCGCGCGACTGGCTGGAGGGCTGCTTCGAGGCCTCCGCTACGCTCCGGCATCCCAGGATGAGGGCGCGGGTGGGACAGATCCCGTCTCAGTGCGAGCGGTGATTGAGCCAGAGCGCGCCAAAGGCCAACACACCGCCACCAATCGGGACAGCAAGCAGGAGAAGGAACTGGGCTGTCGTCATGGCCAAGATCCCGAAGCGTGCGCCTCACAAACCAATGTATGGCACCACTCATGATCCAGCAAACCACCATGGCGAAGAGCACGGGCTCGAAGTGCGGACGGTCCGATAGGGCGGTCGATATGAACGGCGCAAAACCGCCCACGGCAAAGATTGCGATAGCGAGGCCGTTGGCATAGGTGGCGGAGAATTTGATGCGCTCGTTCACGACGAGCTTGTCGCGCGCTTCGTAGTCCAGTTCCGACATCAACCAGGCCCCCCAGCCGGCCCATAAGTTAAACCGCCGTCACCATGCGGAAAAGGAAGCCTACCGCTCGCCTCACCGCCCCTTCACAGCCGCCTCATCCGCCGCCCAGAGGTACTGAGCCGCGTAGGCCCGGAACGGCCGCCATGCCTCAGCGCGCGCCAAAAGTTCAGCAGGGCTCGGCCGCCCGACGCCGGCCTCAAGCGCCCGCAGCAGTCCGACATCGCCCACCGGCAGAGCATCCGGCAGCTTGAGCGCCCGCATGGCGATGTACTGCGCGGTCCAAGGCCCAATTCCGCGGATCGCCGTGAAGCGCAAAACCGCAGCGTCCAGCGACACCGCCGGGGCGAACAGGTCCGGATCGTTCAGCGCTGCCGCCGCGAGCGCCCGGATCGCCGCGCCGCGGGCCCGCGGCATGTTGAGCGCCAGGGCGATATCCGCCTCGACCAGCGCCGCCGGGTCCGGAAAGACGTGGGTCAGGCCGCCCACTGGCGCGGCAAGCGGCGTCCCGAACGCCGCGACCAGCTTGCCGGCGAGCCCGATCGCAGCCGTCACCGAGACCTGCTGGCCGAGGATCGCCCGGCAGCCGGTTTCGAACGGCTCCCAGGCGCCCGGCAGGCGCAGGCCCGGCCGTGCCGCTACCATCGGGGCCAGGATCGGATCTGCATTGAGGAACGCCGCGATGGCGGCCGGATTCGCGTCGCAATCGAACAGGCGGCGCAGACGCTCGGCCACCGGGGAGGCGTGGACGGGATCGATGCTGCGCAATGCGACCCAAAGGTGATCCCAAGCAGGCTCCACCGTCAGGATCCCGTGTCGCTCCGCGAAGCGGATCGTGCGCCTGTAGGCCGAGCCGTCAGGCGCAATTGACTCTAGGCCGGCGATCGCTCGCTTGCCCAGGAAGGCGTGGATCGCCGCCCAGTCGTAGGGCGGGTGGTAGGGGAGGCGGAGGCCGAACCCGTCCGGCACCTCCACGAACACGAAGGGCGGCCTCTCGGCCGCCCCGTCAGTGTTCTCCGAGGACAGGTCCGCCTCAGCCGCGCTGATCGACCGCCACGTAGTCGCGCTGGGCCGGACCCACGTAGAGCTGGCGCGGCCGGCCGATCTTCTGCGAGGGATCCTCGATCATCTCGGCCCACTGGGCGATCCAGCCGACCGTGCGGGCCACCGCGAACAGCACCGTGAACATGTCGGTCGGGAAGCCCATCGCCTTGAGGGTAATGCCCGAGTAGAAATCGATGTTCGGGTAGAGCTTCTTCTCGATGAAGTACTCGTCCTTCAGGGCGATCTGCTCCAGCTCCATGGCGACGTGAAGCAGCGGATCGTCGGTCTTGCCGAGTTCCTTCAGCACCTGGTGGGTGGTGTGCTGCATGATCCGGGCGCGCGGGTCGTAGTTCTTGTAGACTCGGTGGCCGAAGCCCATCAGGCGGAACGGATCGTTCTTGTCCTTGGCCTTGGCGACGTACTTGCCGACGTTCTCCGGCGTGCCGATCTCCATCAACATCTTGAGCGCCGCCTCGTTGGCACCGCCATGGGCCGGCCCCCACAGGCAGGCGACGCCGGCTGCGATACAGGCGAACGGGTTGGCGCCCGAGGAGCCGGCGAGCCGCACCGTCGAGGTCGAGGCGTTCTGCTCGTGGTCGGCATGCAGGATGAAGATCTTGTCGAGCGCCTTGGCGAAGACCGGGTTGACCTCGTACTCTTCACACGGAACCGCGTAACACATCCGGAGGAAGTTTGATGTGTAATCGAGGTCGTTCTTCGGATATACGAAGGGCTGGCCGATCGAGTACTTGTAGGCCATCGCGGCGAGCGTCGGCATCTTGGCGATCATGCGGATCGATGCGATCAGCCGCTGGCTCTCATCCGTGATGTCGGTCGAGTCGTGATAGAAGGCCGAGAGGGCGCCGACCGAGGCGACCATGACCGCCATCGGGTGTGCGTCGCGCCGGAAGCCGGTGAAGAACCGGTTCATCTGGTCGTGCACCATGGTGTGGCGCGTGACGCGATACTCGAAATCGGCCCGCTGGCCGGCGGTCGGCAGGGCGCCGAACAGCATCAGGTAGCAGGTCTCGAGGAAGTCGCCCTTCTCGGCAAGCTGCTCGATCGGGTAGCCGCGGTAGAGCAGCACGCCCTCGTCGCCGTCGATGTAGGTGATCTTCGATTCGCAACTAGCCGTCGAGGTGAAGCCCGGATCGAAGGTGAAGGCGCCGGTCTGGGCGTAGAGCTTGCCGATATCGATGACGTCCGGTCCGATCGTGCCGGTTTTCACCGGCAATTCGATCGACTTGCCGTCCACGGTGATGGTGCTGGGTGCGCTCATGGATCGTGGACCCTTCTCTGGCGACGTGGCGGATGCCGGACTCGGGCTGCGCCGAATCGGCCCCGGGGGCCTCAAGCACACCGCGTTATGCTGCGGGTGCTCACTGGCATGGGTTACCCAAACGGCACTGCAGCAGCAACGGGGTCGGTGACAACCGAACCCCGACGCCAAGCGAATTCGTCAAACGAATTGCATCATGCGAAATCCGGGCCGGAACCCGCGGTTCCCAAGAGGCCTCAGACCTGCGGGGCCTGATCACCGAGGCGAGCCAGGGTCTCGTCCCGACCGAGCACCGCCATCACGTCGAACAGAGGCGGGGAGGTGGTGCGTCCGGTGAGCGCCGCCCGCAGGGGCTGGGCGACCTGCCCGAGCTTGCAGCCGGCTTCTTCCGCGTATTGGCGCACTGCGCCCTCGGTCGAGGTCGCGCTCCACTCGGGGAGCGCCTCCAAGGCCGGCTTGACGCCGGCAAGGCGCGCGCGACCCTCATCGGAGAGAAGCGCGCGGGCCTTATCGTCGAGCCCCAATGGGCGCTGGGCATACAGGTAGTAGGCGCTGTCGAGGAGTTCGATCAGGGTCTTGGCCCGCTCCTTCAGCCCCGGCATGGCCTGAGTGAGCTTGTCCTTAAGATCCGACGGCAGCGGCGCCGACAGGCCGCGCTCGGGCCCGACCTGTGGCAGGATCGTCTCGATCGCCGCAACGAGGTTGGCATCGGCGCTGCCGCGGATGTAGAGGCCGTTGAGGTTGGCGAGCTTGGCGAAGTCGAACCGGGCCGCCGAACGCCCCACCGCTCCGAGATCGAAGGCCGCGATCATCTCCTCGGTGGAGAACACCTCCTGGTCGCCATGGCTCCAGCCGAGCCGCACGAGGTAGTTGCGGAGCGCCGCCGGCAGGTAGCCAAGATCGCGATAGGCCTCGACGCCGAGCGCCCCGTGGCGCTTTGACAGCTTGGCCCCATCCGACCCGTGGATCAGCGGGATATGGGCCATCTTGGGGATGTCCCAGCCGAGCGCGGAGAAGATCTGGGCCTGGCGGGCGGCATTGGTGAGGTGGTCGTCGCCACGGATCACCTGGGTGACGCCCATGTCGTGGTCGTCCACCACCACGGCGAGCATGTAGGTCGGCGTTCCGTCCGAGCGCAGCAGGACGAGATCGTCGAGATCCTTGTTGGCCCAGGTCACCCGGCCCTGGACAGCGTCCTCCACCACGGTCTCGCCCTCGGCAGGCGCGCGCAGACGGATCACCGGCTTGATCCCGGCGGGTGCGTCGGAGGGGTCGCGGTCGCGCCAGCGGCCGTCGTAGCGCGGGGGCCGCCCCTCGGCACGGGCGGACTCGCGCATCTGCGTGAGCTCCTCGGCGGTGGCGTAGCAGTGATAGGCGCGCCCCGCGGCCAGCAACTCCTCGGCCACGGCGCGATGGCGCTCGGCGCGGGCGAACTGGAACACCACGTCGCCGTCCCAGTCGAGGCCCAGCCAGGTGAGCCCATCGAGAATCGCGTCGATCGCGCCCTTGGTCGAGCGCTCCCGATCGGTATCCTCGATGCGCAGCAGCATCCGGCCGCCCGTGTGACGGGCATAGAGCCAGTTGAACAGCGCTGTCCGGGCCCCGCCGATATGCAGGTAGCCGGTAGGCGAGGGGGCGAAGCGCGTGACGACGGCTGAGGACATCGGTCCGGTATGTTCGGGGGCGAGGCGGGGAGCGCGGGACGGTGAGCTCGACACGGGCACGCTCGAAAGGGCGCCCGTAGCACGAAGCGCCGCCTGTAGCACGGGGCTGCGGATGCGTTAAGAATCGCCCGGGGAATCGCCCGGCCGCCGAAGACAGGTCGCGCGGATCGGGGCAGGGGCAATGCGGCGGATCGGCGCGAGGCTGACGGGGGGCACCCTTGTGCTCGCCGCTCCGCATGCGCCCGCGCTTCCGGCTTTCCGGCATTGGGTGGCCGAGGGCCTTGCCCGAGAGGCCGAGCAGCGCCGCCTGTTCCCCTGGCTGGCGGTGGCGTTCGGGGCCGGGATCCTGCTGTATTTCGGGGTCGTGGACGGCACGCCCGTCCTGGCCGCCCCGCTGATCGGGGCCGCGCTGGCGCTCGCGCCGGTGCCGTTCCTAGGGGCCCGGCCGGTGGCAATGGCGCTGACGCTCGCGGCGGGCTTCGCGTTCCTTGGCTTCGCGGCGGCGACCTGGCGCGTCGCGCAGGTGGCCGCGCCGATCCTGGCGCGGACCACGATCGGGCCGCTCACCGGGACGATTGAGGCGCTCGACGAGCGCGAGGTCGGCGCCCGGCTGGTGATTCGGGTGGATAGCTTTGCTGGGCTCAGGCCCGAGGTGCGGCCGGCCCGGGTGCGCGTCTCGTTCCGCAAGACGCCGATCCCGAGGCCGGGCGAGACCATCGCGGCGACTGCACGCCTGCTGCCACCCCCGGAGGCGGCCCGACCCGGCGGCTACGACTTCGCCCGGGATGCGTATTTTCAGGGGATCGGCGCGGTCGGCTCGCTGGTCGGCGCGGTCACGGTCCGGCCCCCACGGAACCGCCGCCCCTGCGCCTGCTACTCGCCGCGATGCTGGACGAGGCCCGCAACGTCTTGACCCGCCGGATCGCCGAGGCCGAGGGTGGCCAGGCGGGGGCCGTGGCGGCCGCCCTGGTGACCGGCAAGCGTGGGCTGATCGGTCCGGCGAGCAACGATGCCCTGCGCGCCGCCGGGATCTACCACGTGGTCTCGATCTCGGGCCTCCACATGGTGCTGGCCGCCGGCGTGGTGTTCTGGCTAGTGCGGGCTTTCCTTGCTTTGGTCCCCCACTGCGCCCTGTTCTGGCCGATCAAGAAGATCGCGGCCGGCTTCGCCATGGTGGGGGTGAGCGGCTATTGCGCCTTCTCGGGCTGGGACATCGCCGCCGAGCGCTCGCTGATCATGACCCTGATCATGCTGGGCGCGATTCTCGCGGACCGGCCAGCCCTGTCAATGCGCAACCTCGCACTGGCCGCCCTGATCGCCCTGGCCCGTGAACCGGAAGGGCTGCTGGGCCCGAGCTTCCAGATGTCGTTCGGCGCGGTGGCCGGGCTGATCGCCTGTGCGCGGCTGATCGACGGGCGCCTGTTCGTACGGCCCGGGGCGGGACGGATAGGCCGGTTCGTCGGGACCGGCCTGTCGGCGGTCACCGGCACCCTGGCGACGACGCTGGTGGCGCAGATCGCGACCGCGCCCTTCGCCACCTACCACTTCCAGACGATCCAGCCCTTCGGCCTTATCGGCAACGCTCTGACCCTGCCGCTCGTCTCGCTGGTGGTGATGCCCTCGGCCGTGATCGGGTGCATTGCCTATCCCTTCGCCCTCGACCGGCCGGTCTGGTGGCTGATGGGGCAGGCGGTGGGCGGCATGCTGGCGATTTCGCATTGGATCGCCGGGTTCGAGCGGGCCAGCGTGGTGGTGCCAGCCTTCGGCACCGGGGCCCTCGCCGCCCTGACGGCAGCGCTGCTCCTGGCAACGCTACCGGTTTCGCAGCTCCGCTGGCTTGCCCTGCCACCCGTACTGCTCGGGCTTGGCCTGATGGCCCAACCGGAGCGCCACGATCTCTATGTCGACCGGCAGGGCTGGGGCGCCGCGGTACGCGGCCCGGATGGCCGGCTCGCGATCCTCGGCAGCCCCTCGGGCTTCGTGCTGGAGCAATGGCTGAAGGCGGATGGCGACGGGCGGCGGCTCGACCGCGGCTCCGGTGCGGCGCCGGGCGGCCGCTGCGACCGGCTCGGCTGTACCGCGCTTCTCCCGGACGGACGGGCCGTTGCCCTGGTCCGCGATCGGCGCGCCTTCCCCGAGGATTGTGCCCGGGCCGCCGTGCTGATCACGAGCCTCGCGGCGCCGCCGACCTGCACGGGGCCTCTGGTGATCGATCGCCGGATGCTGGCCATGCACGGGGCCGTCGCCCTGCGTGCTGATGGAAACGGGTTTACGATGCGCACCGCCCACGGCGACGGCCGGTCCGCCCCCTGGCGTCCAAGGCCTGCTCGTACGCGTCTCGAATCGACGGATTCCCCCATCGGAGCAGCCGGCGGCATGGCGTTACCCGAAACGCCACAGGCCCCGGCGACGGACGTCGTGATCGACGCCCCCGCCGAACCCCTTCAGTAGCGTCGAACGAGGCTGACCAGCCGGCCTTGGATCTGGACCCGGTCGGGGCCCAGGACGCGGGTCTCGTAGGCCGGGTTGGCAGCCTCCAGGGCGATCGAAGAGCCGCGGCGGCGCAGGCGCTTGAGCGTCGCCTCCTCGTCGTCGATCAACGCCACGATGATGTCGCCGGTATTGGCAGTGTCCTGCTTGCGGATCACCACGAGGTCGCCGTCGAGGATCCCGGCTTCAACCATCGAATCGCCTCGCACCTCCAGGGCGTAGTGCTCACCGCCCGCGAGAAAGTCCGGCGACAGCGTGATGGCGTGGCTCTGGTTCTGGATCGCCGAGACCGGTGTTCCTGCCGCAATCCGACCCATGACGGGGATGGAGATGGCCCGACCGGAATCGTCGATCATCCGTGCGCTCGCCGGCATGGGAGGCGCCGCCGGCTGTCGGGACTTGCCGCCCTCCACCACGCTTGGGGTGAAGCGGCGCGGCTCCGGAGTGGGCGCCGCCGCCTGCGCCAGGCTTTCGGGGATGCGGATCACCTCGATGGCGCGCGCCCGATTCGGCAGCCGGCGCAGGAAGCCGCGTTCCTCCAAGGCCGTGATAAGCCGGTGGATGCCCGACTTTGACTTGAGATCGAGCGCATCCTTCATCTCGTCGAAGGACGGGGGAACGCCGCATTCCTGCACGCGGCTCTGGATGAACCGCAGGAGGTCAAGCTGCTTGCGCGTGAGCATCGACGGGGGCCTCGCGACTTTGCGGACCGCCCCGAGGCGGCCTCTGAAACAAATCGCGAACAGGTTAAACGTTCCGCAAGTGTTCTGCAAGCGCGTTATGGCCACGCTGTCCGGTCGATCGACGATCTTGTCGATCCTCGGCCGGTTCGAACGCGGTGCGCCCCCGGCCTGCCGCACCGAAGTTGTGACGCACACCGTCGTTGCCGGTCAGGCCTCCAGGCCCGGGACGAAGGACATGCCGAACCCGTGCCGGACGCCAGGGAGCTGAGTCCCACCCGGCGCGGGCGATGCGAACCATAAACGCATTGACGGCACAAGCGGAGCCGTTTCAATGCACTCCGCGCCTCGCCGGGGAGCGGGGCGGTATCTGGCTTGGGATGACGAGGATGCAAAAGCGCGCGGCTCCAGGGCACCTCCGGCTCTCCCTCGGCGCCCTGATCCTGGGTTCGGCGCTTGCCGGCTGCACCACCGGGTTCGCCTACATCTCCCGGAACTACGTGGCGCTCACGCCGCAGGTGGTCACGATCGGCTGCAAGGAACCCTACGAGGTCTACGACAACCGGCAGCTGCGCCGGATGCTGGTCGTCTCCAACGCCCTGCGCGAATATGCCGGCTGCAACCTGAGTGAGGTCCGCATCGATCCGGAGCCGGGTGCGACCCGGGTGACGCGCTTCCGCACGGCCGCCCGCGCCTATCTCGACGAGACCGTGCGCGAGGATTGCCGGATCACCGGCGAGACCGTGTTCGATTCGCTGAAGTCCGAGTTCGCCTACGCCTGCGACGTGCCGGTCGAGCGGCGCGGAACGGTGGTGCCGCGCCTGCCGGGCCGCAACCCGGGTGCAGCCCAGCGCTGAGCCGGCCCGCTCAGGTCCCCGGCTTCGGGAAGGTGCGTTCTGTCGCGTCGCCGGCCGCGGCCAGGAGGGCACGCGCGAAGGCGCGGGCCTCGGCCCGGTCCAGCACGATTGCGGCGGTAACCGGCCCGCCGCCGAGGTCGGACAGGGCGAGTTCGAGCCGCACCCCATCGGGCACGGCGCTCGCCTGAAGGCTCCAGCCCGAGCCCCGATCCGTGCCCTGTGCCATCGCATACTCCTCCCGCGTGCCGGGAAAACGCCGCAGGCGCCCGCCGGAACCGCCCTGACCCGGGCCTGTTCCCGAGCCGTGCCCAGCGCCTCCCTGCCTCGCCTGAACGCGTTCCTCAAGACCGCAGGCCCCGGACTCGTCGTGATGCTCGCCGACACGGATGTCGGAAGCCTGATCACGGCGGCCCAGAGCGGCGCCCGCTGGGGTTACTCGCTGCTGCTCCTGCAGATCCTGCTGATCCCGATCCTGTACGTCGTCCAGGAGCTGACGGTCCGGCTCGGCACCGCCACGGGCCGTGGCCATGGCGAGCTGATCCGCGCGCGTTACGGGCCGGTCTGGGCCTGGATCTCGTATGGCGGCCTCGTGGTCGCCGGGATCGGCGCCATCGTCACCGAATTCTCCGGCATCGCGGGGATCGGCGACCTGTTCGGGGTGCCGCGGCTCGTGAGCCTCGGGTTGCCGGCCCTTCTGCTCCTCGGGCTCGTCTTCACCGGCAGCTACCGGCGCGTCGAGGTGGTGGCGCTGGCGGTCGGCCTGTTCGAGCTGGTCTTCATCGGCCTCGCCATCGCGGCGCGGCCGAATCTGGGCGAGATCGCCACGTCGTTCGCCCACATACCGCTCGGTGATGGTCAGTACCGGGTGCTGATCGCCGCCAATATCGGCGCGGTGATCATGCCGTGGATGATTTTCTACCAGCAATCGGCGATTGTCGACAAAGGCCTCGGCTGGGACCACGCGCGGAACTCGCGGATCGACACCCTCGTGGGTGCGGTGATTTCGCAATGCGTGATGGGGGCGATCCTGATCGCGGCGGCCGCCACGATCGGCAAGGCCGGGCAGGGCACGAAGAACGGGCTGGAGACAGTAGGAGATCTCGCTGGCGCCTTCACGCCGGCGCTCGGGCCGTGGCTCGGGCAGATGGTGTTCGGGGTCGGGATCATCGCGGCGGCCTTCGTGGCGCTGAACGTGGTCGCCCTCGCGCTGGCCTGGGGCTTCGGCGACGTGATGGGAAAGCCGCATTCCCTGGAGCAATCGCCCCGGGAAGCGCCCGCCTTCTACGGCGCCTTCGCGCTGGTGGTGGCGGCCGGCGCGGTGGCCGTCCAGCTCGTGCCGAATCTGGTTGCGCTCAACATCGCCGTCGAAGTGATGAACGCCCTGCTCCTGCCGCTCGCGCTCGGCTTCCTGATCCTGCTCGCCACCCGCGCCCTTCCGGAGGGCAAGCGTGTCGAGGGCGCCTACAAGTGGGTGGTCTACGTCGTCTCGGGCGTCACCATTGCCTTCGCGCTGGTCGGTGTGCTCGACGCGGTCGGCCTGCTCTGAAGCGATTGACGCGCGCGGCCCGATGATGTCTCCCCCGGGTCTTCCGAGACGGTGGAGTCGACACATGCAAGAGATCTGGTTCCGTACGGGCGAGGCCACGGTGCTGGCGGCCGAGGGCCAGTACACCGACGCGATGCCAGAGGTGCTGATCGGCTCCGTGCGCGGTCCGGTGGGCCAGGCCTTCGCGTCGATGATGGGTCAGGTGCAGGGCCACACCCGGATGTTCGTTGTCCGCGACCTCAACCAGCTCGTGCGCCCCGCCACGATGATGACCACCAAGGTCACGATCCACACGGCCGAGTATGCCGAACTCCTCGGAGGCGTGGTCCAGGCGGCCACCGGCGACGCGATCGTGGACTGCATCATCGAGGGTATCCTGCCGAAGGACGGGCTCGACGAGCTGTGCATGATCATCATGATCTGGCTCGATCAGCGCTGCGCCGAGGACGATAACCTCGACCAGAAGGACCTCTACCGGACCAACTACGAGGCGACGAAGCTCGCCATCGCCCGCGCCCTTAAGGGCGAGCCGACGGTGGACGAGCTGATCGCCAACCGGAAAACCGTGAAGCACTACGCGCTGGACGGCGTGATCGAATATTGATCAGCGCCGCGCCACGGGCGTGCGGGCGCAGAGATCGGCCACTGCGCAGTCGAGACCGAAGCCGGGGAGGACCAGACGGTCATCCCAGGTCAGGTGGATGAGGGTCCAGGTCTGGCCGATTTGCACCGACAGGGTCAGTGCGGGGCTCTTCTGTTCGATCAGGAGCGCGGCCTGACAGAGCGGCAAGGCCTCGTAGCCCGCACGCTAGACGTCGATCTTCGTCTGGCGCGTGCCGGGGAGCTTTCGGTGGTCGCTCGGCGAGAGGATCTCGGCAGCCAGATAGCAGCCGTCGACGACGTTCTGGTCAGCCTCGATGGTCGCCGCATCGATGACCGCGACATCAGGGACGTAGGTATGTCCCGTAATGAAGGGTCGGAGGTCGATGGTCAGGTCGTGAAGGGCGATCCACGTCGAGCCCGACTGTGCCAGCCCCTCGTTCAGGAGGCGCTGGAGATTAACGACCATGACCTGGTGCACGAGGCTCGGATGGGCCTGCATCACGATCTGGCCCTCGATGAGTTCCCACTTCTCCTCGTCGGGACGCGTCACGATGAAGTCCCAGAACCCCCGGTGGGGATCGGTCCTGTGGACGGGCTGTGTCTCGAGAATCGTCATGGGATAGCCCGGGCAGACTCGACAGGTGCGGAGGGTCCCGCCGGCCGCTCGCCCGGTCAAGGGCGCCTTATCCCGGCGGGATGCGCCCCACCGAGCACAGGGTGCGCATCGTGGTGCTGCCCGGGTCGGTGTAGCAGGAGGCCGACCAGCCGTTCTGCTGGATGAACGACTTGCGCCGCTCCGACAGGGACGTCCGGTAGGCGTTGGCGATGATCGGCTCGACCGTGGCGGCCGCTTCTCCGATCAGGATCTCGGAGGCCACCGACAGGTCGCGGAAGAAGGTCGCCGAGGGGGCGGGCTCGGCCGAGGTTGCCTGCACGATCGGCTCGGCCCGGCAGGTCACGTCGAACTTGATCAGCCCGGCGAGGCGGATGTCGATGCTGGGGCCAGCGCGCTTGCCGACCTTGCCACCGATCGCCCCCGCGATCTGCCGGGCGAGGTCGTCGCAGGTATCGGCCCGGGCTGCCGCCGCGAGGAGCGGCAGGCAGGCGAGGGCGGCCAGGAGGCGCGTCACGGTCAAGCTCGGCATGACAGCACTCTAGCTGCGGCGCGGCCCCTGTCGAGGGGTCGAATCGGCCCGCATCCGGGCAAAATTCGCGAGCCACGCCTCGGCGACGCGCATCCCCGGCGGCACGCTCGCGGTTGGCGGCGGCCGGCGCACGCAATCCTCCAGGTAGGTCAGAGATTCTTCCAGTACCGTACCGGTAAACGGCTTGGCGATCACCGCCGTGGCTCCCGCCATATCATCGCTGAGCGCCTGGGCGTTGGCGGTCATGAACGCGGCCGTGATACCGCCAAGATCGCGCACCGCTTGCGCCACGTCGAGACCTGAGGAGCCGTCGCCGAGGCGCAGGTCGATGAGTACCAACTCGGGCCTTGTCTCGTGGACGAGGGCGATGGCCTCCCGGGCGGTCATGGCCGTGCCCACGACGCAGTGGCCAGCGTCCTCCAGCATCATCTCGATCTGCATCAGGATGAGGGCTTCATCCTCGACGACGAGGATCTTGAGCGGCTCGGTCACGCAGCCTCCAGACCGCCGGCCATCTCGCGCGGCAGGCGTATGGTGACGATCGTTCCGGGATCGTTGGTCATCCAGGCGATGCTGGCATTGAGCTGGCGGCAGAGTGTGCCGATCAGGCGCTTCCCGAAGGAGCGCTGCTCCATCACCTGGAGGGGCATGCCGATGCCGTCATCGGCGATCTTGATGGTGAAGTAGGCCTCGTCCGGCGCCACCGTCACGGAGAGCCGCCCCGGGCGGTCGCCCGGGAAGGCGTGCTTGAGAGCGTTGGTGATCAATTCGTTCATCATCAGCGCCACGGGCGGCGCCTTGGCGACCGGGATCTCCACCGCCTCTAGGTCGAGATGCAGGCGGATCCGGTCGCCGGAACCGCGGACGAGATCGGTGGCGAGGTCGCGGGCGAACTCGGCCACGTCGAACCGCTCGACATTGTTGGACTGGTAGAGCCGCCGATGGACCGTCCCCAGCGCCTCGACCCGGGTCAGCATCGCCTGCATGGCGGTGCGGGCGGCCGGATCGGTGATCGCCCGGGTCTGCATGGACAACAGGGCCGCGATCATTTGCAGGTTGTTCTTGACCCGGTGATCGACCTCATGGACCAGCATGGTCTGCGTGGCCAGCGCCTCGGTCAGGTCACGGGTGCGTTTGGAGACCTCCGCCTCGAACCGGTCCTTCTCCTGCTGGACCCGCAGATGCGCGTCCACCCGGTCGGTGACGTCGAGCTGCGAGGCGAAGAAGAACAACACCTCGCCGGCCTCGTTGACGACCGGGCTCAGATAGAGCGCGTTCCAGAACGGCACCCCGTCCTTGCGGTAGTTCAGGATGTCGATCGCGATGTCGGTGCGGGCCGTGACCGCCTCGCGGATCAGCGCGATGGCGCCGCGGTCAGTCTCCTTGCCCTGGAGGAAGCGGCAGTTGCGGCCCATGACCTCGGCGCGGTCGTAGCCGGTCATCCGCAGGAAGGCGTCGTTGGCGAAGACGATCGGGTTGTCGGCAAGCCGCGGATTGGTGATGATCATCGGCATCCGCGTGGCGCGGACCGCGGCGGCGAAGGGATCGCCCTTGCCCTGTTCGGTATCGAGCCGGTCCGTCTGATGCCAAGCGTCGGGCTGTTCCATCGAACCTGCTCTCTTCTGCCCGGCGTTCGTCACCTCCGGCAATCGGGTCGTGGCTGCGCTTCCGCAATCGCGAGCTTAACCACCTAGTCATGGGATCGGTTCGGGGCCAATGCGCGGAAGGTCCATATTTCGGTAGACAGAACGCCGCACCTTGGGTGATCAACCCATTCGGGCGACCAGAATAAATCCAAGGGGATAATGTCGAAGGCAACATCCTAGAGTCGCGCCCTAGGGACTCAGTGGAAGTCCCGGCTGGGATACATCCGCCGGTCCGGGGGCACGCCGAAATCCGTCTTCTCGGGGGGCAGCGTCATCCCGGCCTCGCGCAGGTCGCGTAAGGAAGCGGTGAGATCGCGAAACCCCTCCGCCACGAGGTGGACCACCCCATCCGCCTGCTGGATCCGGCCACGCACAGCCAGGAACCGGGCCTGCATGGCGGCCCGGCGATTGGCCTCGAACACCGTCTTCCAGACAATCACGTTGGCGATACCGGTCTCGTCCTCCAGGGTCAGGAACACCACGCCCTTGGCGGTGCCCGGCCGCTGGCGGATCAGCACGAGCCCCGCCACCGTGACCCGCGCCCCCTGGGGCAAGGCGGGATCGAGATGGGCCCGGGCCGGGATCGCGCCGATCCGGGCGAGCCGCCCCCGGAAGAAGGCGACCGGGTGTCCCTGGAGCGAGAGGCCGGTGGCGGCATAATCCTCGGCCACCGCCTCGGACGGGGCCAAAGCCGGTAGCTCCACAGCCGGCTCGTGCCGGAACAGGCCGTCATCGGCGTGCCACGCGAAGAGCGGCAGGGGCGCATCGAGGAGATGGGCGCGGCGCTCGGTGCCGTCGGCCTTTGCGGCCTTGCGGGATGACGTCCCCTCCAGGGTACGGACCATCCATAGGGCGGCACGCCGGTCGAGGCCGAGCGACCGGAACGCATCCGCCTCGGCCAGCCGCTCCAGGGTGTTGCGGGGCAGGGCGAGGGACGCCTGCAAGCCTTCGATGCTGGCATAGCCGTTGGCGCGCAGCCGCACGAGCCTGCGCATCGCAGCCTCGGGCAGGCCGCGCACGACGCGCAGGCCGATCCGCACGGCGTGCATCTCCGGGTTCGCGGCCGGCTCCAGGGTGCAGTCCCAGTCGCTGGCATTGACGCAGACGCCCCGCACCTCGACCCCGTGGGCGCGGGTGTCGCGCACGAGCTGCGCCGGCTGGTAGAAGCCCATCGGCTGGGCGTTGAGGATCGCGGCCAGAAAGACGTCGGGGTGCCGGCACTTCATCCAGGCCGAGGCGTAGACGAGGAGTGCGAAGCTCGCCGCGTGGCTCTCCGGGAAACCGTAGGTTGAGAAGCCTTTAATCTGCGCGAAGCAGCGCTCGGCGAAATCCTTCGGATAGCCCCGGCGTGTCATGCCGCCGATGAATTTTTCCTCGAACCCGCCGATCGTGCCGACATGGCGGAAGGTCGCCATCGCTCGGCGCAAGCCATCGGCCTCGGCCGGGGTGAAGCCCGCGGCCGTGATGGCGATCTGCATGGCGTGTTCCTGGAACAGCGGCACACCGTAGGTCTTGTGCAGGACCTCCTTCAACTCGTCCGCCGGTCCATAGTCCGGATGCGGGGCGGGGTACTCTACCGGATCGATCCCGGACCGCCGCCGCAGGTAGGGATGGACCATGTCGCCCTGGATCGGGCCGGGGCGCACGATCGCCACCTGCACCACGAGGTCGTAGAATTCCTTCGGCTTCAGGCGCGGCAGCATCGACATCTGCGCCCGGCTCTCGACCTGGAACACGCCGACGGAATCGGCCTTCGCCAGCATCGCGTAGGTGGCGGGATCCTCCCGGGGCAGGTCGGCCAGCGTCTCGTAGAAGGTGTTGTGGTCGCGCTCCAGAAAGTCGAGGCCGCGCTTGAGGCAGGTCAGCATGCCGAGCGCCAGCACGTCGACCTTCATCAGGCCGATGGCGTCGATGTCGTCCTTGTCCCACTCGATGAAGGTGCGGTCCGCCATGGCGCCATTGCCCACCGGCACGGTCTCGTCGAGGCGGCCGCGGGTCAGCACGAAGCCGCCGACATGCTGCGACAGGTGGCGGGGGAAGCCGATCAGCTGATGAGCGAGGTCGAGTGCCTGCCGGATCGCGGGGTTGTCGGGATCGAGCCCGGCCTCACGCACGTGCTGGTCCGGCATGCCGGTGCCCCAGGAGCCCCAGACCGTGTCGGCGATCGCCGCCGTCACGTCCTCGGTCAGGCCCAAGACCTTGCCGACCTCGCGGATCGCCATGCGGGGGCGGTAATGGATCACCGTGGCGCAGAGGGCGGCGCGCTCCCGGCCGTAGCGGGCATAGAGGTGCTGGATCACCTCCTCGCGGCGCTCGTGTTCGAAATCGACGTCGATGTCGGGGGGCTCGCCCCGGTTCTCCGAGATGAAGCGGGCGAACAAAAGCCGGTGCTTGGACGGGTCCACCGCGGTGATGCCGAGGCAGAAGCACACGGCGGAATTGGCCGCCGAGCCACGCCCCTGGCAGAGGATGCCTTTGCTGCGAGCGAATTCGACCACGTCGAACAGGGTCAGGAAGTAGCGCGCATAGTCCATCTTGGCGATGAGCCGCAGCTCCTCGTGGAGCGTTGCCGCGACGGCGGCCGGAACCTCACCGCCGTAGCGCCAGCGTGCCCGCTCGAAGGTCTTTTCCGCCAGATAGTCCTGCGGCGTGCGACCGGGCGGCACCGGCTCATCGGGATATTCGTAGCGCAGCTGGGACAGGCAGAAGTCGCAGGCCTGCGCGATCTCGATGGTGCGGGCCAGCGCCCCCGGATGGTCGGCAAACAGCCGGGCCATCTCGGTGGGGGGCTTCAGGTGGCGCTCGGCATTGGCCTCCAGGCGGTAGCCGGCCTCCCCGATCCGGCAGCCTTCCCGGATGCAGGTGACCACATCCTGGAGCGGGCGCCGTTCGGGGTGGTGGTAGAGCGCGTCCGAGACCGCGACCATCGGGGCGCCCGAAGCCGCGCCCAGTTCGGCGAGCAGGCCGAGGCGCCGCCGTTCGTCGCCGCGGCGGGTGTGGCTCGCCCCCAGGAAGGTCCGGCCCGGGGCGGCGGCGGCGAGCGCCTCCAGCCGCGCCCGGAACCCCTCCTGCAGACGCCTTGCCGGCGGCATGGCGATGAACATCTGCCCCTCGGCGGCCTCCAGCATCTCGGCAAAGGAAAAGCGGCACTCCCCTTTTCGGACCCGCCGGTTGCCGAGGGTCAGCAGCCGGCAGAGACGCCCCCAAGCAGCCCGGTCCATCGGGTAGGTGACGGCTTCGAACCCCTCCTCGGTGACGAGGCGTACGCCGGGCAGAATCCGGATCGCGGTGCCCTCCAGCGCCAGCGCCGCCGCATGGGCCCGCACCACGCCGGACACGGTGTTGCGGTCGGCGATGCCGATCGCGCGCAGGCCGTAGGAAGCCGCCTGCACGACGTAATCCTGCGGGTGCGAGGCGCCGTGCAGGAAGGAGAAGTTCGTGGTGACGGCGAGTTCGGCGTAGGCGAGATCGCTCACGCGAACAGCCCGTGGACGTACCACGCGGCCGGGCGGTCGGGGGCATGCGGCCCGTCGCGGTAGAGCCAGAGGCGGTGACCGGCCTCGCACTCGATGCGGTAATAGTCCCGGTCGTTCCCGGGCGCGTGCCACCACTCGGCGGCGACCCGCTCTGGCCCCTCGGCATGGGTGACGCGGTGGATCTGCGCGCGCCAGCGGAACCGCCTGGGCGGCCCCTCCGGGATGGTCGAGAGCACATCGCAGGCGGCCTCGCCCCGGGGGAACAGCACCAGGGGGCGGGGCGGGAGATGATCGGGCCAGGGGGTATCGACGAGGGAAGTAAGGGCGTGCGATTTCCCTCCCCCCTCTGCGGGGGAGGGTGGCCCGCGCGTCAGCGAGGGTCGGGAGAGGGGAGCGACGTTTCCGGAAGGAACGCGACCGTCATGAAGGCCGGCGCCTTCTCTTGCAGCGTCGCTCCCCTCTCCCGACCCCCTTCGGGGGCCACCCTCCCCCGCAGGGGGGGGAGGGGGTGGCGCCTGTGTCTGGCCAAGACCCAAACTCGGCACCGATCCGTGCCCCTCTCCGGCCACCCAACCAACACCCCCGTCAGCCCGCTCCGGCAGATGGCTCGCCCGCGGTTCGAACCGCAGCAGCGCCCGCCCGAGCCGCTGCGCCAGGGCGTCGGCCAGGAACCCAACCCCGTCGCCCGCGGATGCCGTGCCGAGATCCGTCTGGCGGGCCGGCATGGCGCCCGTCACCGTCACGGCCAGCGTCACCGTCTCAAAGCCGAAACCCGCATCGAGGGCAGCCCCCAGCCGGTCGAGGCGCAGGGAGACCAGGGCCGCGACCCGCTCGGGATCGCGCTCGGGGCGGGACAGGCCGAGATCGAGATCGCGGACCGCGCCGTCGACCCGATGGAGGGCGAGACGCACCGCGCAGGCGCCGCGCCCGTCCCGCTCCAGCCGGGGCGCGAGTTCCGCCATCAGGTCACGGCCGGTCCGGACGATGTCCGATTGCCGGCCGATCGGGTCGAGGAAGCCACGGGCGGCGGCGTAGTCGGCTGCCTCCGTCAGGGGTGTCAGCGGCTCGGGCCGGCGCGCCAGGGCCTGATCCAGGCGCAGCAGCAGCGCCGCACCGAAGCGCCGGGCGAGCGAACCTCGGGACAGGGCGTCGAGTTCACCGATCCGGCGCAGGCCGAGCCGCCTGAGGCCCGAGACCGTGCCGGGATCGAGCCGCAAGCCTTCCACGGGCAGGGATCGCAACGCCTCGGCGGCCCCGCCCGGCGGTACGATGATCCGGTCGGTCGCGCCGTGGCGGGCCAGCGCGAAGGCGCCGCCGGGCGTGTCGGCCAGCGCGATCCGCGCCGGGATCTTCGACCGCGCGAGGCGTCCGGCGAGGTCGTCGACGAGGTTCGCCTCGCCGCCGCACAGGTGGCTCGCACCGGCGACGTCGATGTAGAGCCCGTCCGAGGCCTCGGCCGGCCCGAACGGCGCCACGAGGGGCGCGTAGCGGTAAGCCCAGCGGCAGAGGCGGATCAGGGCGTCCCGGTCGGCATCCCGGTCGGCGGGGTAGACTTGAAGCGGTACGCCGATCCGCGCCCGGACCCGGCCGAGGGGCTCGCCGGGCCGCAGGCCGAGGGCGAGGGCCTTCGGATCAAGGGCCACGAGCCGCAGGCCGCCCGGCCCCTCGGCCGCCACCGCCAGCGGGCCGCCCTCAGGCGCGAGACCGGCCCGCCGCAGCCGCGTCACCGGCCAGTGACTCAAGCAGATGCAGACGATGCGCGGCATGGTCCCACTCCAGAAGCCAGTCGCCGCCGCGCCCGTTGCGGCAGCGTTCGAGTCGCGCCCGCCAGCGCGGCTTGTCGAGGGTGCCGAACCGGTCCCGGGATGCGGGCGCGGCGGCGATCAGCCAGCGGGTGGCGGCCCCGTTGGGCATCCCGGCTTCCGCGGGCCGCAGGAGCAGCAGGAGCGGCGGGGCAGAGCCTTCCGCGGCAAGCTGCAGGCGCCGGCCCGGCTTCAGCGGCATCCCGGCCCGCAGCAGGCCGATGAGGGCCGTAAGCGCACGGGCGTGCAGGGCCGCTTCCAGCGCGCGAAAGACCTCCGCATCGCTGCTGGCCTCCAGCAGGAGCAGCCGGGTGGGATCGAGGCCGAGGCCGGCAAGGCCGTGGCCGTAGGGTAGGGGCTGGCCCGGCGCGGCCACGATCAGCGTCGCGCCGGGCTGCCCGGCGAGGTGACGGGCACAGAGCGCCAGGGCGAAGCCAAGGGCCGCGATCGTGTCCGCGGGCGTCG
Source organism: Methylobacterium sp. GC_Met_3 (assembly GCF_026540775.1). Classification (NCBI taxonomy): domain Bacteria; kingdom Pseudomonadati; phylum Pseudomonadota; class Alphaproteobacteria; order Hyphomicrobiales; family Methylobacteriaceae; genus Methylobacterium; species Methylobacterium sp. GC_Met_3. The sequence continues at coordinate 284,113 of NZ_JALNUL010000004.1, forward strand.
CCGGCGCAATCTCGTGGGGTGGCCCGAGCACGAGGCCGCCGCCGGGCAGGTGTGCATCGAGGGCGTGCAGGCCGAGCGGCAGGACCGGGCGCGGATTCCGGCCACCGTCTGGCGGCGCGAGCCGCGCCCGCAGGGCGGCCAGCCGGGCCTGCCGTAAGCCGCGTGCGGGGTCCCGCTCGGTCTCGTCCGCAGGGTCCAGCCCCATCTCCGTCGGCTCCAGTCATGCCCGACGATAAGAACATAACAAGAACATGCACAAACGGTTTCGGCGGGGCTCCTGAATCTCGCGTCAGAGCAGCAGCTTGGCCTGTGGACAGGTGTGGACGCCTGTGGAGGCAGCCGCTGCCACCGGATTCAACGGCCCCGGTTGACCGCAATCGCAGGGCGAGCCCACAAGGCGGCTGCCGCGTGCCTGACGCGGCCGATACGGACCGCGCATGCGCCCAGCCCTCGCCCTCACGCTCCTGCTCGCCCTGTCGGGGGCGGCTTTGGCCCAGCAGCCGGCGGATCCGGGGGGCCAAGGCGTCCCCGCACCGCGACGACAGGCCCGGGCGCCGCAGACGCCGAGCCAGCCGATCATGGTCTACGACGCCCGCATCGAGGCCGGCGACCTACGGGTCTCGGGCTCGGTGCGCAAGCCCGGCGCCATCGTGGTGCTGGACGACGACATCTCGATCCAGGCCGACCGACGGGGCCGGTTCGTCTTCCGGGTGCCCTACCGGCCCGCGACCTGCGTGGTGACGCTTAAATCCGAACCGGACGAGCGCGAGGCGGTGGTGGCGAACTGCGCCCCCGAGGGACCGCCGGGCCCGCCCGGCCCTCAGGGCGCCGCAGGGCCACCCGGTGAGACGGGCGCCAAAGGCGAAGCAGGTACCAAGGGCGATCAAGGTCCCCAGGGTGAGATGGGGCCCAAGGGCGAGATGGGTCCCCGGGGCGAAGCCGGTCCCCAGGGTCCGGCTGGTCCGCAGGGCGCACCCGGCCCGAAGGGCGAACCGGGCGAGACAGGGATTTCCGGCCTCCAGGGCGCTCCGGGGCCGAGAGGTCTGTCCGGAACGCCGGGCGGGACAGGAGCGCGGGGTGAGGCCGGCGCCACCGCCGTCCTGCGGCCGGTGCGCAAATCCGACTGCGCAGGCGGCTGCACCGTGACCTGCGAGGGCGGGGAGACGCTGGTGACCGCCCATTGCCTCAAGGTCGGCACGCCGGTCTATGACGGGGAGGGCGCTTCCTGCCCGGCGGAGGCCGCGGGGATCGTGGGCTTCTGCACGCGGCCGTAGGTCGCCGGGCTCAGCCGCCGGTCTCGGCCAGCCACTCGAGCATCCCGGCGGCCGCCGCCCGGCCCCCCGCGATGGAGCCCTGGAGCAGGTAGCCACCGGTGGGTGCCTCCCAGTCCAGCATCTCGCCGGCCAGGAACAGGCCGGGACGGGCGCGCAGCATCGATCGCCCGTCGATGGCGTCGAGCCGGACTCCGCCCGCCGTCGAGATCGCCCGCTCGATCGGCGCCGGGGCGGTGAGAGTCAGCGGCGCGGCCTTGATCAGCCCGGCGAGCATCCCGGGATCGGCCGGGAGGGCGGCGCCGGCCGCCTCGCGCAGAAGGCCCGCCGCCACTAGCGGGAGCCCCGCGGCCTTCCGCAGACGGGTCGCGGTCGAGTCGCCCGGCCGGGCGCCGGACAGGCGGCGGGCGAGGGCGTCCCGGGTCAGGTCAGGGCGCAGGTCGATAACGAGTTTGGCGCTCCCTCGGGCGGCGATCGCCTCGCGTAGGGTGCGGGACAGGGCATAGACCGCCCCGCCCTCGAGACCGGTTTGCGTGACCACGGCCTCGCCGCGCGTCCTGGCGCCGTCGCAGGCGAGAGCGATCCGCTTCAGCGGCGCCCCGGAAAACCGGTCCCGGAACAGGTCGGACCACGCCACCGCGAAACCCACATTGGCCGGGCGCAGGGGCGACACCGCCACGCCGAGCCCTTCGAGGAGCGGCACCCAGCGCCCGTCCGAGCCGAGGCGCGGCCAGCTCGCGCCGCCGAGTGCCAGCAGGGCCGCCCGGGGCCGGATTTCGAGGGAGCCGTCCGGGGCCTCGATCGTCAGCGCCGCGTCCAGGGCCGTGAGCCGGTGCCGGGTCCGGATCCGGACGCCGAGGCGGTCGAGCCGCGCGAGCCAGCCCCGCAGCAAGGGCGAGGCCTTGAAGCTCTGCGGAAAGACGCGCCCGCTCGATCCGACAAAGGTCGGCTCGCCGAGGTCCGCGCACCAGTCCCGCAGGGCCTCGGGCGGGAAGGCCGCGATGGCGGCGTCGAGATACCCTTGCGGATGGTAGCGGCCGAGGAAGTCCGCCCGCGCCTCGCTGTGGGTGATGTTGAGGCCGCCCCGCCCGGCGATCAGCAGCTTGCGGGCGACGGAGGGCATCCGCTCGTAGACCGTGACGGCGCAGCCAGCCTCGCCCAGCACCTCGGCCGCAGCGAGCCCGGCCGGCCCGCCGCCCACGATGGCGATCTCGTCCCTATCCTGCGGCATCCGTCGGGAGAGCGGCAGGCGGGCCGGTCCTGTCAAGGGTGGCTGCCGTCGGTGGACTGAGGCCGAGCCGCTTCGCGGCAAGTCCTGTGCTGGCTCTCGGGTCGCATTCCGCTGGCGCTGCATGCGCCCGGGAAAAGGCAGCGTTTCCTCCTGACCGCCCCTGTCTCGGACAGGTGACGCGTCAGCGGAACCTGATCTGGGATCCGGCACCGGACTCGCCGCGCAAGCGGCTCCTTTATGACGGAACCCAGACCTGCAGAAAAAAATTCTCCCCCGTCCCCGAAGCTGCCGCGATCGACGCGCCAGGCTCGGCCGCCCGCACCCCGAACCGCAGAGACTCAGATACGTGGCCAGCCCCGTCGCCATCACTGGGACCCCGAGCATCCCCGCCGCGCAGGCCCAGCTCGGCCAGGCTGAAATCCGCGCGATCGTCTACGGCCTGATGACTGCGATGCTGCTCGCGGCCCTGGACCAGACCATCGTGGCGACCGCCATGCCGACCATCGGGCTGGCTTTGGGCGACGCCGCCAACCTCCCCTGGATCGTCACCGCCTACCTGCTGGCCTCCACGGCGGTGACGCCGCTCTACGGCAAGCTCTCCGACATCCACGGCCGGCGGATCATGCTGCTGATCGCCATCGCGACCTTCGTGATCGGATCGCTCGCCTGCGCGCTGGCCCCCACGATGGTGACGCTGGCGCTGGCCCGGGGCCTCCAGGGCATCGGCGGCGGCGGGCTGATTGCGCTCGCCCAGATCATCCTGGCCGACATCATGTCTCCCAAGGAGCGGGCGCGCTATCAGGTTATCATCGCGGGGGTGTTCGTGACGGCCTCGGTGGCGGGGCCGCTGCTCGGGGGGTTCTTCGCCCAGCACCTCCACTGGTCGCTGATCTTCTGGATCAATCTGCCGATCGGCGTCCTCGCCTTCGTGCTGACCAACGCCAACCTGAAGCGGCTGCCGCGTCACGACCGCCGGCATCGGCTCGACTGGCCCGGGGCCGCTTTGATGGTCGCGGGCTCGATCACCCTGCTGCTCGCCCTGAGCTGGGGCGGCGTGCGCTATCCCTGGGGCTCGGCACCGGTGCTGGGCCTCCTCGCCCTGGCCCTGGTGCTCTGCGGCGGCTTCGCAGCCAGACTCGCCACGGCGGCGGAGCCGCTGATCCCCACCGAAGTGCTACGCAACCAAGTGGTCTACAGCGCGACACTGTCGGCCTGCTTCGCCATGGGCACCTTCATCGGGCTGACCATCTACGTGCCGATCTTCCTCGAAGGGGTGATCGGCCTCTCGGCAAGCGAGTCCGGCGTCGCGCTGGTGCCGCTGATGGTCGGTACCGTGACGGGCGCGACCCTGTCGGGCCGTTCGATGATCTATTTTCGGCATTACAAGCGCCTGCCGCTTGCCATGATGAGCATCAGCCTTGCCTGCTGCGCCGTCATCGCGTGGCAGGGGCGGGCGCTACCCTTCTGGCTGATGGAGGTGCTGTTCGCGCTGCTCTCCATGGGGATCGGGACGATCCTGCCGCTGTCGACCATCGCGATCCAGAACGCCGTGGCCCGCCACCAGCTCGGCATCGCCACCGCGGCGATGAATTTCTTCCGGTCCCTGGGCGGTGCGCTGATCGTGGCGGCGTTCGGCACGATCGTGCTCGGCGGCGTCGCGGGCGGAGCCGGGGGCCATGACGTGGAGAGCCTGATCCGCGGCGCCGACCCGGCGCAGCTCGCCCTGACCTTCCGGTACGTGTTCGCGGCCGCCTGCCTGGGCCTGCTTGCGGCCTTCGGGTTCCTGGCGCTGATGGAGGAGCGGCCGCTGGGCGGGCAGGGCACGCCTAAGATGAGCGGCACGCCGGAGAGGTCGGTCTGAGCCTTATACGCGGATGCGCCTCAAGCGTGCTGGCCGCAGCCGCAGCCCGACTCATGTGCGCCACCGGGCCAGCGTGAAGCCCGGATCACGCTGCAGAAATTGCTCCTGCGGAAGCTCGGGTCCTTGTCGGCGATCACGTCTGCCTTCACGTTGCCGAAGGTGGTGTCCGGCTTGTGCCGGATGCCGTCGTAGAAGGCCTGGATGATGTCCTCCTTGAAGTCCGGCGTGCGGGGATAAGCCGAGACGACTGCTTCGCGCTCGGCATCGGAATACTGCCCGTAGGTGAGGCCCAGCACATCCATTTCGACGCCGGCCGTCACCAGCGCGACCACCGGATGCATGTGGACCGGGATGCCGGGCGTGGTGTGGAGCGCGATGGCGGTCCAGACCGTAGTGATGTCCGCCTCCGGCACCTTGTGGGCCTTGAGGAAATCGCGAGCGGCATTGGCGCCGTCCACCTCGAAGCGCTCCGTGGCACTGCTGTGATCCGGCATCAGGCCGAGGTCGTGGAACATGGCGCCCGCGTAGAGCAGCTCGCGGTCGAAGGTCAGACTACGTCTGATCCCGGCTATGGCACCGAACTGATAGACCCGGCTCGAATGGTTGAAGAGCAACTCGGTCTCGCTGTCGCGGACGAATTCGGTGATCGCTCGGGCCAGCGTGCTGTCAGGGATGGCGGCTTCGAACCGGAAACTCATGGACGGGCTCCTTTGCGCTGAGGACCGCTTCGAGCTACGAGGAGGCCGGCTTGGCATCAATCGTCGTGAGACGACGATCTCTGCCAAAATGCTGGCACCGTCGGCCACGGAGTCCCCATGGCGCCCCGATCGATCGCGCTGCTCGCCCTGCCCGATGTCCAGCTCCTCGACGTGGCCGGGCCGCTTGATGTCTTCGCCGAGGCGAACGTGCAGAGCGGTTGCGCGGCCTACAGCCTCGCCCTCGTCGGGACGGAACCCGGACCCATCACGACATCGTCGGGCCGGCGACTGCTGCCGGATCTGGTCGCCCCCGCAGATGTGGCCTTCGACACGCTCCTCGTCGCGGGCGCGCCGCGGATCCATGAGGCGGCATTCGGGCCTGATCTCCTCGCGTGGCTCAGCCGAACGGCGGCGCGGTGCCGACGCTACGGCTCGGTCTGTAGCGGGGCCTTCCTGCTCGGGCAGGCCGGTCTCCTCGACGGCCGCCGGGTCACGACCCACTGGGCCGTCGCGGACAAGCTGGCAGCGCGCTACCCTCAGGCACGGGTCCAGCCCGACGCGATCTGCCTGTTCGACGGGAAGCTCCGGACCGCGGCCGGCGTCACGGCCGGGCTCGACCTCGCGCTGGCGCTTGTGGAGGAGGACGAGGGGCCCGAGATAGCCCGTCTCGTGGCGGCCCAACTCGTGATGTTCTTCAAGCGCGGCGGGGGCCAGATGCAGTTCAGCCGCCGCGGCGTCAGCGCCCCGTCCGGCCGCTCGGCCCTCCAGGAAGTGCAGCGCTGGGTCGCCGCCCACCCGGCGGCGGATCACGGCGTCGACCACCTCGCGGGGCGGGCCGGTATGAGCCCACGCCATTTCGCGCGCCTGTTCCGGGCCGAGACCGGCCTGACCCCGGCCGCCTATGTCGAAACCGTGCGGATCGAGGCCGGCCGCCGCCTCCTCGAGACCGGTGGTGTCGCCCTGAAGCGGGTTGCGGGCGCCTGCGGGTTCCGGGATGCCGACACCTTCCGACGCGCTTTCCAGCGGCGGGTCGGCACGACGCCCGCGGAGTATCGGCGGCGGCATGCCCAAGGCTGAGGCGCGTTGCCCTTGATTCGCCCGGATCACCGCTTACCTCGAATGGATCGGCTGCGGGCCCCTCTGGCGGGCGCTGTTCAGCGCCCGTGATGTCGGAGCCGATGCTTTCCTTTCGGAATCAGCATCAGGTCCCGCGTATGATGGACGTTCTCACCGTCGAATGGCTCGGCAAGCCGTTGTGGATGTGGCTCGGGTTCCACGTCCTGATCGCGTGCCTGCTCGCCTTCGATCTGGGTCTCCTGCACCGGGACAAGGAGCACGAGATCGGCGTCCGGGAGAGCCTTCTGCTCACAGGCTTCTACCTGGCCCTCGGTCTCGCCTTCGGCGGCTGGATCTGGTGGTATCTCGGGCCCCAGGCTGGCGAGGAATACGTCACCGGCCTCGTGGTCGAGAAGTCGCTGTCGATGGACAACGTCTTCGTCATCGCGATGATCCTCACGGCACTCGGCATCCCCCGTGCCGCCCAGCATCGTGTCCTGCTGTGGGGCATCCTGGCGGCGGTGCTGTTGCGCGGCCTGATGATCGGGCTCGGCGCCGCCCTGGTGCATCAGGTGCACTGGGTGCTCTCGCTGTTCGCCGCCTTCCTGATCTATGCCGGCCTGAAGATCCTGTTCTCGGGCGCTGAGGAGGAGGGCGACTTCCAGAACAGTGCCGTGGTGCGCTGGTTCAAGAAGACCTTCCGAGTCACGCCGACCCTGCACGGCCAGCGCTTCGCGATCCGCAAGACCGACCCGAAGACCGGCAAGGTCGCCCTGTGGTTCACGCCGCTGGCGCTGGCGCTTGTGCTGGTCAACGGCGCCGACGTGATCTTCGCGGTCGACAGCGTGCCGGCGATCTTCGCGATCACCACCGACACCTTCGTGGTCTACACCTCCAACATCTTCGCGATCTTGGGCCTGCGCGCTCTCTACTTCGCGCTCGCCGCGATGGTGGACCGCTTCGCCTATCTCAAGACGGCGCTGGCCTTCATCCTGATCTTCATCGGCACCAAGATCGTGGTCGCCGACACGTTCGGGCTCATTACGGTGCAGCCGTGGGTCTCGTTGGTGGTGACGCTCGCCTTCCTGGCAGCTGGCGTCGCCTACAGCCTGTGGCGGACCCGGACCGACACGGCGAAGGCGGTGACGGGCCCGGCACCACGAGAGGCGAACGCTCACCGGGCCTGACATCAGGTTTCGAGAGGACCAAGTCCTTTCGCGGGTCCAGGGCATAGCCCTGGCTCTGAGCCCTACGTCGGCATGGCCGCGATGAGATCGCGCAGGGTGGTGATGGTCGAGGCGTCGGCCACGCCGTCCACCCGCGCCTGCCGGAAATGGCGCTGGAACGCAGTGACCACGGCCCGGGTGCGCGCGTCGAACAGGCCGGTGACCGGCAGATCGTAGCCATAGAGGCCGAACATCGCCTGCAGGGCCTCGACGGGTTGGCCGGCATCGCCCTGGGCGAAAAAGCGGCCGTCCCGCAGGGTGGCGGGTGGCACGTGATGGCCGATCCCCGCCGCCGCGAGCCGGTCCCAGGGAAAGGTCTCGCCAGGATCCTCCTTGCGCTCGGGCGCCACATCGGAATGGGCGAGCACCCGCTCCGGCGGCATCGGCCAGCGGCCCAGGATGTCCTGCGCCAACGCGATCACGGCATCGATCTGCACCTCCGGGTAGGGGGGCAGCCCACCGGCATGGCCGGGATGGACGATCTCGATACCGAAAGAACGGGAGTTGATGTCGGTCTCCCCCTTCCACGTGCCTGCACCCGCGTGCCAGGCCCGGCGCGCCTCCGGCACCAGTTGGACAGTGCCGCCATCCTCGAACACGAGGTAATGGGCCGAGACCTCGCTCAGCGGGTCGCGCAACCGCGCCAGGGCGGCGGCCCCGCTCTCCATCCCGGTGTAGTGCAAGATCAGCATGTCGGGACGGCTGCCCCGGCGCTCCCCATGGTTCGGCGAAGGGGCGACGCGGCGGGCGAGGGGGCTGTCTGGGGTCAGCGTCATGGCGCGCTTGTGCCACGGTTCACGCCGGGAGGCACTGGACCGTCCGGCCCTTGATGGTGATCCGGACGGCGCCCCTGATCGGAGCTGCCGGATGGCCGGCCCGGAGCAGAATGCGGCATGCTCGGGCGGATCCGACGCCGGCGCGTCCACACCGCGACCCCACGGCGATTGAAGGGATTCCCAGCCGGTGCAAGCGAGCTCGGCCGGCCCCAGTGGGGACCTAACCTTCGCCCGGCTCTGGACGATCCACGTTCTGCTCCGGCTCGTCGCAAGTGAAGCCATCCAGCCAATCGGCACTTTGCTGAGAGCCGACCACATACGGATTGTCACGGGACAATTGACCGGCCTTCTTGGCCGCCATGCCCTCTTGCCACTGAGCAGAATGTGTTGCCATGAATCCTCTCCCGGTTCATCAAGACGCGGCGGATTAATGCGCTACACTTGCTTTGGTTCATCGCGCCAAGTCGCGTCACCGTCGATGCGCCCGGGCAGAAGGCCGCACACGAACCCATCATCGCGTTGAAGGCCAGTTACGCGGATCCGGCCGCCCGGGACGGCCGACGCTCACCGCAGACCGCGCTCCTCCACGATCCGATCGTAGGCGGCGTTGATTGCCGCAAGCCGCCGCGTGGCGATCGCCACGGCCTCCGTGGGCAGGCCGCGGGCGAGCGCCCGGTCGGGATGATGCTCGGCCACGAGTGCCCGATGGCGGGCCTTCAGGCCCGCATCGTCAGCGTCCCGGTCGAGGCCGAGGACGGCGTAGGGATCGTCGGGCAGCCGCACGTGCCGGGCGGCGATGCGCCGGAACGCGGCCTCGTCGAAGCCGAAGATACTGGAGACAGCGCGGAGGTAGCGCTCCTCAGCCTCGTGGAGCGCCCCATCGGCACCCGCGATCTGGAATAGGCCGTCTAGCACGTCCTCGAGCAGGGCCGGCTCGTCGCCGAAGGTCGTGGCGAGCTGGCGCGCATAGGCCTCGAAGCCGTTCGTGGTCTTCTTCGCCAGATCGAACAGACGCTCGACGCCCGCACGTGCGGCGGGCTCCACCTGCACGACCCGGCCGAAGGCTTCGACCTCGGAGGGCAGCACGACGCCGTCGGACTTGGCCATCTTGGCGGCCAAAGCCACTAGGCCGGTGGTGAACACCACGTCGCGCGGGGTCCGGCCGAAGGGCGCGCCGACTCGGTCCAGCAGAAAATGGCCCGCGACACCCCCGACCAGCGCCCCGAGGGGGCCACCGATCGCGAGGCCCAGGCCGGCCCCGCCGATCTTACCCCAGACGCCATGAGATTCGGCCGCCGACGTCATAGGCGACCCGGCTCAGGGGCGAATCGTCGACGCGGTGCGATCATCGTGGGCGGCGTAGGTCCGGCACCGGGATGCCCCGGCTCAGCGCCGGAATAAACGCTCCTCAGGCCGTGCGGAAGGGCCGGGCCATAGCCCGGCCCGCTTTGGCTCAGCGGCAGTAGATGTTGCCGTAGGCGTCGCGGTAGGTGCCGTAGGGGCAGCGCGGCGCGGTCGAAGCGCCCACAATGGCGCCACCGGCACCGCCAATCGCCGCGCCGGCGAGCGCACCGCCCGCGCGACCCGTCGCGGCCGCGCCGATCGCCGCGCCGGTGAGCGCACCGAGACCGGCGCCGCCGAGCGCCCGGTCCTCGGGGGTGTTGCAGGCGCCGAGCGACAGGGCGGCGATGGTGGCGAGGGCGGCAGCAGTGAGCTTCTTCATGGTCCCCAGAACTCCCTTGTGCATCCGGTCTGTGCAGCCGGTCCGGCCAATGGCCGTGATCGTGGCGGATCGCCCCGAGCTTAGCAGCAATGCAATCGCGACCCTACGGCTAAGGTTCCATCGGCGCGCGACCGGAGTTGCGCCCGGTTCCCGTCTCGCCCTATGCCTCGCGCCTCAGACGGAACCCTGATTGGGGGCCGCGGCACCATTTCGGAGGGTCCCATGCCCACAGCCACCACGATCGTCCGCCGGGCCGCGGTGCGCGCCGACCGCGTCGCCGACACCGTGAGCCTCGACCATGCAGGCCGATCCGCGCTGCCCGAGACACTGGTGGCCGAGGGCGGGCTCGATTTCACGGTGGCTCTCACCAAGGCCGCGGACCTCGACGACGGCGATGCGCTGCGCCTCGACGACGGCCGCCTCGTTGCGGTGCGGGCCGCCGCGCAGGATCTGCTCGAGGTGGGCGCCGAGAATCCGGCCCGGCTGATGCGCCTCGCCTGGCAGCTCGGCAGCAGCCACGTGCCCGCCGAGATCACCGCTGACGCGCTCTACGTCCCGGCGACCGCCGCCGCGGCTGAGCTGGTGCGGGGCCAGGGTTGCCTCGCCAGCCCGGTCTCGCGGCCGTTCCGACCCGAGCGCACGGCCCACGATCACAGCACCTGTGGTCACGATCACAGCCATGACCATCACGGGCACGATCATGGTCATGACCACCACGACCATGCTCATCACGGCCACGCCCACGAAACCCACGATCATGCGCATGAACACGACCATCACGGTCACACGCATGACCACGGGCACGACCACGGCCACGTTCATGGCCCAGGCTGCGGACACGACCATTAGAGACGGGCCGCCCGCGCGGACGAGGCGGCGGCGCGGGGCCGTCGCGGCGAAGCCTGTAGCCGGGAACGGCGCCCGATCGTGCCCCGCCATTGCCCCGCGGGACGGACGAGCCGCCGCGTAAGCGGCAGGTCCCGCCCGCATATCGAAGACGTTATTCTAAATCGACCTCCAGCTTACGGGACACAAAAATCGCTGTCCGATGCATGAATGTCGGACTTTAACTCAAGAAAAATGGCTACATATCAAAATATTGCGCAGATATTTGTTGAATATGCTATGAAATGGACTGTTGCAGTTCAATCACAGCGTCCAAGACGGCCCATTGTTACATCCGCTTCAGGGTCTTCATCCTGGAACGGTTCATATGAACAAGCTCATTGTCTCCGCGGCAGCCTTCGCAACCTTGACGGCTGCAGCCTCGGCTGCCGATCTGCCCCGCCGCGCGCTCCCGCCTGCGCCGATCCCCGTGCCGGTGTTCACCTGGACGGGCACGTATTTCGGCTTGAACGCTGGATACATCACGACGACCCAGGATACGGTGCGGACAGCGGGCGTCTTCCCGGGCAACGATGGTGTCCGCATCGGGAACCGTCCGGCCGCCCTCCCGCTGCCGCAGGACGGTTTCACCGGCGGTGGGCAGCTCGGCTACAATTATCAGTTCACCCCCGGCTCGGGCTTCGTGGTCGGCGTCGAGACCGACGCAAGCTATACGGACCTGAACCGCACCCGCCGCGTCGTCGGCCAGTTCGGCGGCATCAGCAGCTATTGGCAAACGGGCGACTTCCTGGGCACGGTGCGCGGCCGCGTCGGCTACGCCTTCGATCGTGTCCTGGTCTACGGAACCGGCGGCTTCGCCTACGCGTCCGTCAAGGACCGGGCCGCCTTCCAGACGCCTGCGGGCGAGCCGACCTTCTTCGGCGGCCGTTCGCGCGTCGATACAGGCTACGCGGCCGGCGGCGGCATCGAATACGCCCTGCCGAGCGACTCCTTCGTGAACGTCTTCCACTCCAACGCCGTCACGGTGAAGGCCGAGGCGCTGTACTACAACCTCGGCAACAGCACGGTTCTGCTGCCGGCAATCAAGCGCGGCCAGGGCGCCTACGTCACGCGCTTCCAGAACGAGGGCGTGCTCGGTCGCGTGGGGCTGAACTACAAGTTCGGCAGCTGAGCCGCGTCGCGCCGGAGCGAATATCGAGCCGGGCTTCGTACGGCGATCCTGCAGTAGCCCGCGCCTGGGCTGCCCAGCGCCGATCCGATCGAACGTCCCGGGACTCCGCGCCCGGGATGTTTCGCGTTCGTGGATCCAGGCCGGAGGCGGCGGCTCAAAGGCGCTTCGGCACGGGTCGCCGGCAGTACGCGCGCGCCTCCTCCGGCGCGAGGCCGTCCTGCACCGAGACGCACTGGTCGAGCGTCAGTCCGATGCTGGTCGCGTAGGTCTCGTTCGGCGACAGCGCGTCGCGGGCGAGGTTGGCCAAATAGATCAGGAAGGCGGCGACCGCGAGCAGCACGGCCACGAGCAGGGCGCGGTTCAGCATCACGGCCGATCGTCATCGCCGGGCCACGGTCCGCAGCGGCCGGTCACGGGAAACCGGCAAACAGAAGCGCCAGCGCGAGCAGCGCAAGCCCCGCGCCGATCAGCACGCCCGCAATCCCGTCGGATCCGCGCCGCTCCGGGCGGCCGATCCGCATCACCGGTCACGATCCGTGGCAGCACGCCGCAGCGCGCTCAATGCAGCAACCCCCAGAGTCCGGTGGCCAGACCGAAGGTGAGCGAGAGCATCGCGGCCCCGAGCAGGACACGGTCGATCAGGCGGGCCGCACGATCCTCGGGCTGGAACTCAATCATCGTGGCGCCTCCTCGGTGCCAAGACTGGGGGGCGCCTGTTGCTGACCTGTGTCGACATGCACGCCCTGCACACCCACCGCGACATCGGCGGATCGGGCGCGGCGACGCGGTTCGGAACACCCCCTGTCGCCATCCGGTTGGACCAGCATTCAACCGGAGACGATACGTGACTACGGACCCACTCCAAAAATATCCTAGCCCGCCCTTCCCGGCGCAGCCGCAGAGCTTCCCCGGCAAGACCGGCCGCATGGAGCCTGAGCCCGATCACGGCGAGCAGAGCTACAAAGGCTCAGGCAAGCTCACCGGGCGCGCGGCGCTGATCACCGGCGGCGACAGCGGCATCGGCCGTGCGGTCGCGATCGCGTTCGCCCGGGAGGGGGCGGATGTCGCGATCTCCTACCTGCCGGAGGAGCAGGCGGATGCAGAGGCGGTGAGCCAGTGGATCGAGAAGGCGGGCCGGCGTGCGCTGCTGTTGCCCGGCGATCTCAAGGACCCCGCCTATGGGCGCCAGATCGTCGCCCGCACCGTGGAAGTGTTCGGACGCCTGGACGTGCTGGTCAATAACGGCGCGTTCCAGCAGCCAAACCAGGATCTCGACGCGATTGAGGACAATATCTTCGAGGATCATTTCCGCACGAACGTGTTCGGGCCGTTCTACGTGACCAAGGCGGCACTCCCCCACATGAAGCCCGGCGCCTCGGTGATCTTCACCTCCTCGGTCAACTCGAAGCACCCGATGCCGACGCTGATGGCGTACAGCGCCACCAAGGGTGCCCTGAGCAACATGGTGCTGAGCCTCGCGCAGTTGTTGGCCAAAAAGGGCGTACGCGTGAACGGCGTGCTGCCGGGGCCGATCTGGACCCCGTTCATCCCGTCTGGGATGAGCCAGGATGCCGTGACGTCGTTCGGCAGCCAAGTGCCGTTCGGCCGCCCCGGCCAGCCGGCCGAGCTCGCCTCGGCCTACGTGATGCTGGCCTCGGACGAGAGCAGCTACACCTCGGGCGCGCTCATCACGGTTGCGGGGGCGATGCCGGTTCTGTGATACCGCCGGCCGGCGGGATCCCAATGGGGCATGCGGCCCTTTCGAAACTCTAGCTTCCAGACAGCTGCGGGTCACGTGTGACCCGCAGCTGTCTGTCGGTGGCCTCCGGCGGTCTGGCCGGCCAGTCCCTTCGACTCAGCAGCTACCACGGCGAGACTGCGGTCCGTTTCGCCCACTCGCGCCGCCTCGATGGTGGTGTTAGAGCGCGAAAGCGATGATCGGCTGCGACGACGGCCGACGGATCACGCCCCGAGGATCGGATCCTCAGTCGTCGCCTGGGCGAGGGCGCCGGGCGCGTCGAGTGCCGCCTCGCGCTTCTTGATCAAGGCCGCAGCCGCGGCATGTCGGTCGAAGGTCCGGGCATGGCGGTGAACGACGCCGTCCCTTTTGATGACGCTCTGGGCGTGATACCCCGCCCCGTCGTCCCGTTGTTCCGCGTCCGCTCGACGATGGTCCCCATCGCGAGACCCGGCGCGCTGGCCTACGACTATGCCGACCCGCTGGGCTTCCGCGCGCTCGGCGAGGCCGACGTGTTTCACCTCCGCGCCTTCGGCAGCGACGGGCTGCGCGGGCTGTCGCCGCTGAAGTTCGCCCGTCAGACGGTCTCGGCGGCGCTCGCGGCCGACGAGGTGTCCAACAAGCTGTCCGCCAACGGCGTGCGTCCGAGCGGCGTGCTGCAGATGGACCAGGTCCTCAAGCCCGATCAGCGCAAGGACCTGCGCGAGAACGTGATCGCGCCGCTCGCCGGCTCCGGCCACCCCCCTCAGGAGCCGACAGGCTCTAGGTTGCATCGGATGCCGCCGCCCGTAGCCGCATCCCCGGACCCTTGCCGTTCTCGTCGATGACGATGACGGCGGCGACTTGCGGGTGACGCCGCGTTAACCAGGCGCGCCTACCGCAGCGGCCATGTCAGACCTCCCGCCTGCCGTCGCCTCCTGGCGCGACCAGATCGAGCGCTTGTCCGAACACGCCTCACCCTGCCGGTATCTCGCTCCGGTGAAATGGGCGGCGATCCGGGCGAACGCGCTGACCTTCATCGATCGGTTCGGAGCCGAGGCGCATCGGCTCGGCTGGACCGCGCCCGAGCTGTTCGGCGTGCATCCGCAGAACGGAACCCTGCGTGTCGATTCCTGCGGTGCGCTCATGCTCAGCACCGGCGCAGCCCAGGCGGTCCATGCCGACCGCGTGTCGTTCGCCCAGACCTCGGGCTACCGGTTCCTCAAGGGGCAGACGCCGGGTATCCCGGTCTGGGAGTTCGCATCAATAAGCCGGTGACAGCCTCCAGCCGCCGGGATTGAACTCTCCAGCTGATGCAATAATAATCACCCAGTGAGTAATTTCTGGGCTTAACGATCTACAGTAGGGCCGGCTTTGTACGAAACGTAACAGTCCAGAAGAGGCGAGCCGGAGATGGGCTCATCGGATAAACCGAAAGCGCCACATTCCAGGGGCCAAAGCAACGCAACGCGCTTGCTTCGTGTCATCTCCGAAACGCTTGAGAAGCCGGAGAGCGCTTTTTTCGAACACAATACCGAGCCCAATGATCAAACTGAAGTTTTTGAGCTCATTGATATCTATAACAACCTCACGCTCCCGTCCGACCGTCGTTATTTGATGGCTGTTGCGCGAAAGCTCAGGACAGACAAATAGTCGCCCACCTTCAGCGCCGCCGCGCCTGGCATCCGGTTGGCGAGGTTCTCCGCCTTCTTCAGCGCACCGCTCCCCGTCTGCGCCGGCTCCTGCCGGGCGGGCCGCAGCGGCGTCCGGTGCAGCTCGAACGGCGGCACAACGAACGCCGTCTTCATCGCCATCGCCGACCCATCCTCTCCACAGTTTGATCCGGTTCTCCACCGACCGGATTTTCGGTTTAACGCCACGTCATGGCTTGCGTTTTCAGTCCGAGTTCACACCGGTCCACCGACGCCGCAGAAACATTCCCTGCGCGGATTGAACCGCCACCACAGGTGATGTTTGTTCTGCTTCCGTTCTAGCACAACGGAGCGCCGCGTGCACCTCAACCGGATCGACGAACTGCTGATCCACAGTCCCGACGCCGTCCGCGTGCCCCTGATCGGGCAAGCGCTCTGCGCCGGCTTCCCGTCGCCCGCCGACGACTTCCTGGAGGGGGCCCTCGAACTGCCGCGCTGGCTCGTGCCGAACCCGCCGGCGACGTTCCTGTGGCGCATCTCCGGCACGTCGATGGAGGGCGCCGGCATCCACGACCGCGACCTCGCCTGCGTCGACCGCAGCCTCAAACCCGCCCACGGTAGCATCGTCGTGGCGGCGATCGACGGCCAGATGTCGTGCAAGCGCCTCGTCGTCGACGGCAACGTCGCGCGGCTCGCCTTCTGCAACCCGGATCTGCCGGCCTTCGCGGTCGAGGAACTCGGCGAGGGCGTGATCTGGGGCGTGGTCCGCTTCTCGATCCGCTGGCACGTCGCCCGCGCGCAGCTCTCGTGAGCACGCACGAGGCCCGCCGCCGCGACCGGATCGGCGGCGGCCGCGCCGTGGCGCTGATCGACGGCAACAGCTTCTACTGCTCGTGCGAGCGCGTCTTCGACCCGAAGCTCGCCCGGGTGCCGGTGATCGTGCTCTCGAACAACGACGGCTGCGCCATCGCCCGGACAGCCGAGGCTAAGGCGCTCGGTATCCGCATGGGCGACCCGTACTTCAAGATCCGCGACCTGTGCCGCGCCCAGGGCGTGCGCGTGTTCTCGTCGAACTACACGCTCTACGGCGACATGTCGGGCCGCACCAACGCGGTCTACCGGCAGTTCGCGCCCCAGGTGGAGATCTACTCCATCGACGAGAGTTTTTTGAACCTCACCGACGTGGCGCCGGCGCTCCGGGTCGAGCTCGCCCGGGACCTGCGCGCGACCGTGCTGGCCTGGACCGGCATCCCGACCTGCGTCGGCATCGGCCCGACCAAGACGCTGGCCAAACTCGCCAACCACATCGCCAAGACGGTGCCCGCGCTGGACGGCGTGTGCGACCTGACCGACCCGGAGGCCTACGCGCACTGGCTGTGCCGGATCGCGGCGGCCGAGGTCTGGGGCATCGGCCGGGCCTCGCTGGCGAAGCTGGAGGCGATGGGCGTCGAGAGCGTGGCGGACCTGCGCGACCTCGTCCCGCGGCCGGTGCGCAAGGGGCTGACCGTGGTGGGCGAGCGGATCATCCACGAGCTGCGCGGGCTCGCCTGCCTGCCGCTGGAGCTGGTGCCGGCCCGGCGCAAGGGCTGCGCGGTGACCCGCTCGTTCTCCGGCCGGATCGAGGACCGCGCCACCCTGGAGGAGGCGGTGGCCGCCCACGCGACGCGGCTCGGCGAGAAGCTGCGGCGGGAGGGGCTGGGCACCGACCACGTCACGATCTTCTACCACACCAGCGAGCACGACCGGGGCGCGCCGATGCGCTCGGTCTCGACGACGGTGGGCCTGCCCGAGCACAGCTCGGACACGCTGGCGCTGATCAAGGCGGCGCGGCACGGGGTGGCGACGACCTGGCGCGAGCCGGGGGAGCGTCCATGGCGGTACTCGAAGGCCGGCATCGTCATGAACGACCTCGTGCCGCTCTCGCACAGCCCGCGGGCGCTGATCGGCGCATTGGACCGGGCGCGATCCGGGCCGCTGATGGCGGCGATGGACGCGTGCAACACGCGCTGGGGCCGGGGCGCCGTGGTGCCGGCGCGGGCGGGGCTGGTGAGCCGGCGGGACTGGAACACGAAGTTCGAGATGCGGACCCCGCGGTACACCACGCAGGTGGGCGAGCTGCCAGTGGCGCACGCCTAGGCGCGCATCACCCGTTCCGACGACCGCTTCGGTTGAAGCGGCACGCCTCCGACGCCGGCCACGCCACGATGTCGGGGGAAACTGTGCGGTTTTGCCCCAAGTCGTCGGCAATCCGCCAAAGCGCTTCAGGACCTATCTCAATCCGCAAGCCAATGTGCTCACCGGTTGGATCCTTGGCAGGCCGCGCGTCAACGGCGGATGCCTTCTGAGCCGACACCGACAGCAGCTGCGGATTCACTGTCCTGCGAGGCGATACCAATGCGCTTTCTTCCTGCCGGAGTGCTCGCTCTCGTCATGATGGCAACGCCTGTTTTCGCGTTGGACGCAGGAGACACGATGCAAGCTTGGGCCGGGGCATCGACCGCCGACAAAGACAATCTCCTGCGCAAGCTGGGTGCATCGAGCGGTGTGGATGCTGCCCGGAATCGTGTGCGCTCCTGCCTCGACGATACCTCAAGGACGACCGGCCACTCGAGCTTGCCGATCTCAGAGGTCGCAAAGGCCTGCTCCGAACAGGTGGAGCGCGAAAACATATAGTTCCGTCAAAGCGAGAATACCTGCCCGGCTTTCAGGGTCGTCACCTTTTATTGGCGGCAAGACGGCAATCGCCGACCTGATGCGAAACCGGTGACCGGAGGCGCGCGAGGCGCTCAATCGCTCAGCGATGACGACCGCTTTGGGTGGATTTCCGCCGGTCCGCTTCCAAGCGGCGGAGACATCAGAGCGGACCTCGCGGTTCCGCCCGCTCGGAACCTGCGCAGAGCTGCCCTGCCATCATCCAGACCGCATTCGGTGGAGCCTCAGCGATGCAGCTGCCCGTATCCTCACGAAATCGTGCGGCGCCATACTGCGGGCGCTTGCTTCGCTCTCGTCGCCAGCAGCCACACGTGTCGAAACGAGGATGGCTCATGGGCATGCAACTGTAAGTAAAACCGATCAAGTCATTGTCATTTACATTGCGTAAGTGAATTGTTTCTAGACATTTGGCAATCAAACGAAGAACTCCCCGTAGGAAACAGCGCGTGCCACTCTTCGACGCCGATCTCCGCGCTCTCATGGCAGCGCTCGACAGGTCGCGTGCGCGGATCGAGTTCACGCCGGATGGAACGGTCAAAACAGCGAACGCCAACTTCCTCACGCTCATGGGCTACACGCTAGCTGAGGTCGAAGGTCGGCATCATACCCTGTTCGTGCCTGCCGCTGAGCGTGAGAGCCAGGGATACCGACTGTTCTGGGACGCCCTGCGCCGGGGCGAACCGCAGACCCGTGAGTTCAAGCGGATCGCGAAGAACGGGCAATCCGTCTGGATCCAAGCCACTTACAACCCCGTGCTGGATCGGGCGGGGCATGTGACGCGGGTCGTCAAGCTCGCCTCGGATGTCACCGCACAGGTGCTGCGCAACATCGACCATGATGGTCAGCTCGCCGCCCTTCACCAATCCCAAGCCGTCATCGAATTCGCGCTCGACGGGACCATCCTGGCCGCCAACGCGAACTTCCTCGCGGCGGTCGGCTATCGCTTGGACGAGGTCCAGGGCCACCATCACAGCCTGTTCGTCGATCCCGCGGATCATGGCAGCGCCGCATACCGCAGCTTCTGGGACCGCCTGGGACGCGGTGAGTTCGCTACGGGAGAGTTCCGGCGTATCGCCAAGGGCGGGCGCGAGATCTGGATCCAGGCCACCTACAACCCGATCCGCGACCGCGACGGCGTGCCGACCAAGGTGGTGAAGTTCGCGACCGACATCACCGCCGAGAAGCTCCGGAACGCGGATGCGACGGGCCAGCTCGCCGCCGTCAATCGATCGCAGGCCGTCATCGAGTTCGCGCCGGATGCCACCGTACTGAGCGCGAACGAGAACTTCCTGAAGACCGTTGGGTACCGTCTTGAGGAGGTTCGCGGGCGGCCGCACGCGATGTTCGTTGATCCCGGCTATGCGCAATCACCAGAGTATGCGGCGTTCTGGGATCGCCTGCGCGGCGGCCAGTTCTCCGCCGGCATGTACCAGCGGGTCGGCAAGGGTGGCCGGTCGATCTGGATCCAGGCCAGCTACAATCCGATCTTCGATCCGGTCGGCCGCCTGACCAAGATCGTGAAGTACGCCACCGACGTGACCGCCAACATGCAGGCGCGTTCCGTGGCTGTCGACGCGGCGGAACACGCCCTGGACCACGTGCACGCGATCACCGGCTCCGCCGAGACGATGAACGCCGCCGCGGTCGGGATCTCCCGCAGCATGGCTCAGTCGAAAGAGGTGGTGGATGACATCCGTGGCCGCGCGGATCGGGCTGACGCGGCGACGGAGCGGTTGAAGGCCGCCGCCGGGGCCATGGGCGACGTCGCCTCGATGATCGCGCGGATCGCGCAGCAGATCAATCTGCTGGCCCTGAACGCCACGATCGAGGCCGCGCGGGCGGGTGCGGCGGGCAAGGGGTTTGCCGTGGTCGCGACGGAGGTGAAGGAACTGGCCGGGCAGGCCGCCGCTGCCACGACGCGGATCGGCACCGAAGTCGTGGGAATGCAGGCCATCTCGGCCGAGGTTGCGGACACGCTCGCTTCGATCACGACGTCGATCGGCACGATCAGCTCGCATGTCGAGGGCGTCAGCGGATCGATGGATGAGCAATCGCGCATGACCGGGGATATCCTGGCCAGCATGCACCGCGCGGCGACCAGCGTTTCGAGCATCAGCACGAGCTTGGACGACTGGACGGTCGGCATGGAGGAGCGGCGCTCTGAACGGCGGCCTCGCGTACTCCTCCCGGCACATATTCTCCTCCCCGGGGGCGACCGTATCTCCTGCTCGATCCGTGACCTGACGGAGGGCGGCGCACGTCTGCACGTCGCGTCGTCGATGGGTGTACCGCGGAAATTCGCCCTGATCGTCGACGCCGATGGCCGCCGCTTCCAGTGCGAAACGCGACATAGCGCTGGCCCAGCGGTCCATGTCCAGTTCGCGTCATCAAGCTCGGCGCAGATCAGAAGGGTCGCGTGATCGCGAACGCTTCTGATCGATCCAGTTTCAGCGGTCGATGAAACAGAAATCGTGGCTTCCCGCTCAAGCTGCCAGGACGGCCGCTCTGGAGAAGCACCCAAAGCGATCCAGGTGGCCGGGTTGAGTCGAAATCGGTCGCGCTAGGACTTCGTCACCACCGCGAGCCACGACCACTTCGCGAACCGGTCCCCGGTCTGCCGGATATGCGTGTAGCGCTGCAGGCTCTGCCAGGAGCGGTGCCCGCTCACCGAGGCGGCGAGCGGCACCGTTCGGCCCATCTCGAACAGGCGGGTCACGCCGCAATGCCGCAGATCGTAGAAGTGCAGATCCACGATCCCGAGGAACGCGCAGGTCCGGGTGAAGGCCGCCGAGATCGCGTCGGTGGAGTAGGGGAAGATCTGCGCCTCGGTGCGCGGCATGGCCGCGATGATCGCCAGCGCCTCGGGCGGCAGCTCGCACCACACGTCGTTGCCGACCTTGTCGCCCGGGTTCTTCATGTCGCGCACCAGCACGCGGCTGTGGGGCGCGTCGAGGTCGGCCCAGGTGATGCGGACGATCTTGTCCTGGCGGCGCGTCGAGTACAGCGCGAAGGCGACGATCCGCCGCATCAGCAGGGACGACGGCCGGCGCGTCCGCACCGAACCGAAATGCTTCATCAGCCGGTCGAGCTCGTCGAGCGTCGGCAGCCGCGCGCGCCGCTTCGACTTGCCCACCAGGCCCATGCGCCGGGCGACGAAGGCGGCATCCTTCAGCACGTCCGGATCGAGCGGCCAGCCCCAGCCGCGCCGGGCGCTCGTCATGACGGCGGACAGGTGGGACAGGTAATTGCCGACCGTCGACGGATCGCGCCCCTTGCCAAGCTCGGTGATGAAGGCGGTGATCTCGGCGCGCGTCACCGCCGAGCAGGGCAGGGCGGCCAGCGGGTAGCCCTTGATGGCCTGCAGCACCTGGGCCTTGGTCCGGCCGATGCTCTTGCGTGATTCGGCGACGTAGCGGTCGATCGCCGCAGCAAGCGTCGGATCCTCGGCCTTCGGCTGATCGAGGGCGCCGGGCACGTCGAGTTCCTTCTCCCGCTTCTTGATCCAGGCCGCGGCCGCGGGACGCCGGTCGAAGGTCCGGGTCTCGCGGTGGACCTTGCCGTCCCTTTTGACGACGATCTGGGCGTGATACCCCGTCGTCCCGTTCTTCCGCACGCGCTCGACGATGGTCCCCATCGCGCCCCCCGCGGTGGTACAGCACGGGGTCGAGCGGGTACAGCAAAGCTGTACTTTGATCAATCCGAGGCCCGATGAGGCCCGCCGAGACTCGGCGAGGTACAGCACGAGAGCGACAGCAAGTGATTGGCGGACCGGAAGAACCCAGAAATCTCAGTGGATGGCGCTTTTCCGTCGCCCCGATGATGGATTGGACGGATCGCCATTGCCGTGCGTTCCATCGGACACTCTCGTCCCACGCCCGGCTCTACACTGAGATGGTGACCACCGGCGCCGTTCTGCACGGGCCACGTGAGCGCCTGCTCGGCTTCTCCTCAGTGGACCATCCGGTTGCCGTTCAGCTCGGCGGATCGGCCCCGACGGAGCTGGCGCAGGCGGCGCGGATCGCCGCGGAGTTCGGCTATGACGAGGTCAACCTCAACGTCGGATGCCCCTCGGACAGGGTGCAGGAAGGCCGCTTCGGCGCTTGCTTGATGCGTGAGCCGGCCCTGGTGGGCGACTGCGTCGCCGCCATGAAGGCGGCGGTCGCCGTGCCAGTGACGGTGAAGTGCCGGATCGGCGTCGACGATCAGGATCCCGAGGCGGCCCTCGACACCCTGGCCGACGCCGTGGTGGCGGCGGGCGTCGACGGGCTGATCGTCCACGCCCGCAAGGCTTGGCTCCAGGGTCTCTCGCCCAAGGAGAACCGGGATGTGCCGCCCCTCGATTACGGCCGGGCGGCGCGGCTGAAGCAGCGGCTTCCCCGCCTGCCGATCGCGGTCAACGGCGGCGTGCGCGATCTGGACGCCGTGCAGGCGCGCCTCGCGGAGGTCGATGGCGTGATGGTCGGACGCGCGGCCTATTCCGAGCCGGCGCTGCTGCTCGGCGTCGATCCCGAATTGTTCGGCATGCCCGCGCCGGCAGCCGATGCCTTCGCGGCGATCGAAGCGTTCGAGCCCTACGTGGCCGGGATGCTCGCCAGCGGCGAGCGCCTGCACGCGGTCACTCGGCACATGCTGGGGCTGTTTAATGGCCGGCCCGGCGCCCGGGCCTACCGGCGCCACCTCTCGACCCACGGCATGCGGCCCGACGCCGGTCTAGCCACCCTGCGGGAGGCCGTCGCGCTCGTCTCCCGGGCGGCGCCCGAGGCGCGGGCCGCCTGAGCGACGGGCCTTACGGCGGGCTCAGGATCAGGCGGTCGCCGCGGACCTCGTAGCCCGAGAGGCGTGTCAGGAAGGTCTGGCCGAGGAGATTGGCCGACAGCGCGCCGGGCTTCGCCACCATGGCGTTCACCCGCCGCTCGGTAATCGTGCCGATGCCGAGGGAGTCGAGCTGGACGGGCGCCGCATAGGTGATGCCGTTGGCGGTGGAGACGCGGGCCGTGAACTCAGAGGCCGCAGGCGTGAGGCCGAGCGCGGCGGCGTTCTCGGCGGTCAGGACGACACTGCTCGCGCCCGTGTCGAACAGGAATGGCTGCGGGCGGCCGTTGACCTCAGCTTCGACCCGGAAGTCGCCGTCGGCCCGCCGGACGATCGTGACGGCGCCGTCGGCGCGTGTGGTCGCGGTTCCTGGCCGCACCGCGCCGAGCACCTGGGAACTGATGCCCTGGATCCGGTCGCGCTCGCTGTAGCCGATCACCAGGGCGAGGCCGATCAGCGCCCAGGCCAGGAGCGCCCGCAGGTTCGCGCCGAGCTGGGCCGTGAACTGCCGCCAGAACCCGGCCACCACCAGGATCAGGATCATCCCCGTCCAGGCGAGGCTGGCGAGTTGATCGGGCCCCATCACGCCGCCGACGCTGTCGCTACCGTCACTGAAGACCAGGGCGACGAGGATCAGCGCGATCGCGCCGAGCCCGAGATAGATCATGACGGCAGTGCCCCCTCCGGCGGGACCAGGTCAGCCGCGCGCATCCGGGCCTCCAGCTCGGCCATGACGCTGCGGCGCTGGACCTCCGACATCCCGCCCCAGGCGGCGATCTCGTCGCGGGTTCGGCCACAGCCGCAGCACAGGCCGGTCGCGGCGTCGAGCACGCAGACCTTGGTGCAGGGCGAGGAGGGCTTTGGCGCGGGCGACATCGAAAAACCTTGGCGGTCCGATCGTGGCCGGGTGATGACCTTCCCCGCGCGCGTTAATTCGCCGCCGCAGCGACCAGGACGACCAGCGCGGCGATCTCGGCGACCTGCTGGCAGGCGCCGATCACGTCTCCGGTCTGGCCGCCGATCTTGGCCTGGGCCAGCCGGGTCAGGCCCCAGGCCGCGAGGCCCGCGCACAGGATCATCAGCACGACGCCGCCGAACGTCAGGCCGAGGAGACACGCGGCCAGCGCCAGCGCCAGACCGAGCCCGAGGGCGGTGGCGAGGCTCGCCCGGCTCGGGCGTCCGACCGAGGCGGAGAGACCGCCCGGACGCGCCGGCGCCAGCAGCACCATCGGCGCCAGGGCGGCGACCCGCGACAGGGCGGCGGCCAGGATCAGGGCGGTGGCGGCGGCATAGCCGGTGCGGTCGAGGAGCGTCGCCAGGGCGCCGATGCGTAGGGCGAGTGACAGGACCAGGGCCGCACCGCCATAGGCGCCGATCCGGCTATCGCGCATGATCTCCAGGCGGCGCTCCCGGGTGGCGCCGCCGCCGAAGCCGTCGGCGACGTCGGCGAGCCCGTCCTCGTGCAGCGCGCCGGTCGCCACCACCAGGGTCGCCACCGCCAGGGTGGCGGCCAGGAACGGGCCGAGCCCGATCCACCAAGCGGCGGCAAGCACCAGGGCGGCCGGCAGGGCAAGGACGAGGCCGACGAGCGGCAGCATCCGGGGAAGGGTGGTGAAGTCGGGGATGCGATGCGGGTCCGGCTCGCCGGGCAGTTGCGGCACCGGCAAACGCGAGTAGAAGCGCAGGCATCCGGCGAGGTCGTAGAGGGCGCCGCGCCCGGGCCAGTCGGCCTCACCGCCGGTCTGCCTGTCCATCGCGGTCACTCGCATCCGCTCGTACGGGGCGAGCAGGTCCAGTATACGCGGCTCGATCCGGCTCCGTCCCCCCGTCCGCGAGCACCCACAGGAAATCATCGGCCCATGCCCGATCCAGGCCCGTTCGACGACATCCGCAACCTGCTCAAGGCCATGCCCGGCCCCGACCAGGAGGCGCAGGAGGCGGTGGCCGCCCGGGACGCGACCCTGACCAAGCCCGCGGGCTCCCTCGGCCGGCTGGAAAACCTCGTCGCGTGGCTGGCGGCGTGGCAGGGCAAGGCGCTGCCGAGCTTCGACCGGCCGCTGGTCTGCGTCTTCGCTGGCAGCCACGGGGTGACGCGCCGGGGGGTCTCGGCCTTTCCGGACGCGGTCAACCGCCAGATGCTCGACAATTTCGCCGCCGGGGGCGCGGCGATCAACCAGATCTGCGCCGCCTACGGACTGGGCTTCAAGGTATTCGACCTTGCCCTCGACATGCCGACCGGCGACATCACGGAAGGGCCGGCCCTCGACGAGCGCGCGACGGTCGCCACCATGGCGTTCGGCATGGAGGCGGTGGCCGCCGGCACCGATTGCCTTGGCATCGGCGAGATGGGCATCGGCAACACCACGGTGGCGGCGGCCCTCTATGCGGCCCTGTTCGGCGGCGATCCGGCCCATTGGGTCGGGCACGGCACGGGCGTCGACCGGGACGGCCTCAGCCGCAAGGTCGCGGCCGTCGAGGCGGCGTTGGCGCACCATGCCGGCCATCTCGACGACCCGCTCCAGGTGCTGGCGCGCCTCGGCGGCCGGGAGATCGCCGCCATGGCGGGGGCGATCCTGGCGGCCCGGCTGCAGCGGATCCCGGTGGTGATCGACGGCTACGTGGCCACCGCAGCCGCGGCCGTGCTGCACGCCGCCGACCCCACCGCCCTCGACCATTGCCTGGCCGGCCACGTCTCGGCCGAGGGCGTCCACGCGGAGGTGCTGGAGCGGCTCGGCCTCGTGCCGCTGCTGGCGCTCGGCATGCGGCTCGGGGAGGCGTCCGGTGCCGGCATGGCGATGGGCCTACTCAAGGGCGCGCTCGCCTGCCACACCGGCATGGCGACCTTCGCGCAGGCGGGGGTGTCCGGGAAGGGGACGAGTCCCGCGGGTTGACACGTCGGGGCTTCACCCCGACACCCCACCAAAGGGACTTGGTCCCTATGGATTCCCCTGATCAGGTGGTCTTCTCGATGTTCCAGAAGAACTGGACCGGGGCCATGACCATGCCCTTAAGCTTCGTGCTGATGGCCATCGGCTGCTGCACGAGACCGGCCGGGGCGTAGGGCACGACCGCGAAGGCCCGCTCCTCGATCTGCGCGGCCAGCGCCTTCTGCTGCACCTCGTCGCTGGTCGCGATCCACTCGCTCCGCAGACTCTCCAGGGTCGGATCGTCCGGCCAGCCGAACCACGCGGCCTGACCGTTGGCCCGGATCAGCGGGTGCAGGGCCGGATTCAGCACGTCGGCGCCCGACCAGAGCGTGTGGAAGACCGACCAGCCCCCGGTATCGACCGGCCCGCGGTTGCCACGGCGGGCGATGAAGCTGCCCCAGTCGGTGGAGACCAGATCGACGTTCATCCCGAGCTGCTTGAGTAGATCCTGGGTCACCAGCGACTGGTTGTAGGCGATTGGCTGGTCGGCCGGGGCCAGCAGCACGACCTTCTCGCCCTTGTAGCCGGCCTTGGCCAGCATCGCCTTGGCCTTGGCGAGGTCCGCCTGCATGGCGGCAGCCCCGCCGGCACCGGTCGACATCGGCGAACCCGGCGTGAAGAAGGTCTTGGCCTCCCGATAATAGTCCGGGTCGCCGACCACCGCCTGCATGTAGTCGTCCTGCTTCATGGCCATCATCACGGCCCGGCGGATCTCGGGATTGTTGAACGGCGGCTGCGTGTGATTGAACCGCATCAGCAGGATCAGCCCGAGCGGGACATTGCGGATCTCGATCCCCGGCTTGCCCTTGAGCACCGGCATCAGGTCGATTGCCGGCTGCTCATACCAGTCGACCGCCCCCTGGATCATCGCGCCGACCGCCGCCGAGGCCTCAGTGATGGCGAGCCACTCGATCCGGTCGACCTTCGCGATCTTGCCGCCGGCCGCCCAGGAGGGCGCCTCCTCGCGGGGCCGATAGCCGGCGTGGCGCGTGTAGATCGCGTTCTGGCCCGGGATCCATTCCCGCGCCTCGAAGCGCCAGGGTCCGGAGCCCGTCGCGTCGGCGATCGGCTTGGAGGCATCCTGCAGGGCGATGCGCTCCGGCATGATGAACGGCACGTTGGAGGACAGCTTGCCCAAAGCTGCCGGGAGCAGGGGGAACGGCTTCTTCAGGCTGATAGTGAAGGTCCGGGCGTCCTCCTGGCCGTACCCCTCCACGAAGCCCGCCAGGGTTTGCCCGAAGGCGTCCCGCTTGGACCAGCGCGCGATGGAGGCAATACAGTCCTTGGCTTCGACCGGCGTGCCGTCGTGGAAGCTCAGACCGTCCCGGAGATGGAAGGTCCAGCGCAGGCCGTCGGGCGCGGTCTGCCACGCGCTGACCATCTGGGGCTGGATCCGGAAGTTCTCGTCTGTGGCGAACAACGTATCGTAGACGAGATAGCCGTGGTTGCGGATGACGTAGCTCGTGGCGACGATCGGATCGAGGGAGGGCAGGGGCGTCGACGGAATGAAGCGCAGCACGCTGCCACTGGACTGGGCCCGAGCATGGGATGGGCGGCCGAGACCGGCGGCGAGCGCCGAGGCGGTGCCCGCCAGAAGCTGGCGGCGGTGGAGCGTCATTGCGGTCGATCCCTCTTGTCGTCGGGCCCCCATGCCCGCGTTATTTTATACAATTTCAAGTGTTAGACCCACCGTCAAGGGTCCTACGGAGCCCCGAGCCTGATGGGAGCGAGACGATGAAGAACCGGACCATGGCGGGTTCGATCGGATTCGAGATTCGGCGGCGCATTCTCGACGGGCGCTATCCGGCCGGATCGCAATTGCGACAGGACGGGCTGGCCGCGGAGTTCGGCGCCAGCCGGATCCCCGTCCGGGAGGCGCTGTTCCAGCTCGAAGCCGAGGGTCTGGTGCGCATCCACCCGCATCGGGGCGCGACGGTGGCGCCACTTTCGTCCGCCGATGCGGCCGAGGCTCTGGAACTCCGCGCGGCCCTGGAGCCGCGCCTCCTCGCGCTGTCTGCGCCGCTGCTGACCGAACCGGATTTCGATCGGGCGGATGGGCTCTTGGAGGATTACGCTGCAGCCCTGAACGACGGGGCCACGGCGCGTTGGGGAACACTCAACACGGAGCTGCATCTCCTTCTCTATAGCCGGGCGAACCGCCCCCGTGCGCTTGGCCTCGTCGGCTCCCTGCTGGCGGAATGCGACCGCTACACCCGCCTGCAGCTCTCGACCGATGCGGCGGAGCTGGAGCGGGCCGACCGGGAGCACCGCGAGATGGTCCGGCTCTGCCGGAACGGTCATGTTTCGGCCGCCTGCGCCCTGCTGATCGACCATATCGGCCACGTCGCCACTGCGTTGCTGGCCTTTCTCGGCGAGCCCTCCAACGAAACCAGAACGCCCGCCACGCCGCAGGTGATTGTATAAAATCGTTATCCGAAACGGCGCCCCCCACGAAGAGCCCCGCCGTCCGGCGCCCCCCATGCCGCGGCCCTGAACCCCTTGAGGACCGGATCGGTCGCCCGATTTCGAGGCGCTGAGTTGGAAGGAGAGAAGGCGCGGTGGCGGCGATGTCGGCGGTCGTCTCTTGCGGCCGGATGAGCAACTGCCGGCTTCTGACCGTAAGATCCGGCAGCCCGCCACGATCGATTGGCGTCCGGTCTGCAACACGGGTCGGCGCCACGCACCTTTGCGTGGAACGGCCCGTCGGCGTTATGGCGAGTGCGCGATCGTCCTCAGCCCGCGAACCCCGCCCATGAAGATCACCCAGGCCTTCACCTTCGAGGCGGCCCACCGGCTGCCGAATGTGCCCGAGACCCACCGCTGCCACCGGATGCACGGGCATTCCTACCGGGTCGAATTGACCGTGGGCGGCCCCGTCGATCCGCACACCGGCTGGGTGATCGACTTCTACGAAATCGAAAGCATCTTCGGGCCGCTGCTCGCCCGCCTCGACCACCATTGCCTCAACGAGATCGAGGGGCTCGAGAACCCGACCGCCGAGAACATCGCGGCCTGGATCTGGCATCGGCTGCGGCCGGACCTGCCGGGGCTCGCCCGCGTGCGGGTGGCCGAAACCCCGATGTCGTGGGCCGAATACGATGGCGACTGATATCCCGGGCGATCGCTCGGCGCTGGTGCTGTTCTCGGGCGGCCAGGATTCGGCGACCTGCCTCGCTTGGGCCCTCGACCGGTTCGACCATGTCGAGACGTTGGGCTTCGATTACGGCCAGCGTCACCGGGTCGAGCTCGACCGGCGTGCGGCCCTGCGGGCCGGCACGACGCGCATCAACCCGGCCTGGGCGCCGCGGCTCGGAGACGACCACACCCTCGCCCTCGAAGCCCTCGGGCAGGTGTCCGAGACGGCGCTCACCCGCGAAGCCGCGATCGGCTACGAGGCCTCGGGCCTGCCTAACACCTTCGTGCCGGGGCGCAACATCGTGTTCCTGACCTTCGCGGCGGCACTCGCCTACCGGCGGGGCCTGCGCCACGTGGTCGGCGGCATGTGCGAGACCGACTATTCCGGCTATCCCGATTGCCGGGACGACACGATCAAGGCCCTGCAGGTTGCGCTCAACCTCGGCATGGAGCGTCGGTTCGTGCTGCACACGCCGCTGATGTGGCTCGACAAGGCGCAGACTTGGGGCCTCGCCGAGACGCTGGGCGGTCGCGAACTGGTCGATCTGATCGTCGAGGAGAGCCACACCTGCTACCTCGGCGAGCGCGGGCAGCGCCATGCCTGGGGCTATGGCTGCGGCACCTGCCCGGCCTGCCGCCTGCGGGCGGATGGATATGCGCGGTTCAGCGCGCAGGCAGATTAGCGGCTTCGCTCGATCGCCACTGCGCACTGGCATCGCGCGGGCGCAGCAAGCTTCCCGCCTCGATGTCCGCCGGCGCCTGCATTTCCAGAGAGAGATCGGCTGGGAAGACTTTCAACCCGCACCAACGGCGACGCTTGGTGGACAATCGACAGCCCGCTCTA
>NZ_JALNUL010000040.1:0-37633 GCF_026540775.1 Methylobacterium sp. GC_Met_3
CTAGAACGGGAAGCGGCCGAAGCTACCGAGCAGCGCTGACCTTGAAGCGGAAGTCCTCGGCGTCCGCAAAGGGTCGTGAGCGGGCGGGACTGCGACGTCCGCTCTGATGCCTCTGCCGCTCAGAAGCGGACGGGCAGGAAACCACCCATCTGAGACGTTCGTCCAGGTACTGGGCGGCGGCAGATGCTGGCCGAACGCGGCCGGTCCGGTTCGAAACAGCAGCGAAGAAGCGGACGGTAGCACGCGAGCAAGTTAGTTGCTTTCGCTGCAGCTTCCGGCCTCCATGTTACCTATCAAGACAGCGATGATGTCGGCTGCCTCACCGCAGCGATAGGGTACGGGGTATGTCGGGAAGGGGCTCAACTCCGTTTGCGGTGACGATGACGGTCTCGGATGCGCCGACCGTCCAGGCTCCGTAGCGGCGCAAGGTTGCCGGCAGGTGGAAGACCATGCCGGGCTCGATCGGCCGGTCCTCCCCGGTGAAGAGCGAAAGCAGACCGCCCTCCCCGCAATCCGGGGCGAAGGCGATGCCCATCGAGTAGCCGATTCGCTTGCGGAAGGCCGGGCCGTAGCTCGCCGCATCGATGACGACCTGCGCCGCCGCGTGCGGGGCCGCGCAGGGATGGCCGGGCCGGATCGCCGCGAGCGCCGCGTCGAGGGCGCGCAGGGCGCAGTCTATCATCCGCGATGCCTCGACCGGCGGCGGGCCGATCCAGACGCTGCGCATCAGTGCCGCGTGGTAGCGGGCATGGCTGCCGGCGAGTTCGAGGAAAACCGCGTCGCCCGGCTCCAGCCGGCGCCGCCGCCAGGTCATGTGCGGCAGCCCGCTGCGCGGGCCCGACGCCACCAGGGGCTCCATCGCCATAACCTCGGACCCGGCGGCCGTCGCCGCGGCCAGCATGGCGGCCGCGACGGCGTTCTCGTCGGTGCCCGCCGCGCAGGCGTCGAGCCCCGCGGCGAGCCCAGCCTGCGCGTATCGGGCGGCGGCCCGGATCGCCTCCAGCTCGGCCGCCGACTTCACCGCCCGCAAGGGAGCGAGGAGGCCGGAGCCGTCGGGTAGCGGGTCGCAGCCGAGGGCCGCCTCGATCCGCGCGACGAGCGCCGGCGAGACGAACCAGCCGTCCCGCTCCAGCGCCGGCCTGGCGAGCCCGCGCCCATGCGTGAGCGCCGCCAGGGCCTCGGCCGGGTCGACGCCGTCCGGATAGGCCCGGATGTCGTCGAGCCACGTGTTGGCGGCTGCGCCCGGCAGTTCGAGTTGCCGGACCAAGAGCGCCGGGTCCCCCTCGACCGGCACGAGTAGCGCCTGGAACGCGAAGTAGCCCGCCGTCTGGCGGCCGGTCAGCCAGTAGATCGTCTCCGGGCCGGTCACCACCAGGGCATGGTGGCCAGCCGCCTGGATGGCGGCGCGCGCCGCCGCCTGCCGGGCGGCGAACTCCGCCTCCGGGAAAGCCGCCTCGCGACCGCGCAGGTCGGCAAATTCGTGCATCAGACCGTCTCCGCCTCAGACTTCGCTCAGGCGCCGGATGATGCCCTGCTTGAAGTTCTCGAGATGGGCCGCGATGGCATCCGCCGCCGCGGACGCGTCCTTGGCCCGCAGGGCGGCCACCACCGCGAGGTGCTCGCGATGGACCGCCTCGAACCGCTCGGGCATCCGGCTCAGGTTGAACATCTGCGTCTTGCGCCGCAGGTCCTTGATCGTCTTGGCGAGGATCGTGTTGTGGCTGTGGTCGGCGATCAGCTCGTGGAAGCGCCGATCGACCTCCCAATTGCCCGGCGCGTCGGGATCGCCCGCCGCCAGCAGCGCCTCGCTCTGCCGCTCCAGATCTGCCAGTACGGCGTCGTCGATCCGGCCGGTGGCCAGTACGACGCTCTCCCGCTCGAGCAGGCGGCGGACATGCAGGATCTCGATCAGCTCGCGCAAGGAGAGCTCCTTGACCACGAGCATCCCGCCGGGCTGCCGCTCGATCAGCCCCTCGGTCTCCAACCGCGACATCGCCTCGCGGGTCGGGGTCCGCGAGATGTCGAGCATCTCGGCAAGGCGGCGCTCGTGCAGCACGGTGCCGGCCGGCAGGTCGCGACGGACCAGCATGTCGAGCAGCCGGTCGTAGGCCATCTGCCCGAGGCTCTGCTCGCGCCGGGCACTGAGCGCCGTCGTGTACGACGATGCGTCGAGGGTCTTCATCGCGTCCTCCCGGGGCGGCCGGGCCGCCCCCATTTTCTTGTTCTCTGGCGTTCGCCGCGCCCGCCTACAGGGCGGGCGTGCGGATCGGCTCCTTCGGGGCCGGATCATAGCCGATCAGCGGCGTGACGAGCTTGGCGTAGGTCCCGTCGGCGACCATCTCGGCGAGCGCCTTGTTGACGGCGGCGTGCAGGTTCGGCTTGCCCTTCTTGAGGGCGAAGCCCTTCTGGACCGTGCTGAGCGGGGTCTCAATCATCACGAGCGGCAGTTTGCGGGCCTTAATCGCGTAGTTACCGGCCACCGCGTCGTTGATCACCGCGTCGATGTTGCCGCCGACGAGGTCCTGCATGGCGTCCGCGGCGGTCTTGTAGCTCTTCAGGGTGGCGCCGTGCTCCTCGGCGAGCTTGCCGAAGGTCGAGGCCGAGAGCGCGCCGACGTTGCGCCCCTTGAGATCGTCCGGGCCCTTGATGCCGGTATCCTTGCGGGTGACGATCCGCGCGCCGGACTCGAGCCACCCGTCCGCGAAGGCGACCTGCTTCTGCCGGGCGGCGGTGATGTCCATCGACTCGCTGGTGATGTCGTACTGATCGGCCATCAGGCCGACCAGCAGGGCGTCGAACTTGATGTTGACCGGGCTGTACTCCAGCCCGATCCGCCGGCAGACCTCGCGCATGACCCGGACCTCCAGCCCATCGAGCTCGCCGCTCGGCGCGCGCATGCTGAAGGGCGCGAAGGTGCTGTCGGTCGCCACGATCAGCTTGCCGGGCTCGATCAGCTCCAGCTTGCTCTCGGCCGCGTGGGTCGCGGGAGGGGCGAGGAGTCCGGCGCTGAGGCTTGCGCAGAGGACGGCGAGGGTAAGGATGTGGCGGCGGTTCATGGTGATCTCCGGTCTCGGGACGGGGCGGGAGGTGTCGGCCGCGGCCCGTCCCGCGGCGGGTGAGGCTCAGGACAGGCGGGCGTAGCGCCGCTCGAAATAGGCCGAGAGCTGCGACAGGATCGACGTGAGGCCGAGGTAGATCAGCGCCGCCGCGATGTAGAAGTCGAACGGCCGGAAGGTCGTAGCGATCATGAGCTGTGCGTAGAGGGTCAGTTCCACCACCGTAATCGTCGACAGGAGCGAGGTGTTCTTGACCGCCGAGATCGCCTCGTTGGTCAAGGACGGCAGGATCATGCGGAAGACCTGCGGCAGGACGATCCGCACCATCATGATCCGCGGGTTCATGCCGAGCGCCAGCGCCGACTCGACCTGACCCCGGGGGATCGCCGCGAGACCGGCCCGGATGGTCTCGGCCACGTAGGCGCCGCTGCTGACGCCGAGCGCGATGATGCCGGCGGTGATCGGCGAGAGCTTCACGCCGATCTGCGGCATGCCGAAATACACGATAAACACCTGCACCAGGGTCGGCGTGCCGCGGATGAACCAGACGTAGAAGCTTGCCAGCGCCCGGATCGGCGCGAAGGACGAGCGCTTGCCCAGCGCCCCGAGCAGGCCGCAGACCCAGCTCACCAGGATGCTCGCCACCGTGACGCCGAGCACGACCAGGGTGGCCGAGACGAAGCCGGGCCCATAGGTGACGACCTCGTCCGAGAGGGTGAGCCACCACTCCTGCAACGCCGCGCCGCTCATCGCCGTCCGATCTTCCCGAGGATGCGCCTGCGGCTCATGCCGTCTCTCCGAGCGCGGCGGGCTGGTGCAGCACGCGCCGGAGGAACTGGCGCAGCCGCTCGCTCCGGGGCGCGCCGATGATGTCGTCGGGCGGCCCGTCCTCGGCGATCACGCCGCCGTCGAAGAACAGGGTGCGGGTGCCGACATCCCGGGCGAAGGCCATCTCGTGGGTGACGAGCAGCATCGTCATGCCCTCCGCCGCGAGCGAGCCGATGAGGGCCAGCACCTCGCCGACCAGTTCGGGATCGAGGGCCGAGGTCACCTCGTCGAACAGCATCACCTTGGGCGCCATCGCCAGGGCGCGGACGATCGCCACGCGCTGCTGCTGGCCGCCGGAGAGCTTCGACGGGTAGGCGTACCGCTTCTCGTAGAGGCCGATGCGCTGGAGCAGCGCCTCCGCCTCCGCCACAGCCTGCCGGCGCGGCATCCGCCGCACCCGGATCGGCGCCTCGATAGCGTTCTCCAGCACGGTCATGTGCGGCCAGAGATTGTAGCTCTGGAAGACCATGCCGATCCGGGCGCGCAATGCGCAGAGCTGCTGCGGTGTCGGCTGGCGGCGGGCGCCCTGCTCGTAGTCGAAGGCGAAGCGCTCGAAATCCATGAAGCCGGAGGTCGGCGTCTCCATGAGGTTCAGGCAGCGAAGGAACGTGCTCTTGCCCGAGCCGCTCGCGCCGATGATGGACACGACCTCGCCCTCGCGGATGTCGAGGGAGATGCCCTTCAGGACCTCGTTGGCGCCGTAGCTCTTGTGGAGCTTCCTGATTTTCAGGAGCGGCGGTGCAGCCGTCGCGATCTGAGCCATCGTCGAATCCGAGGTAATGCGGTCATGGCGCGGATCATTGCTCCGATCCGCGACGCAATACGCGCTTAGATGCTGCTTTAACGACTATCAAATCTCTCAGATCAGAGATTTTATTACGACATCGCTTCGGTTCTACATTGCCAGAGCCGCTGCGATGCCTTAGCAAACTCGGTATACCGCCGGCATTCAAGAGGTATTTTTGAGCATGGCTGCCTTCGACATGGTCATCGAGCCTCTGGATCCGGGTTTTGCCTTCGCGGGCGCACCGAACCCGTGCCTCATTGTTCAGCCGATTGGCCGGATCAGCCCGGCGCGGCGGGCGGATGTGCGCGGCGGACAGACGGCATGACCGACCTCGCGATCGACCCGGATTTCTGCGAACGCCTGTTCGCCGAGCTCCTGTCCTTCAGCCAGGACGCGCCGGGCGTGACGCGGGCGGCCTATGGCCTCGGCGAGGAGCGCGCCCATGCCCTGATGCGGGCCACCGGGCTGGCGCTCGGGCTCACCGCCGAGACCGACGCGGCCGGCAACCTGTTCCTGACCATGGCGGGGCGCGACCTGGCGCTGGCGCCCTGGATGGTCGGCTCACACGTCGACACGGTGCCCCACGGCGGCAATTTCGACGGGGCGGCGGGCGTGATCGGCGGCCTCGCGGCCGTGGAGGCCCTGCGCCGCGCGGAGATCGTGCCGGCGCGTCCGGTCACGGTGGCGGTGTTCCGGGCCGAGGAGAGCGTGTGGTTCCCGGCCTCCTATGTCGGCAGCCGGGCCGCCTTCGGCCTGCTGCCGCCGAAGGTGCTGGACCTGCCCCGCGCCGATACCGGCCGAAGCCTGCGCGACCATATGGCCGAACTCGGCCTGCGGCCGGAGGCGGTGGCGCGGGGCGAGCGGCTGCTCGATCCGGCGCGGATCTACGGCTTCGTGGAGATGCATATCGAGCAGGGGCCGGCGCTGGAGGCAGCCGGGATCCCGGTGGGCTTCGTCACGGCGATCAGCGGCAGCTTCCGCTACCGCAAGGCCGCCTGCTTCGGCCGCTACGGCCATTCCGGCGCCGTGACGCGCAGTGAGCGCAGCGACGCCGTCTTCGCCCTGGCCGACCTGATCACTGCGCTGGATGTTCTCTGGGGAACCCTGGAGGCGGAGGGCTGCCCGGCCACGATCACGCTGGGTGAGGTCGCCACCGATCCGGTCCAGCACGCCTTCGCCAAGATCCCCGGCGAGGTCCGGTTCTGCCTCGACGTGCGCAGCACCGAGCCTTCCGTCCTGGATCGGATCGAGGCGGCGCTTGCCGAGCGCATCGCCGCGATCGAGGCCACCCGCAAGGTGCGCTTCGTCCTCGGCGAGTGCACCGGCAGCACCCCGGCGCGGATGAGCGCCGCGCTGGTCGAGGCCCTGTCCGGCAACGCGCGCCGCCTCGGGATGCCGTTCCGCACGATGGCCAGCGGGGCGGGGCACGACGCCGCGGTGCTCGCCGGCCAGGGCGTGCCGAGCACGATGATCTTCATCCGCAACCAGAACGGCAGCCACAACCCCGACGAGGCGATGCGGATCGCCGATCTCTGCGCGGCCGCAACCCTGGTGGCCCATCTCGTCGCCGAAGCCTGACGCCGCGCGCAAGAAAGGATGCACCGATGATCGTCGATCTGAACTGCGACATGGGCGAGGGCTTCGGCGTCTACCACCTGGGCGACGATGCCGAGATGCTGAGCGTGGCGACCTCGGCCAACATCGCCTGCGGCTTCCACGCCGGCGACCCGCTGGTGATGCACGAGACTCTGAGCCGCGCTGCCGCCAACGGCGTCCAAGCCGGCGCCCATCCGAGCTTCCTCGACCTCTGGGGCTTCGGCCGGCGGCCGATCCACGGCGAGCGCCCGGCCGACATCGAGAAGGCGGTGCTCTACCAAGTCGGCGCCCTGCTGGCGCTCGCCCAGGATGCCGGGTGCCCGGTGCGCCACGTGAAGACCCATGGGGCGATGGGCAACATGGCCAACGAAGATGCCGACCTCGCGCTCGCGGTGGCGCGGGCGATCCGCACCCTCGACCGCGACCTGATCTTCGTGGTGATGCCGGGCCTGGAGACCGAGCGCGCCGGCGAGAAACTCGGGCTGCCGATCGCGCGCGAGATCTACGCCGACCGCGCCTACGCGGATGACGGCACCTTGGTCTCGCGCAAGCTCCCCGGCGCCGTGCTGCACGATCCTGATTCCGTCTCGGAGCGCGTGGCGCGGATGCTGGAGGACGGGGTGATCACCTGCCTGTCCGGGCGGCGCATCCCGACCCGGATCGACACGGTCTGCGTCCACGGGGACACACCCGGCGCGGTCGCCATGGCCCACCGCCTGCGGGCGGAGTGCGCCGCCAAGGGGATCGCCCTGCGCCCGATGGCCGAGGTGCTCGGTGTCTGAGCCCGGCTACCGCCTCCTCGATTGCGGCGACAGGGCGCTCACGGTGGAACTCGGCAGCGCGGTCGACCCCGCTGTCAACGCGCAGGTCATCGCCCTCGACGCGGCGCTCCGCGGCGCCGGGCCGCCGGGGCTCCTGGAGACGGTGCCGACCTACCGCTCGCTCCTCGTCCTCTACGACCCGGACCTGCTGCCCCGGGCCGACCTCGCCGCGCTGATCGCCGCGCACTGGCCGCTACCAGACGGAGCGGCGGGGGCGCTGCGCCGCTGGCGGGTGCCGGTCCATTACGGCGGCGCCGACCTCGCCGACCTTGCCGCCGGGGCCGGGCTCAGCCCCGAGGAGGTGGTCGCGCTCCATGCCGGCCGCGACTACCGCGTCTACATGATCGGGTTCGCCCCCGGCTTCGCCTATCTCGGCGGCCTCGATCCTCGGCTCCACGCGAGCCGGCGCACCGATCCCCGGCCCAAGATCCCGGCGGGCAGCGTCTCGATCGGTGGGAACCAGACGGGCGTGTCGCCGCCCTTGGAGCTGCCGAGCGGCTGGCAGCTCATCGGCCGCACGCCCGCGCGCTCCTACGATCCGGCCCGGGCCGAGCCGTTCCTGTTCGCGGCTGGCGACCTGATCCGGTTCGAGCCGATCGACCGCGCCGCCTTCGACGCCCTCAGCGAGGCCGCCCATGCCGGCGAGACCGTCGCCACCCTGGAGCAGATCGATGCCTGAGGGCCTGCGCGTCATCGCCCCCGGCGTGTCTTCGACCCTGCAGGATGCCGGTCGGCCGGGCTACCTCCGCTACGGCATCTCGGGGTCCGGCGCGATGGATCCCGACCTGCTCGCCCTGGCCAACGGCCTCGTTGGCAACCCGCTCGACGCCGCGGTGATCGAGATGGCGATGGTCGGTCCGACCCTCGTCTGCGAGACGGAGACCTGCCGCGTCGCCCTCGCCGGGGCGCCCTTCGCGATGAGCCTGAACGGCCGCGCCCTAGACCCGTTCACCGCCCACGACCTGCGGCGGGGCGACCGGCTCGTCCTCGGCGGCCCGGCGCAGGGCCTGCGCGCCTGCCTCGCGGTCGCCGGGGGCTTCGCCGTCGCGCCGATGCTCGGCAGCGTGGCGACCCACACCCGCACCCGTCTCGGCGGCCTCGACGGCAATCCCCTGGCCGCGGGCGACCTGCTGCCCCTCGCCGCGCCCGCGCCCCGCGACCGTCCACTGACCCTGCCGACGGCCCACCGGCCTACCTTCGGCGGCCCGATCCGGGTGGTTCTTGGGCCGCAGGCCGACGGCTTCACCGAGGACGGACTGCGGACCTTCCTGTCCGCACCCTACACCCTCACCGCCCGCGCGGACCGGATGGGCTGCCACCTCGACGGGCCGCCGATCGCCCACGCGGACGGCTTCAACATCGTCTCGGACGGGATCGTGAACGGCTCGATCCAAGTGCCTGGCCACGGGCGCCCGCTGATCCTGCTGGCCGACCGTCACACCACCGGCGGCTACCCCAAGATCGCCACCGTGATCTCGGCGGATCTCGGCCGCCTCGCGCAGGTGCGGCCCGGCGAGACGATCCGGTTCGAGGCCGTCGCCGTCGAGGAGGCTCAGGCCATCGCCCGCGCGGCGCGGCGCAGCCTGGCCACGCGACTGGCGGCGCTTGTGCCGGCCGGCGGTGGCGATCTCGACAGCGCCTTCTTGCTGTCCTGCAACCTTGTCGGCGGCGTCGTCTCGGCGAGTGCCCTCGATCCGGCGCCCTGAAGACGCAGTTCCCTATCTGACGAAAAGAGAGATTATCGATGCTCACGCCGTTCCATCTCGCCTACCACGTCACCGATCTCGACGCGGCCCGTCGCTTCTACGGCGGCGTCCTCGGCTGCCAGGAGGGCCGCAGCACCGAGACCTGGGTTGATTTTGACTTCTTCGGCCATCAGCTCTCGCTGCACCTAGGCGAGCCCTTCGCCACCAGTCGAAGCGGGACCGTCGGCAACCATAAAGTGATGATGCCGCATCTGGGCGTGGTGCTGCCGCTCGACGCCTGGGAGGCGCTCGCCGGCCGCATCGAGGCGGCTGGCATCGCCTTCGACATCCCGCCGGTCGTCCGCTTCGCCGGTCAGCCCGGCGAGCAGCGCACGATGTTCTTCTTCGACCCAAGCGGCAACCCGATCGAGATCAAGGGCTTCCGGGATCTCGCTGGCGTGTTCGCCCACTGAAGGACGCCTATTCTCCATGTCTGCTTTGAGAAAACGCTTCGCACCTCTCGAATGACCGCAATGGGCGCAAAGCCGAATGGCCGGTTTTGCGCGCCTTGACGATTTGGCATGACGGGGTCGGGCCGAAAGCGGAACGACCGCTTCGGAGCAGGGCCGCCGGAAGAGCGGACAGCCTCCTACCGACTCAAGTCGGTCGTGCAGGCTACCGCCAGCCAGTCCGGAAAGCAGTCGCAGGTCTACTCCCCGTCCCTATGGCCTCTGGCCTATACTTGAGGGTCAGCGTCGCGCGACGAAGCGCTGGAGCTTGCCGGGGCCATTCTCGATGATAGCTTTGCCATGCCCGAACGCGACCGCTTGGAAATCGAGCGCAGCGAGTTTGCGTTGGCTTGCTCGACCTTCCGCCTCATCTTCAAAGGCGATCGGATCACTCACGCCCAGGATGTGGATGAACGTGTCACCGCCGAGCAAGAGCCGTCTACCCTGCCACATCAGT
Organism: Methylobacterium sp. GC_Met_3; assembly: GCF_026540775.1. Lineage (NCBI taxonomy): Bacteria > Pseudomonadati > Pseudomonadota > Alphaproteobacteria > Hyphomicrobiales > Methylobacteriaceae > Methylobacterium > Methylobacterium sp. GC_Met_3. Next base: position 9,740 of record NZ_JALNUL010000040.1, read on the forward strand.
GCGACTTGTCCGGCGCAATGACCGGGCACATGGATGGCCTGCAAACCGCCCAGGATCGGTAGCGTCTCGCCATCGGCGATGTGTTGGTCGATCCGAAAGGGTTCCATTCGCTCGTTCTGGTTCCAAACGAGCTTGTACATCAGCGCGTGCACGAGACCAGGCGCAGGGGCCATCGGCCGGAACGGACCGCCGCTCTCCGCCAGCGGTACATCGGCGGCATGCATGTAGGTTCGTGCGCCGGTCGCGCGGACGATAGCTGCTGCGCTCCCAATGTGGTCGGGATGACCATGCGTGAAGACAAGGTGCTTCAGGTCGGTCGGACGGCGGCCAAGCGCGCTGATTGCGTCGAAGACGATCTGCTCCTTGCCGGGGAAACCCGCGTCGATCAGAGCCAGTTCGCTGCCCTGCTTGAGCAGGATGGCGTTGGCGTTGCCCAGCGTCAACAGCCATGCATCCACGACGATCTGCTTCATGATCCTGACCTCTGCGTCGTTGCTCTGAGCAGGATGCGCGCCCGCCAAGATCGTGTTACCATTGTCAACATACGCCGAATGTTACCATCGTCAACACGTCGCACGAGGTTCTCGTGAACACATCCGCGTCAACCGCGCCGTATCACCATGGCGATCTACGCCGTGCCCTTCTCGACAGCGCCACGGCGATCCTGACAGAAACGGGTCGGTGGGACTTCTCGCTGCGTGAGGTCGCCCGTCGCGCCGGGGTGAGCCATGCAGCCTCCTACCGGCACTTCACCGATAAGGAGGCGCTGATCGCCGCAGTGGCACTCACGGGCTACGAGGCACTGCACGCACGCATGACCGCTGCGATCGATGAAGCCTCGGGCGCGATCGAGACCCTGCGGGCCATCGGGCAAGCCTACATCGGGTTCGGCGTGGCGAACCCAGCCCTCTACCGGCTGATGTTCGGACAAGCGCTGCCCAGCATCGAGGGCCTTCCGCCAGCGGTTTTGGCTGCCCTCACGGAGGCGCGCGCAGTGCTGCGGGGCGTGATCCTAAACGGTGCGCGCGTGGGCGCACTAGCAATCGACCCGGAGGATGAGCAGGAGGTTGCGGTGGCAGTCGTTACCGCATGGTCTCTGGTTCACGGGTTTACGCTGCTGACAATCGACCGTGTCGTGGACCGCGAGGTTCGACCCCAGGTGAACGACGCCTTGGCGGCCCGCGTGGCCGAGCGCCTGATTATCGGCCTGTTGCCGACTTGAGGCATCATCTGGGTCTAGGGTCGATCTGCCTGAATGTCGTGATCGCCTTCCGGCGCGAGCGGGCACTGATGTCCGCGTTAGCGTTTGGATCGCCCGAAACCAGACCTTCGGAAATCCACCCAACCCAGCCGTTCAAAGGCGACCGCTAATTTAGCTGGGCCCTGGCCGAAACCAAACGGTCGGTTTCGGAGCAGTTGGCCGGAAAAGAGGATGGCCTCATATCGACTGGCTTTATCTTTGCTCCGCGGAAATCGCGTGGCTGTCCGCGCGATGAGATGTGAAGCTGCCCGTGAGTGACGACGTCGAATGGGCGTTTGTGCCCGAGTACATGAAGCCTGGCGCCCCTTTTGATGGCGTGCCTGTGCTCCTGCGGCTGACTGTCAGCCGCGCCGAGTTCGAGGCTAGCTTTACACAGCCCAGCGCCGCTTCGACCGACCCTAGCAACACGCAGATGATCCAACAAAGCTGGGCACGATCCGATGGGCAACCCATGCCAGAGCACGATCCGCCGCGGTTCTGGAGGTCAATCTGAGCCGCCTACTCCCTTCTATACCAGCCTGACCATAATGTGATTGCGCAGGAACCTCATAGAATTTGCTATTACGTGCATGTTACTGATGCCGGCAAAGTGAGCAAATGCCTCTCGTGGAAGGCAGTTGGCTTAAAATTGTTGCTCGACGATAGCCAAATATAGATTAGCGTTCCAACTTGGAACGGTACCAAACAGTCGTTTCTTACAGCCAGGTTCTGGCTGGTCGCCGATATTTTGCGATCGGCTCATACAATTCCCGGTCCGGGGATAGTTCAGACATGGGCATCCCGTGCAAGCTGTGCGGGCGAGCCATGGATGGCGCTCAACTATGGATGTGGCGCATGTCGTATGAGAGGACTTGAGATGCAAATACTGATGGACGAACTAACTAGACTATTGAAAACTTTACCCCGAAAAACTGTTGTAAAATATTGCTAGATACGCCCACGCGATCCGCTCGACCTCTCGACAACTGCTGCCTCGCTTCAGCGATCAGCCTCTACTCTTCAGTGTGACGTTCCTGCATCGCAGGAATGCCACGCGGTTACGGCTCTGAGCCTCAGCCAAGGAGCAGCATCATGGAATCTATCCCGAAGTTCCTTCAGGGCGTATTCGATTACTCGGGTGCCGGACTCGACCGATCAGCCCTCCTGGCCTCGACGCTGATCTACACGGTTCCGAGCTCCAAGCGCGCGCAGTTCGTCTATCTGCGTGCCGGCAATTCAGGGTCGGAATTGGTCTGCCTCTCGCTCGTCATCGCCGGAAAAGCCGCCCGCTACCTGCCGGTCGGCGCCAAGGCCGGCATGAACGTGCCTTTGACCATCGTTGAAGACTTGCCGCCGGACACGAAGGTCGAGATCCACCTGTCCGCCCCCGAGGGAGCAACGGGTCAGGTCGTGATCGACGTCGGCCTCCTCGAAATCTGAGCGCTAGCAAACAGACGGATCGTCATCCGAGCGGCGGAGCAGGACGGGCCTATGAGCAAACAGAAACTAGTGGTCGTCGGTAACGGCATGGCCGGCGCGCGTGCCGTCGAGGAGGTGCTGGCGCGGGGCGGCGCCGAGATGTTCGACATCGTGATGTTCGGCGACGAGCCCCACGGCAATTACAACCGTATCCTGCTCTCCGAGATCCTGAACGGGACCCAGGACGCCGACGGGATCACCATGAATCCGCTGTCTTGGTATGCCGAGAACGGCATCACGCTCCATGCCGGTCATCGCGTCGAGAAGATCGACCGCGCGGCCAAGGTAGTGATCTCGAATGGAGGCGTGCGGGCGCGCTACGACAAGCTGATGATCGCTACCGGCAGCCGCGCCTTCATCCCGCCCATGCAGGGGGTGCGGATGGAGGACGGCAGCCTCAAGCCCGGCGTTTTCGGCTACCGGACCATCGCGGATTGCCAGCAGATCGTCGACTACGCCCGACGCAGCAAGATCGCTGTCACAATCGGCGGCGGCCTTCTCGGCCTTGAGGCCGCCCGCAGCATGACCGTACTGGGCTGCGAGTCGCACGTGGTCCATCTCGCCGGTCACCTCATGGAAATGCAGCTCGACGTGGCCGCAGGCGGCATCCTGAAGAAGACCATCGAGGGCATGGACATCCGGGTCCACACGTCGAAGCTCACCACTGAAGTTCTGGGCACCGACAAGGTCGAAGGGCTACGGTTCAAAGACGGCACTGAACTGCCGTGCGACCTCGTCCTCGTCGCGGCCGGAATTCGGCCGAACTCTGAGATTGGCCAATTATCGGGGCTGACTGTCGAACGAGCCATCGTCGTCAACGACCATATGCAGTCTCTCGACGACCGCGACATCTACGTGGTCGGGGAGTGCGCGCAGCACCGCGGGCGCCTCTACGGCTTGGTAGCGCCTCTCTACGAGCAGGCAAAGGTTTTCGCCGAGCACGTCACCCGAACCAACGTTGACGCGGCCTATCACGGCTCCAAGCTCGCCACGAAACTAAAGGTGATGGGTGTCGAGCTGGCCTCGATGGGCATCACCGATCCCACGGACGACAACGACGAGGTCGTGCAGTTTACCGAGCCGAAGCGCGGTACCTACAAGAAGCTGATCGTGCGCGACGGCCGGCTCGTCGGCGGCATCCTGATGGGCGACATCGGCAAGGCGCCGTTTCTGATGCAGGCCTTCGCGCAGGACGCGCCGCTCCCTGAGGAGCGGCTGTCGCTGATGTTCGACCTCGGCACGCCCTCCGCCAAAGTCACCTACGACGAGATGCCGGCTGAGACCCAGGTCTGCAACTGCAACGGCGTGACCAAGGCGGGTATCGCCGCTTCTGTTGTGGCCGGCGCCAGCAGCTCCAAGGCAGTGATGGCCCAGACTCGCGCCGGCATGGGTTGCGGCGCCTGTAAGGGCGAGGTGACCGAACTCGTCTCGTGGCTCCTGGGCGGTGAGGTCGAGGAGGATCCGTCCCTCCACTACTACGTGCCGACTATCCCAATGCGGAAGCCCGAGCTGATGCGGGAGGTGGTCGCCCGCGGCCTCAAGTCGGTCTCCTCGGTGTTCCGCGAGCTGGGGAATGGCGAGGTGGATCCCAGCGCGAAGCCTGCGCTCGCCTCCTTGCTGATCACCGTCTGGAAGGGCGAGTACGAGGATGAGCGCGACGCGCGCTTCATCAACGACCGCGTTCACGCCAACATCCAAAAGGACGGCACATTCTCGGTGATCCCGGAGATGCCCGGGGGCGTCTGTACGCCGGACGAACTGGTGCGCATCGGGCAGGTCGCACAAAAGTACAACGTCCCGTTGGTGAAGCTGACCGGCGGGCAGCGCGTCGACCTCGTCGGCCTCAAGAAGGATGATCTGCCCAAGATCTGGAGCGATCTCGGCTTCAAAGCGGGCTACGCCTGGGGCAAAAGCTATCGAACCTGCAAGAGCTGCATCGGCACTGACTTCTGCCGCTTCGGCCTCGGCGACTCCATGGGCTTCGCCCAGCGCATCGAGCGCCGCTACCGCGGCATCGACAGTCCGGCCAAGCTGAAGCTCGCGACCGCCGGCTGCCCGCGCAACTGCTCCGAGGCCTACGTGAAAGACGTCGGCTTCGTCGCGGTCGGCGACGGCAAGTGGGAGATCTACGTCGGCGGGGCCGCCGGGGCCCACATCCGCAAAGGCGACCTGCTGTTCACCGCAAAAGATGAGACTGAGGCGATGCTGATCGGCAGCCGCTTCATGCAATTTTACCGCGAGAACGCGAAGTGGAAGGAGCGGACCTACACCTTTATGGAGCGGATTGGCCTGGAGCGCGTCCGCGCCGTCGTGGTGGAGGACAGCGAGGGAATTTGCGCCGATCTCGACGCGGCCATGGAGGCCTCGATCGCCGCCACGGTGGATCCGTGGCTCGAGGCGGTGGCGCCAAAGACTGCCAACCAGTTCACCTCCGTCATCCCCGCCAAGGAGGACGTATGATGGCCTCCACCGAAGTGCTGCTCGGTTCCATCGACCAGATCCCCAAGGGTGAGGGACGCAACTTCCGGGTCGCCGACCTAGAGATTGCCGTGTTCCACACGGCCGAAGGCGCAGTGTACGCAACCCAGGCTTTCTGCCCCCACCGGCAGGGGCCCCTGGCTGATGGGCTGCTCGGCGGGACCACACTGATGTGCCCGCTGCATGACCGGACCTTCGATCTGAGGTCCGGCTGCGGCACGAGCCACGAGCAACTCGGCCTCGCCACTTACCCGACCCGGGTCAGCGATGGCGAGATCTGGCTGCATCCGGTGCCATCGCCGGCCCGGGAGGCGGCTGAATGAAGGCTGGGGCCGGAGCCGAGCGGCTGCTCGGATACGACGAGAGCAGCTCGAGCACGCACATCACCATGCGTGGGCTGTCATAGGAAACTATTGTTCCGGGTGTGGAGAGCAATGCGTGCGCCTCGATCTCGACGAGCAGGGTGGTTGGCTCGTTGCGCCTGCGGAGTTGGCGCACCGCCTCGGCATGAGCGAGTGGGCCTTGCGGCGTCAGGCAGGTCTTGGCCGCATCGACAGCCGTCTTGATCGTGGCTACGGCCGAGACGCGGGACGCTCGCGTGTGACGGTCATCGTCGGCAAGTGCGGTTGGCAGGGCATCTTTCGCGCTGATGGCTGCTTAGTCTCCGAATTCCGATGGGAGCCGCAGCCGAGCGCGGCAGCGAACAACGGGTGCAGACCGTCACAGGCGGTCTGAGTGAACCTAGATCTATCGTCCCGGCCGGCGGACTGAACGACGCGAGCCCTCCTACCCGTCGCCTCGGCTCGCCGGCAGCGCATATTGAGGCCGGCCGACGCCGCCAGCGGCTGCACCGACCCTACCCTTGCCGTTCGTGCTCCGCGCCGCCCGGTCCGATCAACGCAGGCTTCGCCGTGAGCGTGAGCTTTGCCCAATCGGATCGACGATGCCATGTACGTCCAGTTTCCGAATGTTGCCGAGTTCGCCTGAACGGTGAGAACGTGCGCACAGCGGTCGAATGAAGCTGGCCAACAGCGACCAGACTGCTTTTAAATTGAAAAGGTTAGAGCAGGCACCGCGACTGGCGCGATGGCTACGTCTGGCTCATTCATGATTCCGATGCATAAGTAGTCGACAGAAATTCCCGACAGCAAGACGCGCGGTTCGACGTCGGCGCCTCATAGTACTTGAGCTCATCACATATTTCGAGACGCCGACCCGACAAGGTCGCCTAATCACTAAAAATAAGCGGTTTGGTACGCGATAACCAGTGGCCTGCGCCGTGCGGGTATCGTCAAGCTGAACCATGACCAGCGATAGCCCCATGCACAAGATGCCGCAGTCGAATCGTTAATATCCTATGTTTGCGGCACGATCCCTGCTTCTCAACTTACAGACGCAGCGCAGCGTTCGACGAGTCCCGCGTATCACCCCACGTTCACGCCGCCGTGAACCGAAGTGTGCTCATTTCGCCGGCACGTTAGACTGATCTGGCCGCATATTACTTCTCGAATGAAGCACTGACGCAGCGTCGCGTCCTTCAGCTTATATGTTCGACTTGACGTCACGTGTTGGCGAACGCGTACTCGTGCGCGAAATACGCAATCTTATTTGTATCGGTATGGAGAAAATTCATGTCTGGACAAGTTACGCTCGAGGACAATCATAGCCTGCTCATCAAAAACTCGGGCATGCTGCAATCGAATGCCGCAACTTTGAAAAGCAATCACGAGCTGCTGGAAGCCAACCACGACACCGTCGGTGCCAACAGCACGGCACTCAAGAGTAACAACAAGATCCTCGCCGCCAACGCCGAGACGATCAGCGAGAACCACGCCGCGCTTGAGGCCAATAAGAGCGCGCTGAAAAGCAATCATCAGTCCCTTCTCGGGAACACCTCAGCGATCAAGGCCAACTCGACCGTCGTGCAGGCCAACAAGACCGCGATCGCGGGCAACAGCGATAAGCTTGGCGAGAATGCCGAGGCTTTAGCGAAGAACGCCTCGGTCCTCGAAGCCAACAGCGCAACGGTCACGGGCAACAGCGAAGCTCTGGCCGCCAACCACACCCTTTTGGAAGCGAACAAGACTCTTCTGAGTGGCAACAAGAAGGCGCTAGACGCCAATGCCGGTACGCTTGCCTCGAACCATCATACCATCGAGGCGAACAAGGCCAAACTCGATGGCAACCACACTCTGCTTGAGAGCAACCACGCGCTGATGAGCGGCAACCACTCGTTGCTCGAAGGTAATAAGGAAGCCATCGAAGCCAACTCTGAGAAAATCGCCACCAATACCGATGCACTGATGAAGAACCAGTCTGTCGTGAAGGCTAATGCCGCTACGCTCGCCGAAAACGCCGAGGTGATGGCCTCCAACCACGCGCTGATGGAGTCGAATGCCCGGCTCCTGAAGTCCAATGCCGAGATGATGCGCTCGAACCACGAGTTGCTGGTTGCGATCGCCCACAAGCTCGGCGTCGCCGCCTGAGGTCGTCTGCCCCCGTGCGCGGCGCCAATCGCGCACGGGACCTTGTGCCCTTTCACTGCACTTAGGGAGCCCCGTCATGGCCTCGCAGAAGGCGATCCGGATCGATCTTTTCAGTCTCAAGACCCCGCAGATGTGCGCCTTCCACCTGACCTGGATGGCGTTCTTCGTATGCTTCTTTGCGTGGTTTGCGACCGCACCGCTGATGCCGATTATAGGCGCTGATCTCAAGCTGACGAGTGGAGAGATCTACAACATCACTATCGCAGGTGTGTTCGCGACCATCCTGGCCCGCATGGTCATCGGGCCGATGTGCGACAAGTATGGGCCGCGCATCACGTATACGATCCTCCTAGCGCTAGGTTCACTGCCAGTGTTTGGGATCGCCTTCGCCTGGGACTACACCTCGTTCCTGGTGTTCCGTCTCCTCATCGGCATCATCGGCGCGAGCTTCGTCGTCACCCAGTATCATACCTCGGTGATGTTCGCGCCGAACGTCGTCGGAACCGCCAACGCCACCGTCGGAGGCTGGGGTAATGTTGGCGGTGGCTTCACACAGAGCGTGATGCCGCTCGTGGTCGGGGGTGTCGTCGCCTTCGGCGTCAGCGAGGGTACCGGTTGGCGCTACTCGATGATCGTGCCGGGCGTGCTCATGCTGGTCATGGCAGGCCTGTACTGGCGGTTCACGCAGGACACCCCCGAGGGCAACATCCCCGATCTGCGCCGCCAGGGGATCTCCGTTGATAGTGGCAAGAAGGGCGGCTGGGACGTGATGAAGACTGCCGCGCAGAACTATCGCGTCTGGCTGCTAGCGGCCTGCTACGCAGCCTCGTTCGGCGTCGAGCTGTTCGTCCACAGCATCGCGGTAACCTACTTCTACGACCATTATCACCTCTCGGTGGTAGATGCCGGCTACGCGGTGGGCGCCTTCGGACTGCTGGCGCTGTTCGCGCGCGCTCTCGGCGGCCTGCTGTCGGATCGCGTTGCTCGCACCAACGGCCTCGACGGACGCATGTGGCTGCTGTTTGGCCTAATGATGGGGGAAGGCATCTTCCTCGTCGCCTTCTCGCAGGCGGGGGCGGTAGGCCTGGCGATCGCGGCCATGCTCGTGTTCGGCCTGTTCACGCACATGGCGTGCGGCTCGCTCTACGCGCTCGTGCCATTCATCGACCGCAAAGTGCTTGGTGGCGTGGCTGGCATTATCGGCGCGGGGGGAAACATCGGCGGCGTCGCAGCCGGCTTCCTGCTTCGAGGAACCGGCAACGTGCAGCTTTGCTTCCTCATCCTCGGCGGTGCCGCGATCGCGTGTGCGTGCGGAGCGGCGCTGATCCGGTTCTCGATCAAGCACAAGCAGGACGAGCAGGCGCTCTACGACGCAGCCGTCGAGCAGCGTCGGGCCTTAGTGGGCGGCGGCGGGCCCGCCATGGCGTGATACTTCGCCGACCCGGAGCGCATCGGCGGGAATCAACAGCCCACGCTCATGCGCTCCGGGCGCGGGCGCATCATTGTGGTCAATCGCAAGGAGCTGCGGCAGTTGGAAGTGAAGACAGCCGGCGATGTCCGCTTCGGAGGAGTTGCTTGCTACCTTTGAATGACTGGGTTGGGCGCAAAGCCGAAGGTCCGGTTTCTGCGCCGAGTAGCCGGTAGGGTCGGATCAGCCATCATGGCACGGTATCGCCCGCCACCTCCACACCGTCCGGATCGAGCAGCCGAGCGAACAGCTTGAGTGGGTCGGCTTCGATCGCACGGGCGATGGCGATGAACTCGACAAGGTCGAGGCGACGCTCTCCGCCCTCGTACTTGGCCACGAACGATTGAGGGCTGTCCAGCCGCTGGGCGAGCTGGTGCTGGGTCAGGCCGACGCGGTGGCGTTCCTGCTTGAGCAGCGTCACCAACCGGGCGTGCTCGAGGGTGCGGAGGGACTTTCGAAGGGTCTTGTCCATGCGCCCGGTCCGGAGCGCAGCGGGGATCTGACGATTCTGGGATCATCCCAGATCGGGATTATTCGCTGGACGGTGCCGCCGAGTGGAGCGACACCGACCCACGCTCGAGCCTGCCCGGTGGCAGGTGCGGACCGAGCGCGGGCCGGGAGCGATCCATGAACACCGGGACGGGCGTCTTTGTGCTGCGCGATGCGCAGACTCTGGTGGCGATGCAGGCGGCGAGCTTTGCCACCGAGGACGACTTCCAGCGCCTGCTGGCCTCCTTCCCCGAGCTGCACGCCGGCGACGAGATCGACCCCGAGGGGCCGCGCCGCTTCATGCTGGTGGCGCGGGAGAAGGGCATCGCAGCCGAGGAGGGCGGGGCGGACGGGACGATGGCGGTGTACTTCGAGTATATGCTCGCCAAGCCGGTGTTCGACGATCTCGGGCTGCGGCAGGCGCTGCTCGACCGGCTGAACGCGGTGCCGGGCATCCGATTGCCACTGGACGCGGTATCTAAGCGCAAGACCATCCTGCTCGCACCGCTCACCCCCGAGGCCACCGCCGGCTTCCTCGAAGCGATGGACCGGTTCGTTGACACGCTGCGCGCCGGCGCCTCAGCGACGAACGCGTAGCGACGCTGGAGCCGACGCCCTCATGTGCAGCCTCGTGCCACCCGAGAGTCGGGGGCGGGTCATGACCCGCGGGCTGGCCGAGATCGGCCGACGCGACGTCCATCACTCGTTGCGCTCCCCGACCGAACCGGGGCCGGTTCGGATGCACGACGGGACGCGAGCGCGGCAAATGTCTCGCCGCTCTGCAGATGGACGGCCTCGGTCTTTGTCGTGTCCTCGAAACGCCGGATGATGAGATCGACATAGAGCGGGTCGATCTCGATCCCGACGCAGCGCCGACCTGTCAGCTCGGCAGCGATCAGGGTCGAGCCGGACCCAAGGAAGGGATCGAGCACGGTCTCACCGCGATCGGTTACGTCGAGCAGCGCATCCTTCAGCATCGCCACGGGCTTCACCGTCGGGTGATCGGCGAGACCCCGCCGTGCGTCGGATCCAGCCGTCGAAGCGCCAGGATAGGTCCAGAGATTCGTGCGCCAGCGTCCGTTCTGCCCGAGCTTCACGTTGTTGCGGTGGGGTGCGTGTCCTTTTTTGAACAGCGGCATCAGCTCGTGCTGCGACCGGTACAGGCCGCCCATCCCAGCGTTGGTCTTGCCCCAGACGATGAGGTTCAGCTGTTCCAACCCGAGGCGACCTGCGGCGCGGTCGACCGCGCTCAACCCCCGCCAGTCGATGAAGGTCGCCAGCAGCCCGCCATCGACCAGACACTCCGCAGCCTGGCTCATCCAAGCGTCGTTGAAGCGGGCGAACTGCTCGTCGCTCATCTCGCCGCTCGCCATCGCGAACTCGCGATGATCGCCGCGCGTCACATGTCCGGCGATAGCCACGTTGTAGGGTATATCGGTCAGCACAAGGCGCACCGGTCCAACCGCGAGCTTACCCAGCCAGTCGGCTGCCTCGCGCGCGTCGCCGCAGACGACCCGGTGATCGCCGCAGCTGAAGACATCGCCCTGTCGCGTCACGCCGATCGCGGCTGGGTTCGGCACGAGATCGGCCGGGTCGGGTTCATCATCCTCATCCCCGAGCCGGATCGCGTCGATCAGCACGGTGTCGATCCCGACGACCTCGATCGGCGCCCCCGCGACCACCAGCTCACGCAGGATGACCGCGATGGATGCGAGGTCGTAAGTCGCCTTCTCGGAGAGCACGTTCACGCCGAGCCTGATGAGCTCCCATTGCTCCGGCGTCGTGACCTCGACCAGCACGCACGGGATGGTTTCGAGGCCGAGGCGCTTGGCCGCTTCGACCCGGCTGACCCCGTCGAGAATCCTGTCATCCGTATCGATCAAGACGGGATCAACGAACCCCACGGTCGCGATGCAGGCCGCGATCTGCGCCACATGCGTCTCATCGAGCTTATGGATCTTCCGCTCCGCAGGGCGAAGGTTCGCGGGATCACGCCGGACCATGCACAGGTTCGGCATGAGGTCGTTACGACGCGGCGTCGTGAGGCTGGGGACGGAAGCCGGCTGCTTCCTGCGGGCCCTGCGCTCGGCATCCCGCTTCAGCAGGGCGGCCTTCAGGTTCCTAGACATCGCGCTGTCCTCCCAGGCGGGTCCGTGTTCGGGCGCGCGGCAGGGGCGGCAGCGGATGGGCCGCCGGCGCGGTCACGGAGGGGTCCGGCGGGCGCGAGCGCGTCCTGATCCGTGCGGGCGGCGCCGACGCGATCGGTCGATCCGCGAGCAGGCGCTCCAGCGTCGTCTCGATCGGCGGGATCGGCCCGTAGACACGCTGGTATTCCTCGAGCAACCGGGCCTTGACCGTCGGCAGCAGGAGCCTCCACGCGTGCTTCTGCCGAGCTGCCAACTCCGCCTTCTGGCCGACCGTGAGGCGGGGCCGACGCCGCGCCTTGGGCGGCGGCGAGAGAAGGCCGAGCCCGTCCAGCATGATCAGGAGTTCCTTCACCTGCTGGTGTGCCCCGCACACGCCGTGCATCGCCGCGGTGAACAGCTGCCGGACCGCCACGGCGATCGCCGTCGCCTTGCGCGTGCGTCCGCCGGACGAGACGCCGATGAGCTTCATCATGGCCTTGCGGTGGGCGTCCCAGGGATCACCGGTGGCCCGCGCCGCGCCCGAAGGGTTGCCGCTTTGGCCAGATTGCCAGCGCGTGTGCACCGGCGGCTTGCGGTAGCCAACCTCGGATCCCCCGGCCCGACGCCGCTGCGCCGCCATCCGCCGCGCCGCGGCGCGTTCGACCCCGGGCCTGATGGCGTCGACCTCTGGCTTCCACTCGAAGGGCACGAGCGTTCGGATCGGACGGCTGCTTGGATAGTGGGCCTCGTACGCCCGCTGGATCTCCGGCAGGATCCTGCAGCAGATATGCGCCGCTTGCAGATTAGCGTGATCGCAGAGCAGCGCGTCACGGGCCAGCCTCTGTTTTGTGGCTGCGATGTCCATATCTTCCGTCTTGGAAGCGTGCAAAATACTCTTGTCGATGAGGAATTTGGTCAGCCACGTCTGTTGACGTATGGCGCTGATCACGCCGCGCGCCGCATCCTCGCTAGTTTTATCGAAGTAGACGTCGAGGAGAAACCTCCTCTTGACGCTGCCGTTCTCCCGAACCTCGATCAGACCGAAGGTCGCCGTCCGGATATGGTTGATCGGGCTGTTGGAGCCGAGGCGCTCGATCTCGGCTGCAGCTTCCTGGCGTCGGCGTTTGTTCTTGAACGCGGTACGGGCCATCTGGGCGCCCTCCATCTGCGCCAGCACGCACGCGGGATCGCGTGCGAGTCAGGCGGCAAGGAAAGTGCCCCGGGCATCCCGGCGCTTGCTCCGTCGGAAAGACGGATCGCAGATTGACCGTGTGTATGTCAATCAAAAATTCCGGCGGCAGCTTGAAAGCTGGCAGCTTCATAGCTCAGCCTGAACCGATATACCTTCCGTTCGTTTTTGGCCGAGTGATAGGTCCACTCATATCTTTGGCTGAGTTCGCGGAATAGCTCAGAGCTGTTTCTGTGCCGACCACCGCCCGTTAGATCGACTCCGGTGTGGCGCGCTCTGAGGCGACCGCGAAGAGATGCGCGGGTTCGTCAGCGTCGCGACGTCTCCTTCGACCCCTCGACCTCGAACGGTTCTCTGCCAATCCGCAAAAAGATCCCTGCCCCGCGCGTAAGGAATCCCTGCGTGAGCCTTGGGCAATCCCTGCTCGTTAGCTGGAAAGTCCCTGCACGGACCCGCGCGAACCAGAGACCAGTTCGAGCCTGACTGCCCGCACCACCACTTATTTTTCGCGTTGAAAAATCGAGTGGTGGTAAGGGTTTACTAGAACAGCATTCAGTTTTTCGTGCCTGTGCGGAACGGGTTTCCCGTCTCCGCTGACGCGCGCGGCACAGAACAGCGCAGGTTGAGCGCGCTCGGCGACCGGCTGCGGACGTTGCCATCGGCTGGCGCGGGTGTCGGCAAAAGACCCATCTTGCTCCGTATCGCTCCTCCGGAAACCCGATTTTTACCCTAATCCGGCTACGGGACGGCGTCCGCGGAGCCGCAGAGGCACAGACGAGAGGGCGCGTCGCGACGGTGTCGGCGGAAGGATCGATCAGGAACGGGGCCGGAGACGCAGGCTTCACCCTCGTCGAGATGCTCGTGACCCTTGCAATCATCGGCCTCGCTGCCGGGCTCGCGGTCCAGTTCGCCGGCAGCTTCAACACCGGGCGCCGCGCCGGACGCCTGTCCGGGGTGATCGCCGCCGAGATCGGCCTCCTGCACGCGGAGGCGCTCCGCTCCGCGCCGACGACGCGCCTCACCTTCGAGCCCGCATCGGGCCGGTTCCTCAGCTCCCGGGCGGGCGCCGCGCCGATCCCGACCGCGCCGATCCCGGTCCGCATCGAGACCGCGGGAGCGGCAGCAGGCATGCCGCCCGAGATCCGGTTCCTGCCGGATGGCGGCTCCAGCGGCGGCCGCATCGTGCTCGGGCTCCCCGGCGGCGGCGCCATCCTGTCGGTCAGCCTCCTCACCGCCCGCGTCGACCGGGAGGCGATCCGGTGAGCCCACTGACGCCCATCCGAGAGACCGGCGGCGAGGACGGCTTCACGATTGTCGAGGTGTTGGTGGCCTTCGCGGTTGCCGCACTCGGTATCCTGCTCGCCCTGCAGATCGCGGGCGAGACCACGCTCGGCCTGCGCCGGGTCGCGGCCCTGCGCATCGAGGCCGATGAGGCCGAGGCCGTTTGCCTGCGGCGGGTCGCGGCCGGCTCCCTCTCGCCCGGCATCGTCGAGGGCCGCTTCTCGAACGGGCAACCGTGGACACTCACCGTCAGCGACAGCCGCCCGGTCCTCCCGGCACGCCGGGGACCGCCCCTGTGGCGCATCCGCCTGAGCCGCGGTGGGCTGGACGGCGCGGCGCTCTACACCACCCTGATCCCGGGCAAGCCCGATGCCTGACCGGAGCCCCGACGCGAGCCGGGCGGGCTTTGCCCTGGTGGAGGTGCTGGTCTCCCTGGCGCTCGCGGCGCTCATCGCCCTGCTGCTGGTCGAGGCCGTGCGGGTCGCGGGCCGCACCGCCTCGGCGGTCGCGGCCGCGGAGCGTGCCGATCAGGTGCTGGCGGTCCGCGACCACCTGCGCCGGACCCTCGGGAGCCTCGCGAGCCGCCGCCTGGACGGCACGCGTCCGGTTCTGCTGGGCGGACCGGATACCCTCCGGGCGGCGCTCGCCGCCGACCGGGCCCTCGAACGGCCGGTGGAACGCGCTGTCACGCTCGCCGGCGCGCCACGACCCGACGGACTCTACGACCTCGTCGAGGGCCAAGCGCCCCTGGAGACCGGGACGGACGGGACGGCGCGGTCCGAGATCCTGCTGGCGGGGGTGTCCGGCCTCACCATCCGGTATCTCGGATCCCCGGCCGAGCGGCTGCCCGCCACGTGGCTGCCGGCCTGGACGCGCCCGGACCGCCATCCCGACCTCGTGGAGATCCAGATCGCCTTCGGGCCGGCGGACCGGCGGCGCTGGGACCCGCTCCTCATCGCCCCGGGCGACCGGCCGTGAGCCGGCGGGCGCAGGCGGGCGAGGACGGCTTCGTGCTGGTCTCGGTGGTGAGGGTGCTGGCCGCCGTCAGCGCGCTCCTCGCCACGGCGATCCTTCAGGCGCGCGCGAGCGCCGTGCTGGCCCGGACGCGCGCCGACCTGCTGCAGCTCCAGGGTCTGGCCGACGGGATCGCCCGCCTGATCGCCTACGATCTCGCGGACGGGCGAACCTACCGGCTCGCCGGTTTGTCGCTTCCGGAGGACGGCAGCGTCGTGGCCTGCCCGCTCGCGGAGGAGCGGACGGCCTATCTGTCCGTCGAGGACCAGGGCCGCCTGATCGACCTCAACCGGACCCCGCGGCCCGCCCTGGAGGAGGCGTTCCGCGCCCTCGGCGTGCCGGACCGGGCGGCCCTCGCCCTCGGCGCGGAGATCGTGGATCACCGGGATCCCGATGACATCCCTGAGCCGAATGGCGGGGCCGAGCTGGCGCAGTACCGAGCCCGCTTCCTGCCGTACGGTCCGCGCAACGCTCCGTTCCTCAGCGTGGACGAGATAGGTCGGTTGCCGTCGATGACCGCCGAGATCTCAGCGCGGCTCCAGCCGGCGCTGACGGATTACAACGAGGGCGGGACCTTCGATCGCGCGGCCCTGGTGCAACGGCTCCAGCCCGCGGCGGCCCCGACGCTCGCCGGGGAGAGCCGTCCCGTTCCCTCGCCGCGCCAGTATTTCCGTCTGTCGGTGACGGTCATGCACGGTGACGTGCGGGCGGGCCGGAGGGGCGTCTACGCGCTGGGCGGCACGCGGACCGGAACCGATTTCTTGGTCTGGCAGCCGGGCGTCACCGACCGTCCGGCGCCGGCGGCCGATCATCCGGCCTGTCCGGCCATTCGCGCTGCCCTCGCAGGGCCGATCTACGCCAACTACGCGCTGATCGACGCCACTTTCCAGTTCAACCAGACGCTGCCCTCGCCGAACAACCCGCTGGCCGGCACCGGCGCGTCCGGTGGCGCGACGAACGGTGACCTGATCCCGAACGGCGGGATCCGCGTGCGGCCGGGCGACAAGATCCCGCTGATCCCGGATCATCAGATCAAGGCCGGGTTCGAGTACACCATCACCCCGAACTGGCGCTTCGGCCTCAACGTTTCGGCCTTCTCGTCGTCCTACTTCCGCGGCGACGAGTCGAACCTCAACCGCAAGCTGCCGGCCTACTACGTGATGAACCTGACGAAGTATCAGGTCACCAGGAACCTGGAGATCTTCGGGCTGATCACCAACCTGACGAACCAGCGTTACACGACGTTCGGAACCTTCGTGGAGCCGGGCGCGGTGGCCGGCAATCTGTCGATCAACGACCCGCGGACCACGACCCTGGCCCAGCCGCTCTCGGTCTACGCGGGCCAGACCTACCGCTTCGGTGCCGATCCGGTGCCGATGTCGCGGGAGCCGATCATCCGGAAGTACTGAACGGAGACCGCGACGCCCGGGATCGAAGAGCCGCCTTCCACGCGGCCCCTCGATCCCACAGGGCTGGATGAGGCTGCCACCGGCCACGAGGGGGCGCGACGTGTGGGGAGCGGTTCTCGGCGGCGCCTCTATCGCGGATCGATCGGCCCGGTCGAGCATGAGCCGGAGCCGCCATCCGATGCGTAGGCATTGAGGATCCCTGCCAGCAGACCGGGAAAGCGCGCCTCGACCTCGGCCCATCGGGAATGATTGCGCACCTCGGTGCCATGACGTTCGCTGCGGATCAGGCCGGCCTCGCGCAGCACCTTGATATGGTTGGACAACGACGATTTCGGGATGACCCGCTCCCCGAG
The DNA here is from genome assembly GCF_026540775.1 of Methylobacterium sp. GC_Met_3. Taxonomy (NCBI): domain Bacteria; kingdom Pseudomonadati; phylum Pseudomonadota; class Alphaproteobacteria; order Hyphomicrobiales; family Methylobacteriaceae; genus Methylobacterium; species Methylobacterium sp. GC_Met_3. The sequence continues at coordinate 26,752 of NZ_JALNUL010000040.1, forward strand.
CGACGCGACGGCCGAGCAGGCCTCGACGCAGCCCGCCTGCATGATCTTCGCGAACATCGCCGCCCGGCCCGGGTCGGCCAGCGCATGCAGGATCGCCTCCGGGCGCACGTCCTCGATGGCAGGGTGAAACAGGGGTCTCATCAAACATCCATATGGGGTCTTGAACGAAGCTCCATAAGTTCCGAAGTTCCGAACTATGGGATCAAGGGACCCCGATCCGGGGCCGACCCAGACGGAGCGTAGCACACATGTCGAAGCTGAAAGGCAAGGTCGCGGTCGTGACCGGGGCATCAAAGGGCATCGGGGCCGGCATCGCCAAGGCGTTGGCGGCCGAGGGTGCGGCCGTGGTGGTGAATTACGCATCCAGCAAGGCGGGCGCCGACGCCGTCGTAGCGGCGATCGCCGAGGCCGGCGGCCGTGCCGTCGCGGTGCAGGGCGACGTCTCCAAGGCGTCCGAGGCGCAGGGACTGATCGAGGCGACGGTCGAGCAGTTCGGCCGGCTCGACGTGCTGGTCAACAATTCCGGCGTCTACGAATTTGCGGCCATCGAGGCGGTGACGGAGGACCACTACCGGCGCCTGTTCAACATCAACGTCCTCGGCGTCCTGCTGACGACGCAGGCGGCGGTGAAGCACCTCGGCGAGGGCGGGAGCATCGTCAACATCTCGTCGGCGATCACGCACGTGCATACGCCGACGACCGCGGTCTATGCGGGCACCAAGGGGGCGTTGAACGCCCTCTCGGGCGTGCTCGCCAACGAGTTGGCGCCCCGCAAGATCCGCGTGAACGTGGTGAGCCCGGGCTTCGTGGTGACCGAGGGTACGCATACGGCCGGTGTCGTCGGCTCCGACATGGAAGCCGGCTTCGTCGCACAGACGCCGCTCGGCCGCGCCGGACGACCCGACGATATCGCCGACGTGGTGGCGTTCCTGGCATCGGAGGATGCGCGCTGGTTGACCGGCGAGGTGATCACCGCCAGCGGCGGCATTCGCTGAGGCCCGCCAGAAGCCCGTGCGCGCGACCGGCGTGCACGGGAGCCCCAACCCTGACGCGGGTCGGCATCCGGCCCGGATCCGGGCCACGCCCGTCACGGCCCCCTCACGCGCTGGCGCGGCGCGCCCTACGGACGCAGATCCAGCGACCGGTCCGTGAACGGCGCAGGGCGCAGCGTCGCGGGTTCGCCGAGGAACGCCGCCTTGAAACGGCGCCCCCGCTGGATCACGCTGACTCGGTCGGTCCCGATGGCGGTGATGCGCCAGTCGCCGCGGCCGTCGCCGGGGGCGAGCCAAGTCGGGTCGCCGCTGCCGTCGTCGATGAAGGCCCGCACCGCCACCCCATCGCGGCGGATCCCGCGCAGCACGAGGACCGGTGGCACGGGGTCCGGCCGCTGGATCAGGTCGCGGCTGCCCTCGGCCGTCCAGGCGCGCCGGCTCGGATCGAACAGCGGCCGGCGGAGCGCTGAGCCCTCGGCGGGGACCGCCTCAGCCGGCGGCTCCCGAGCCGGGGGCAGGTCGATCGCGACCGGCCAGAGCTGCACACCCAGAGCCGCGAGGCCCGCGAGCTCGAGGGACGCCCTCACGGTCTCGTTCCCGCGCGCAGAGGTGCGATCACCCCGCGGGCCGTCACGGCGAGGTGCAGGATCGTCGGGTGGCCGATCTCGGCATCGGCCGGGCGCACGACCGACAGGTCGGCATCCTCCACGACGACGCGGGGCGCCTCGGTATCGAGGGCGTGCAACAGCCCGTGCAGGCCCGCGGATGTGCCGCGCAGCAGGCCGCGCAGGCGCGGCAGGTCGGGCCGCGCCGGGTCGGGCTCGAGGACGGCCCCGTCGATGACGATGGCCCGCTCGGCCGCCAGGGCGTCGAGGCGGCCGCGGAAAGCGGCCAGCAGCGTATCGCCATCCGCCGCCACGAGGGGCGGCCGCGCCCGCTGACGCTGGGCCAGCGCCCGCGCCCGGTGGAGGCGGTCGCGGGCGGCCTCGATCGCGTGCGACGCGTCGCGGAGGGCCGAGAGCGGCGCTGCCGCCGCGGCCACGACGAGGCCGAGGGCGGCGAACCGCACGAGGAACGGCCGGGTGGCGAGGTCCCGGATCCGCATCATCGGCCGCCCCCCCGCAACGGCCCGCGGCAGCTGGACGACGAGCCGGCGCCGCCCCCCCCGGTTCGTCCTCGGCGCTGCGGAGCGCGGGTGGGCCAAGGCCCGCGACCCCGGTAGAGCCGTGGCCGCCCGCGCTGCGATCGGGCGCGGCTCTAAGTCCTTGTTGTGACGCGCTCTCTTGCGCCGAACCGGTATCCACTTCGGCGGAGAGCGCTCCAAGGGCGGCGAGCGCCGCGGCCTCGTCGGCGGCCGAGAGGGTGACGCCCACGCCGTCGCGGTCGAGGTGGAGCGCCACCGCGGAGGCGCCGTCCGGAAGCGCCGCCGCGAGGGCGTCCCAGACCGGCACCGGTGGTAGCGCCCGGCCGGCCTCGATCGCCGCCAGGCCGGCCTGGACGGGTTGCGGCAGGGGCGGTCCAGCCTCCCGCCGCGCGGCCGCCAAGGCCGTGTCGAGGGCGGCCAACTCCGTCTCCTGATGCCCGCGCCAGCCCCAGAACGCCGCGAGCAGCAGCAGCACAGCCCCGCCGATCAGAACGCGATCGCCGGTCCGCCCGTCGCCCAGCAGTGACGGCAGGGCGCGATGCCCGTGGCTCAGCAGATCGACGGGCAGTGTCTGCTCCGCGCTCGAACCCACCGTCACGGGACCGGCCGGCAGCCCGGCCCGGGAGCAACACGACTCGGATCGGATTAGTTCGATGGGACAAACGCACGCCGGAAGCCAAACGTGTAGATTGAATACAGGGTAGGATGGCTTCTCCCTCGTTGAAATTCCGGTTGTTTTGGCGATCATCGGCATGATCGCCAGCCTCGTGACGCCGCAGGTGCTCGGCTATCTCGGCCGCGCCAAGGGCGAGACGGCCCGGATCCAGGTGAAGAACATCGCCCAGTCGGTGGAGCTCTATTACCTCGACCTCGGCGTCTATCCGACCTCGGACCAGGGGCTGGCGACGCTGGTCCAGCCGACCGGGCCGGCCTGGCCGGGCCCCTCTGTCCGCGACGCCCGCGGCCTGACCGATCCCTGGGGCCGGGCCTACCTGTATCGGTCGCCGAGCAGCCAGGGGCCCTACGAGGTTTATTCCCTCGGCAGCGACGGACAGGTCGGCGGCACGGGCGACGCCGCCGACGTGGCGAGCCAGTGAGGACGGCCCCGGATTTGCCTCGTCGCCCCGCCGGCGCCACTCTGCAGCGCGTTACGAGGCGAAGGGCGCACGACTTCTGATGGTAACAAGCACGGTTGAGCGGCCATGAGGCGCCGCAACGTCCTCGGGGGGCTGGCCGCCGCGTCCGTGGCCCCTGCTTGCCTGGCCCGGCCGGCATTGGCGCAGCCCACCAAGGTCCTGCGCTTCATCCCGGAAAGCGACGTCGCGGTCATCGATCCGATCTGGACGACCGCGACCGTGACGCGCAACCACGGCTACCTCGTCTTCGACACCCTCTACGGGCAGACCGCGCGCTACGATTTCCAGCCGCAGATGGTGGCGGGCCACACGGTCGAGGCGGAGGGCCGCCTCTGGCGGCTCACCCTGCGCGAGGGCCTGCGCTTCCACGACGGCGAGCCGGTGCTGGCCCGCGACGCAGTGGCGAGCATCCGCCGGTTCGCCGCCCGCGACGCCTTCGCCCGGGCGCTGATGGAGGCTACCGACGAACTCACCGCCGCCTCCGACCGCGAAATCGTGTTCCGCCTCAAGCGGCCCTTACCGCTGCTGCCCGCGGCGCTCGGCAAGACCGGCACGTCGATGCCCTGCATCATGCCGGAGCGTCTGGCGAAGACCGACCCCAACGTCCAGGTCACCGAGATGGTCGGCTCCGGGCCGTTCCGCTTCAAGGCGGACGAGCGGGTGCCGGGGGCGCTTACTGTCTACGAGCGCTTCGACGGCTACGTACCGCGCCCGGACGGCACGGCGAGCTTCACCGCCGGGCCGAAGCGCGCGCATTTCGACCGCGTCGAGTGGCGGATCGTGCCCGATGCTTCCACGGCGGCGAGCGCGCTGGCGGCCGGCGAAGTCGACTGGTGGCAGAACCCGACGCCGGACCTGCAGGGGCTGCTCCGGTCCAAGCCGGGGGTCCGGCTGGAGGTGCTCGATCCGGTCGGTGGCATCGGCTGCCTGCGCTTCAACCACCTGCATCCGCCCTTCGATAACCCCGCGATCCGCCGGGCGCTGCTCGGTGCCATCGACCAGACCGAGTTCATGAGCGCGGTCGCGGGCGACGAGCGCGCTTTGTGGAAGGATCATGTCGGCGTCTTCTGCCCCGATGCGCCGATGGCGACCCGGGCGGGCACCGAGGTTCTGGTGGGCCCGCGCGACTTCGGCGCGGTGAAACGCGCCCTCACGGAGGCCGGCTACCGGGGCGAGCGCGTGGTCATGCTCGATCCGAGCGATTATCCCGCCACCCACCCGCTGGCCCTGGTGGCCGCCGAGGCGTTCCAGAAGTGCGGGCTGAACGTCGACCTCGTCGCGATGGATTGGGGGACCCTGGTGCAGCGCCGGGCGAGCCGCCAGCCCCCCGACAAGGGCGGCTGGAGCACCTTCGTCACCTACCTGAACGGCACCAACAACTTCGATCCCGCCGGCCAGCTCGGCATCCGCGGCAATGGCGATCAGGCCTGGTTCGGCTGGCCCCGGGCGCCACGGCTGGAGGAGCTGCGCGCGCAATGGTTCGCCGCACCCGATCCCGCGGCACAGAAGGCGATCTGCGCCGAGATCCAGCGGCAGTTCTTCATCGACGTGCCGTACCTGCCGCTCGGCGCCTATTACGAGGCGACGGCCTCCCGCGGACTGACCGGCCTGCGCACCGGCTTCCCGCAATTCTACGACGTCCGGCCGGCCTAGCGGCCTAGCCCCCTCCCCCGCGCCGAACCGGCCTCCGCATCGACGGAGCGCACCCCGAGGAGACCGCAGCCGATGCGCATCGCCGTGCTCCAGTTCACCCACGAGACCGTGACGTTCCTGCCGAACGACACGACGCGCGACGACTTCATCTATCCGGGCTCCCCGGCGGGCGGGGAGGCGCTGCTCGCCACCGACCCCAAGGGCTACATGGGCGGTTTCGTCCAGGTCGCCCGGGAATTCGAGGGGGTCGACCTCGTCGGCCTCACCTCGCCGCTCTGGCCGCGCACCGGCATCGGCTCGGGCTGGGTGACGCAGGACGCGTTCGCGCATTTCCTCGACGCGATGCTGGCGGAACTGGAGGCGGGCGCGCCGTTCGACGGGGTCTACCTCGCGCTGCACGGCGCGATGGCGGTGCGCGGCGTGCCGCGCCCCGAGGCCGAGATCGCCCGGCGGGTGCGGGCCATCGTGGGGCCGGGCGTGCCCATCGCGGCGACCTTCGACCCGCACGGCAACGAGGATGCGGAGTTCCTGCGCCACGCCGACATGGCGTTCGCGGTGAAGTACTTCCCGCACTACGACATGCATCTTCAGGGGCAGCGCGCGGCGCGGATGCTGGTGCGGACGATCCGCGGCAGCTTCCGGCCGGCGCACCGGACGATCCCGATCCCGATCCTCGCGCCGACCGTGGTGATGTGGACCGGCGCCTCGCCGTGGTCCGACCTGATCCAACGCGCCTTGGTCTGGGAGGCGCGGGAGCCCGACGTCTTCGTCAACGTGTATTTCGGCTTCCCCTGGTCAGACGTGCCGGATGCCGGCATGGCGGTCCAAGTTCTGACGAACGGCGATCCCGCCCTCGCCGACCGGATCGCCCGCGACATGGCGGCCTGGACGTGGCGGCACCGCGCGGCCCTGGTGTCGAGCGTCGCGATCCACCCGATGCGGGACGGAATCGCCATGGCATCCGAGGCTGCGCGGGCGGGCGACGCGCCGGTCGTGCTCGCCGATTACAGCGACCGCTCGGGCCGGGCGACGTGGCTCCTCGCCGAGGTGCTGGCCCAGGGGCTGGAGCGCACGCTGATCGCAACGGTCGCCTCGCCCACACTCCTGGACCGGCTGCTGGCCGAGGACGTGAAGGCCGGCGATCCGTTCGACGCGGAGGTCGGCGGCCCCGTAGCCGGCGAGGCGGAACCCTCCGCAGGCGTCCCGGTCCGCGTCACCGGCACGGTGTGCGCGGTCGTCGCGGGCACGACCGGCCGGGGCGCCGGCACCTGGCTCTGCGTCGCCTTCGGCCGGGGCAACGTGCTGGTCCTCAGCCCCTACCTCGTCCAGATCATGGAGCCGTCGGAACTCTGGGATCTTCGCCTGAAGCCGGAGGATTTCGACGTGGTGGCGATCAAGTCCCGGGTGCATTTCCGCCGGGGTTTCGACGATGGTGGCTATGCGCGGACGATCCTGCTGGTCGAGCCGCCCGAGCCGTTCGTCGGGACGGTCCACCTGGACGCCCTCCCCTACCAGCACCTCAAGCCGGGCGACTTCTATCCCTACGGCGATCCCGCCTTCGACGCCGGATAGCGGATGGTCCGTTCCGGCGATGCCGTCGCGGCGGCCCCGCGCTACATCGGCGCCATGCGGAACGCGCCGGTCTTCTCCCTCCCCCGCCTCGATCGCCTCGGCGACCGCTTGGCTGACGATGTCGCGAGCGGCGCGATCGCGGGGGCCGACCTGCTCGTCGGCGGGACGGGCGGGGACATCTGGCGGCGCATCGTTGGCTTCCGCGACCGCGTCGCGGGTGACGACCTGAAGCCCGACGCGCTCTGGCGCATCTACTCGATGACCAAGGTCGTCGTCTCGGTCGCCGCCATGGTCCTAGCCGAGCGCGGCGCCCTACGCCTCGATCAGCCGGTCGCGGATTTCATCCCCGCTTTCGGACGCCTCGCCGTGCAGGACCCGGAGGGCGGCGGCAGGCCGGCCAGGAGCGCGCCGACCGTTCAGGATCTGCTGCGCCACACTGCCGGGATCGCGTACGGCTATCTCGGCGATGGACCGACGCGGCGGGCCTACGAGGCCGACGGCCTGCTCGCCGAGGATCTCAACAACGCGGCCTTCGCCGAGCGGATCGCCCGCCTGCCGCTGGAGCACGAGCCCGGCACGGTCTGGCACTACTCGCACGCCACCGACATCCTCGGCCGCGTTCTGGAGGTGGCCGGCGGCGCGGATCTGCAGGGCGTCCTCGATGCGACCCTCCTGGGGCCGCTCGGGCTCGCCGACACCCGGTTCCGAATCCCGACGGCGCTGGCCGGGCGCGTCGCCCAGCCGCTGCCGCAGACGCCCGGGCAGCGGCCGGTCTTCCACGATCCGACCGAGCCCCGGCGCAGCCAGCGGGGCAATGGCGGCCTCGTGTCGAGCACGGCGGATTACGCCCGCTTCCTGCGCATGCTGCTGGCCGGCGGTTCCCTCGACGGCGTGCGGATCCTGGCCCCGTCCAGCGTACGGCTCATGACGGCGGACCATCTCGGGACCGCGATCGCCAAGGCTGCCTATTACCCGCCGGGGCCGGGCTACGGCTTCGGGCTGGGGGTGGCGGTCCGGCTCGCAGCGGGCGAGGCGCCGGTGCCGGGCAGCGTCGGCGACTGGTTCTGGAGCGGCGTCGGGGGCACCTATTTCTGGGTCGATCCGGCCGCGGGCTTCTTCGCCCTCCTGATGCTGCAGACCTCCTCGGCCGCGCAGCGCCAGCACTACCGCACCCTGACCCGCGCCATGGTGTATGCCGCGCTGGAAGACGGGACCGCGGCCTGACCGATGCGTCAGGGATGCTTGTGGATCGGGTCGACCCAGTAGACCGTCTCGGGCGCCTCGGCGGCCGCGACATCGGGCAGGTTGACCACCACCGCCTCGTTGTCGGAGCGCACCAGCACGCAGTGCAGGGGCTCGTCGGTCGAGGCATTGATTTCCTGGTGGGGCACGAAGGGCGGCACGAAGATGAAGTCGCCCGGGCCAGCTTCCGCGACGTATTCCAGCCGCTCGCCCCAGCGCATCCGCGCCCGGCCCGAGACCACGTAGATCACGCTCTCGAGCTCGCCGTGATGATGCACGCCGGTCTTGGCGTCGGGCTGGATCGCCACCGTGCCGGCCCAGATCTTCTGGGCGCCGACCCGGGCGGCGTTGATCGCCGCCTGCCGGAACATGCCGGGGGTCTGCGCGGTGTTGGCGTCGAGCCGGTCGCCCGGGATCACCCGCACCCCGTCGTGCTTCCAGCGCTCGGCGATGTCGGGCTCATGCGCGTGGTCGTGGGCGTGATGGGCGTCGCCGTCGTCGTGCATGTCGGATCCTCCGGGCCCATCATCGCACGGCCGGGACGTTCTGCGAAAAGCCCGCGTCGCGATGGGTCCGGGCGGGCGGTCAGCACGGAATCGACGGGCTGGGGTTAACGTGCGGAAATTGCACCCAACGCCGGACGTTCGCCCTCTGGTCCGGGGGTTGCTACGATCGCACCTCTCGGGATCAGGAGCACGGATGAAGCGCCGCACATTCCTCGCCGCGGGGGCCGCGACCCTGGCGGCACCGGTGGTGGGCCGGGCTCAGGGCAGCCGGGTCCTGCGCATGGTGCCCCAGGCGAACCTGACCTCGATCGACCCGATCTGGACGACGGCGATCGTCACGCGCAACCACGCCTACGTCATCTACGACACGCTGTTCGGCCTCGATTCCGGCCTGCAGCCCCAGCCGCAGATGGCCGCCGGCCATCGTGTCGAGGCGGATGGGCGCCGGGTCACCATCACGCTGCGCGAGGGCCTGCGCTTTCACGATGGCACGCCGGTCCTGGCGCGGGACTGCGTCGCCAGCATCCGGCGCTGGGCGGCGCGGAACGGTTTTGGCCAGGTGCTGATGGCGGCGACCGACGAACTCAGCGACGACAACGACACGACGATCGTGTTCCGGCTCAAGGAACCGTTCCCGCTGCTTCCGAACGCGCTGGCGAGCGTCAGCCAGCCCGCCTTCATCATGCCCGAGCGGATCGCCCGCACCGATCCGTTCAAGCAGATCACCGACGCCACCGGCTCGGGCCCGTTCCGCTGGAAGGCCGACGAATTCAATTCCGGCAGCCTGATGGTCTATGAGCGGCACGCCGGCTACGTGCCGGGCCCCGGTGCGCCGAGCCTGACGGCCGGCGGCAAGGTCGCGCATTTCGACCGGATCGAGTGGCAGATCATCGCCGACGGCGCCACGGCGGCCGCGGCTCTCCAGAACGGCGAGATCGACTGGTACGAGCAGCCGCCGCCGGAGTTGCAGCAGCTCCTCGCCCGCAACCGCGACATCGTCGTGGAGGGGATCGACCGGCTGACCAACCCCGCCATCCTGCGGATGAACCACCTGCACCCGCCCTTCGACGACGTCGCGGTGCGCCGGTCGGTGCTGCCGGCCATCCTCCAGAGCGACTTCATGGCGGCGGTCGCGGGTGACGATCCGGCCAACTACAACGACCGCTGCGGGATTTTCACCCCGGGCACGCCGATGGCGACGGAGGTGGGCCTGGAGGCGCTCACGGGGCCGCGCAGCCTGGACAAGGCGAAGTCCCTCCTGAAGGCGGCAGGCTACAACGGCGCGAAGGTCCGGCTGATCGGCCCGACCGACATCCTGGCGCCCTCGGCGATCACCCAGGTGGCGGCCGATCTCCTGCCCCGGATCGGCTTCAACGTGGAGGCGGCGCTCAGCGACTGGGGCACCGTGATCCAGCGCCGGGTCTCGCGCGAGCCGGTCGACAAGGGCGGCTGGTCGGTGCTGCTGACGACGTTCTCGTCCTTCGACAACGCCGACCCGGCCGCGCTCCAGCCGCTCCGGGCGAACGGTGCCAACGCGTGGTTCGGCTGGCCGACGATCCCGAAGCTGGAAACGTTGCGCACCGCGTGGTTCGCCGCCCCCGACGAGGCGGCGCGCAGGGCGATCTGCGCCGACATGCAGCGGGTGGCGCTCGACGAGGTGGTCTACGTGCCGGTCGGCTCCTACCGGTCGATGACCTCCTACCGGCGCAACCTCACGGGCCGCGTCGTAGGCTTCCCGATCCTCTGGAACATCCGGAAGGGCTGATGCGCCTCCGGGACCGGCCGCGGCGACGAGTCGTCCGATCGGGCCTTTGACCGGCCGCAGCGCGTGCCGCACACTCGGCGCGCGGCACGCCGACGACAGGCCTGCGCGATCCGGTTCCCGCGCCGCGGGCGACCATTGGTTGAAGCACCACCCCGGGAGGGACCTGTGCGCGCTGATATCCCGCTCGACGCCGCTGCCGTCACCGGCCGGGGGGCAAGCCTGCCGCGGCCGGGGCGCACCGCGCTCGTCCTGCTGACGGTCGCGGTGCTCGCGATTGCGGGGGCGGCAGCGGCCCGGGCGCCTGTGACGCGCCTCGATCCCGACCTCGTCCGGGTGATCCGCTTCATGGCGCTGATCAAGGGCGGGCTGGCGCTTGCTGCGGTCGCGGCCTGCTTCTGGCGCCTCGCCCGGCCCGCCGGCCCATGGCGCACTGCGATCTACGTCGTCGGACCGCCCGCCATGGCGGGGGCCTCCATCGCCCTCGGCGCAGTGCTGAGCCCCGCGCTCGCGGCGGCGGCCCTGCATCTCGGCCTGCTCGCGGTGGTAGCAGCCGCGCTGACCGATCGCGATTTCATCCCCGACTTACTGCTGCGCAGGCGAGCTGGATCGAGCGCACTGCGGCGGCGTCGCTGAGCGCGCCCCTTTTCCCGGGCGCATGCAGCGCCAGCGGAATGCGCCCGGGATCCAGCACAAGACGTCGCGAAGCGTCTATCGGCACCACACTGTGCCGCTGCGCGGCGCCTTGTGCACTGGATCCCGGATCACCTTCCACTTGCGTTCCAGGCGTCCGGGAAAAGGGCGCGCCGCCTCACGCGGCCGCCGCGTCCCGCTCCGGCATGGCCAGCCCCATGTGCTTATAGGCGTGCCGGGTA
>NZ_JALNUL010000041.1:0-37607 GCF_026540775.1 Methylobacterium sp. GC_Met_3
GCCTGGACTCGATCAGCACCAGAAGGCGACGCTGGCAGCCAGGGCGACGGCTGAGGCGTCGTTGCGGGCGAGCTTGTCGTATCGGGTGGCGATGCGGCGAAAGTCCTTGAGGCGGTTGAAGGTCGCCTCGATGCGCCAGCGCTCCCGGTAGCGGCGTTTGTCGTGGCGGATCCTTGTCTTACGGCCGCGCTTGCCCGGGATGATCGGCGCGATGCCCCTCTCGCGTAGAGCCGCGCGCAGCCAATCGGCGTCGTAGCCCTTGTCGGCAGCCAGGCGCCGGATCCGGCCGGGCGCCTCGGCCAGCACCTCAGGTGCGGTCGTTACATCGCTGGCGTTGCCGGGCGTCAGCAGCAGGACGCCGGGACGGCCGAGGACATTGGTGAGCGCGTGGATCTTGGTCGTCTGGCCGCCGCGCGAGCGCCCGATGGCCAGTGTCCGCGCCTCCCTTTACCGCCATGGGCGGAGCGGTGGGCCCGCACGTAGCTGCTGTCGAGGGCGGCTGCGTCGCCGGCCCATCCGGCCTTGGCCAGCGCCGCCAACATCGCCGTCCAGAAGCCGCGCCGCGACCAGCGGTTGAAGCGGTTGTAGACCGTGGTGCGCGGGCGGTAGGCGGCCGGGCAATCGCGCCAGCGGCAGCCCGACGTGAGCACGTGCAGGATGCCGGAGATGTTTTGCCGGTCGTCCTTCCGCTCCGGTCCGGGCTGATCCTTGGGCATGAACGGGGCCATCACCGCCCACTGCTCATCCGAGAGCCAGAACAGGTCCGCCATCGCAGCCTCCACTCTGCAAACGGCGGCCTTGAATCACAAAACCACAGCCCCCCGCAACGGCTTGATTCGGTTTTCACCCTAGCAAATGCTGATTCGCGGAATTCCCATAACACATTTTTGATCATGCTTCTAGACGATGGAGTTTCAAGTGTCATATGCATCATAATCGGCAGTCTTGAAGTCTTTAATTGACATTATTTTAACATTATTATCGCATTGTGGCCGGAGTTAAGATGTTTTACAAGATTGTTTTTTCGATATGAACTATATACAGCGATGGCGGAGAGGCTGGCGCACTCACCGGGGGTGATGGTGTCGATGGGCTGGCCTATGGTCGACCAAAACTTTTCGACAGTGCGCTCGGCCGCTTTGCGCAGCAGCGCCTTAAGCTTGAAGAGAACCATTTCGATCGGGTTGAAGGCCGGCGCGTGGTGCGGAAAGAAGTGCAGTCGCGCGCCCGCTGCTTCTATGGCGGCGCGCAATGAATCAGCCCAACAACGCGGCGTGAACCGCAGCCGTCCGATGCGGCGCAAGCCTAAAACGCACCGGTATGGTTTTGCCAGAATCGGAGGCCACCATTACGGCGCACAACTCTCCATCATTGGATGTTGAGTTTGCCGTCTGTCAGGATGAAGGATGATCCCGATCGGCTGGCATTTAGTGCCATAATCCTTTTGCATAATTTGTCGCTATCGATACACGGTTATATGCAAACTAATCAGTCTGCCTTTAAATAAATTGCTTAGTTATGGATGAGACGTCTAAAATTCACTATCGCGTTTTCGACTGGTCTGAAGCTGTGCCGCGTCGTCTTGGGTGGATAAAGAAAGCCATAAGCGCGCGACGAAGGACATCATCACGTGTTGGTGTAATTTCAGGGCGCCACGAACCAAGTTGCACCGTGGAATAGTCGTACAACTGTACTGGTACACGAGCGAAGCCGAGTTGAATCGCAGCGTTTAGGCGGTGATGACCGTCCAAGACGGCAAGCGTGTTGCACTCCACACAGATAGGCGGGGTCACCGACAGCCTCGACATGGTCGCCTCCTACGCTGCCATGAACAGCCGGTTCACCAAGGCCAACGCCAACGCGGCAGGTGTCAGCATCGTCGGGAACGAACTGCCCTTCGTTCCCCGCCATCAGGCCTCGGTCTGGCTCGACTACACGATCCGAACGGGGGACTGGGCCGGCCTCGGTCTGGGCGCAGGCGTGCGCTACGTTGGCGTCTCGGTCGGCGACAACGCAAACCTCTACCGAACACCTGCGGTCACGCTCGTCGATGCGGCTGTCCGCTATGATTTTGGGTATCGCCATCCCGAACTGAAGGGCGTCGATCTTGCGCTCAACGCGACGAACCTCTTCGACAAAACTTACGTCACGACGTGCATCGCTGCGACCGGCTGCTTCTACGGAAACAGGCAGACGATCCTCGCGACTCTTCGCTATCGCTGGTAACGACTGAAGACGTTCGTCGCGGATGATTTGTGAAGGGTGAGGTAGCCAGCGCGGTTGGCGGCCCTGATCGTGCACCATAACGCGAGATTTGAGACCGCAAGCGAGCATAGATTTTTACGCCCAAGGATGACTTGAAGCGGACCTACAGAGTGTCTGTACAGGGCCGCGAGCGGTCCCCGCGGCTACATCCGCTTCGATGTATCTGCCTCCCCGAATCAGACCCGCGGAAATCCACCCAACCCTGCCGTCCAGAGGAGCCCGCATTCATAACCGAAGCTGGCCGTGAAGCAGCGTGTCCGCTTTAAAGACCTCCCCAAGAAAAGCAGACAGCCTCCTGCGGGCTCAACTCTTTGATTCAGGGTCTTACGGTTGATGCTGTGGGGCGGACGCGACGGCTTTCATGTGCCATCATGCCGCCATTTGCAAAAAACTATAACCCGACGGGAGACGAACCGATCGCGACCCCATTGGTGCTGCTCTGCGTTCTCCTGATAACTTCTATAGTCGTCCAAATTCATGATTTGGTTGATACACGAGTCCTTGGATCCGGAAATGCGCTGAGCGATACGCGTGCGACTTCGCGCAGAGCGTCTCGATCAGCGCCAGACGAGGCCAGGACACCCATGCCCGAGGCAACCGTCGAAAGGAACCGTGCTAGCGCGGCTGGGTCGGAGGCTTCTGCAAGGTCTCCATCATCTTGGGCCCGGATGAATCGCTCACGCAGTTCGGTCTCGGTCAACGCGCGCCGAGAAGCCAATTCGAAGGGGATGTTCTCCGAACCCTCGCCGCAGGCGAGCCCACCTTGCACCAATAGGCACCCGGGTGGGTTGGCAGGATCGGTGTGGCTCTCGGCAATGCTATTCAGGAACCGTTCTGCGACCTCGCGGGCACTCGTTCCCGCTAACACGTAGCGCATGTGCTCGGACCGGCGCAGGGCATACCGGTCGAGGGCCGCCCGTAGGAGCCCCTCCTTGCTGCCGAAGGCCGCGTAGAGGCTCGGCGCCTTGATGCCCATCGCTCGGGTCAGCATCGTGAGGCTCGCGCCGTCGTAGCCGTGGCGCCAGAACACCTCCATCGCCTCGTCGAGGGCCTTGTCCGTGTCGAATGACCGGGGCCGCCCCATCACCATTGTCTGCCGGCTCCAGCTTTTGTATCGAGTGGTAGATAAGTCACTTGACGCGCCGCGTCCATGCCGACATGTGTAGCGAACTATACAGATGTCGGAGTCGCCTGTGGACCCCCGTCGCGACGCTTCTCGAACACATGTTCCCGTCCGACGCAGTGTCGGGATCGGCTTGGCCCTCGCCCTGCTGGCGGGTGTGGCCTACCGGCTGGCGCCTGCCACGCTCGCTCCGGACGGCCCGGCGGTCGCCGCGACGCCCGAGGCCGAACAGGCGGTGGCGGTTCCGGTCGCCACCATCCAGCCCCGCGACGTGATCCTGTGGGACGAGTTCTCGGGCCGCCTCGAGGCCGTCGAGCGCATCGACGTGCGGGCCCGGGTCGGCGGCGCGATCCAGGCGACGCACTTCGTGGAGGGCGAACTGGTGGCGGCCGGCGACCTTCTCGTGACCATCGATCCGGCGCCCTACGCGGCGGAGGTTCAGCGCCTGGAGGCCCAGGTGGCTGGGGCCGAGGCGCGGGTCGCCCTCACGTCGAGCGACTGGGAGCGTGGGCGCAGGCTCTCTGACCAGCAGATCGTTACGGCCCGTGACCTCGATGTCCGCGCCAACGCCTTCAAGGAGGCGAAGGCCAGCCTCGATGCGGCAAAGGCGGCTTTGGAGGCGGCGCGGCTGAACCTGAGCTTCACGCAGGTTCGGGCGGCGGTAAGCGGCCGCGTCGGCCGTCGGGAGATCACGCCGGGCAATCTCGTGGCAACGGGTGCGGGAGCCGCGGTGCTCACGACCCTCGTCTCCGTCGATCCCGTCTACGCGAGCTTCGACGCGGACGAGGGCGTCGTCCTGAAGGCCCTCTCCTCCATTGTCGGGCCGGCAGGCGGACGTGGTAAGCTCGACCGCATCCCCGTTGAGATGGAGACGGTGGAGGGCACCCGAGCCCGGGGGCACCTGCAGTTCATCGACAACAAGGTGGATGCCCGAAGCGGCACCGTCCGGGTGCGGGCCACCTTCGCCAATGGCGACGGCCACCTCATCCCCGGCCAATTCGCTCGGATGCGGCTGGGCCAGGCCAGACCCGAACCTCTGCTCCTCGTGGATGAGCGCGCCGTGGGCACCGATCAGGACAAAAAGTTCGTCCTCGTCGTCGGGCCGGACAACCGCGCCGAGTTCCGCGCCATCGCCCTCGGGCGCGCGGTCGATGGCCTGCGCGTCGTCACCTCGGGGCTGTCTGGCGGCGAGCGCATCGTCGTCAACGGCCTGCAGCGGCTGCGCCCCGGCATGCTCCTGCGCCCCGAGCCGGTGGCGATGGGCCTTCGTCCAGGCACCCCGCGCCGGTTCGCCGAGCGCTGACCGCGTCCGAGCGCCCCCACTCCCCCGGATGCCTCCCCGCGACCGCCCCATGGGTGGCCGCCCGGTCCCCCTGTGCCTGATCCCCGAGGGCGCCATGAACCTGTCCAAGTTCTTCATCGACCGCCCGATCTTCGCGGGCGTGCTCTCGGTTCTCATCTTCATCGGCGGCCTCATCTCGCTCTTCGCGATGCCGATCTCCGAATATCCGGACGTGGTGCCGCCCTCCGTCGTGGTGCGGGCGACCTTCCCCGGCGCCAATCCCAAGGTCATCGTCGAAACCGTGGCCACTCCGATCGAGGAGCAGATCAACGGCGTCGAGGGCATGCTCTACATGTCGAGCCAAGCCACGACCGACGGCATCATGACGCTGACCGTCACGTTCCGACTCGGCACCGATCCCGACAAGGCGCAGCAGCTCGTCCAGAACCGGGTTTCGCAGGCCGAGCCGCGCCTGCCGGCCATCGTGCGCCAGCTCGGCATCGTCACGGTGAAGTCGTCTCCTGATCTCACGATGGTGGTGCATCTCGTTTCGCCCAACGGGCGCTACGACATGACGTACCTGCGCAACTACGCGGTGCTCAACATCAAGGACCGGCTGGCCCGCCTCGACGGCGTCGGCCAAGTGCAGCTGTTTGGCTCGGGCGACTACGCGATGCGGATCTGGCTCGATCCGCAGAAGGTCGCCGAGCACGGCCTCTCAGCGGGCGATGTGGTGCGCGAGATTCAGGCGCAGAACGTCGAGGCGGCGGCGGGCGTCATCGGTGCGTCGCCCGCTGTGCCCGGCCTCGACCTTCAACTGTCCCTCAACGCCGAGGGCCGGCTCACCGGCGAGGAGCAGTTCGGCGACATCGTCGTGAAGACCGGGGAGAACGGCGAGATCACGCGGCTGCGCGACATCGCCCGGGTCGAGCTCGGCGCCTCGGACTATGCCCTGCGTTCGCTCCTCGACAACAAGTCGGCCGTGGCGATCCCGATCTCGCAATCGCCGGGCTCGAACGCGATCCAGATCTCGGACGCGGTTCGCCGGACCATGGCCGAGATCAAGACCAACATGCCGGAGGGGGTCGATTACCAGATCGTCTACGACCCCACGCAGTTCGTACGCGCCTCGATCGAGGCGGTGATCCACACGCTGCTCGAGGCCATCGCCCTCGTCGTCCTCGTGGTGATCCTGTTCCTGCAGACGTGGCGGGCCTCGATCATCCCGCTGCTCGCCGTGCCGGTCTCCATCGTCGGTACATTCGCGGTGATGCATGTCTTCGGCTTCTCGGTCAACGCGCTGAGCCTGTTCGGCCTCGTCCTCGCCATCGGCATCGTCGTGGACGACGCCATCGTCGTGGTCGAGAACGTCGAGCGCAATATCGAGGCGGGCTTGTCTCCGAGGGAGGCGAGCTACCAGGCCATGCGCGAGGTCTCGGGGCCGATCATCGCCATCGCCCTCGTGTTGGTCGCTGTCTTCGTGCCGCTGGCCTTCATCAGCGGGCTGACCGGCCAGTTCTACAAGCAGTTCGCTCTGACCATCGCGATCTCGACTGTGATCTCCGCGATCAACTCGCTGACCCTGTCGCCGGCCCTCTCGGCGCTGCTCCTGAGGGATCACCACGCCCCGAAGGACCGGCTGACCCGGGTCCTCGACGCCCTGCTCGGATGGTTCTTCCGCCGCTTCAACCGCGCCTTCGGGGCTGCCTCCGACGGCTATGGGCGAGGCGTCGGCGGCGTTGTCTCACGCAAGGGCGCGATGCTGGTCGTCTACCTGGTCCTCGTGGGCGTGACGGTGGCGCTATTCCGCCAGATCCCCGGCGGCTTCGTGCCCGGCCAGGACAAGCAGTACCTCGTCGGCTTCGCGCAGCTTCCCGACGGCGCCACCCTCGACCGAACCGAGGAGGTGATCCGTCGGATGAGCGAGATTGCCTTGAAGGAGCCCGGCGTTGAAAGCGCGGTGGCCTTCCCCGGCCTCTCGATCAACGGCTTCACCAACAGCTCGAACTCGGGGATCGTGTTCTCAACTCTGAAGTCGTTCGACGAACGGAAGGGGCCGGATCTGAACGGGGCGGCCATCGCACAATCCCTGAACAAGAAGTACGCCGCAATTCCCGACGCCTTTATCGTCATGTTTCCGCCCCCGCCGGTGAACGGCCTAGGCACGATCGGCGGCTTCAAGCTTCAGATCGAAGATCGCGCCGGCCTCGGCTACGAGGCCCTCAACGAGGCGACCAAGGCGTTCATGGCGAAGGCCGCAAAGGCGCCCGAACTGGTCGGTCTGTTCTCCAGCTTCCAGATGAACGTCCCGCAGCTCTTTGCCGATATAGACCGGACAAAGGCGCGCCAACTCCGCATCCCGGTGACGGATGTGTTCGACACGCTGCAGATCTATCTGGGCTCGCTCTACGTCAACGACTTCAACAAGTTCGGCCGGACCTACTCGGTCCGCGTCCAGGCCGACGCGCCGTTCCGTGCTCGCCAGGACGATATCGGCCAGTTGAAGGTCCGCGCTGGATCAGGCGAGATGGTGCCGCTCTCGGCCCTACTGCGCGTCCGCCAGACGGCGGGGCCGGAGCGGGCCATGCGCTACAACGGCTTCCTGTCCGCCGACATCAACGCGGGCGCCGCCCCCGGCTACTCCTCGGGTCAGGCCCAGGACGCGGCGGCCCGCATCGCCGCCGAGACGCTGCCGCGGGGCTTCGCCTTCGAGTGGACCGACCTGACCTATCAGGAGTTCATCGCGGGCAATTCCGGCGTCTGGGTCTTCCCGCTGGCACTCCTCCTCGTATTCCTCGTGCTTGCCGCCCAGTACGAGAGCCTCGCCCTGCCGCTCGCCATCCTGCTGATCGTGCCGATGGGATTGCTCGCGGCGATGTTCGGGGTCTGGCTCTCGGCGGGAGACAACAACGTCTTCACCCAGATCGGTCTGATCGTGCTGGTCGGACTCTCGGCGAAGAACGCCATCCTGATCGTGGAATTCGCCCGCGAACTGGAATTTGCCGGTCGGAGCCCGGTCCAGGCGGCCATTGAGGCCAGTCGCCTGCGGCTGCGCCCGATCTTGATGACCTCGATGGCCTTCATCATGGGCGTGCTACCGCTTGTCACCGCCACTGGGGCCGGATCGGAGATGCGCAGCGCCATGGGCGTAGCGGTCTTTTCCGGGATGATCGGCGTTACGGCCTTCGGCCTGTTCCTTACTCCAGTCTTTTACGTGCTGCTTCGCCGCCTATCGGGCAACCGGCCGCTCAAGCAACATGGCGCAGGAGTGCCGGCCCCCATGGCGGATGGCATCAAACATGCCGCGTAGAACGCGTGCGTCTGAGAGCGCCTAACAGAACGGCACTGCGCTGGATGTGCCGCGTTGGTTTGGCCTGGCCAGACCGCTTCTCCGCAATGATATCTCCGGGATAAGATCGCTCCGCTCCCCCTGCCGTCTCGACCTCGTCCGGCAGGTGGGCGTAGCCCGATCGCGAACCGCGCCGCACTGACGGGTATCCTGTTCGTGTTACGCTCGGGGCTACCCTGGGGGATGCTGCCGGCCGAGATGGGCTGCGGCTCGGACATGAGCTGCTGGCGCTTGCTGCGGGATTGGCAGGCGGCGGGTGTGTGGAGCCGCCTGCACGCAGCCGGACAGATCGACTGGCGCCGGGCTTGCCTGGACAGCGCCTCTGTCCCCGCAAAAAGGGGGGGCTGCCACCGGCCCGAACCCGACGGACGGGGGCAAGACGGATACGAAGCGCCACCTCGTCACCGACGCGCGCGGCACGCCGCTCGGCTTCTGCCTAGCGGGGCCAACCGGCACGAGAGCGTCATGATGGCGGCTACTCTCGATGCCATCCCGCCCCTGCGGAGTGGTCGGCGCGGGCGGCCGCGACGGCGTCCAGACAAGCTGCATGCCGATAAAGCCTACGACGCCCGGCGCCGACGCCACGAGTACCGAGCGCGGGGGATCATGCCACGCATCGCACGCCCGGGCATCGAGAGCAGCGAGCGGCTGGGCCGGCACCGATGGGTGGTGGAGCGCACGCACGCTTGGTTCAACCGCTACCGCCGGCTGCCCGTGCGCTGCGAGCGCCGTGCAGGCATCTACGAAGCCTTCACCAGCCTCATTGCACGCAATCAGATCAAACGGTTCCGGTAGGCGCTTTTAATCGGGAAGCGCAAGCGCTCCGATCACGTGATGGCTAGGAGTAACGGGGGTAATGGGTAGAGTGATAGTCGGCCGATGATCGAGATCGGCGCTGCTTGATCCTCGGTTTAGCGGCACCAAGAGGCAGCACCACACCACCGGATAGGAGCACGATTGATAGCTCCGGTCGTGACAGGATCCGCAGACGGCAGGTGCGCCACGGCTGGTTCTGCGGGGCGATTGGCTTCCACCAGCATAGCCGCCGAGAAGCAGCAGACGCCTAGAACGACGATCCAGAACGCGCCTTTTAGGGTTCGAAGTGTTCGCTTGGGCATGGCGGAGATGCTGGGGGCTGTCGGTTAGCGAACCGTTGCGCCGCTCAACAGCTACGAGAACAGTTTGCATCAAGCGGATCGTGCGGATCCCATCTGCAGCCGCTCAGCCTCCTCTCGCCACGCATCCCGCTCGTCCAGTGCCGCCTTGATGCGGGCATGCAGGTGACCGGCGGCGATGGCGGTCTCCCTCCGCATGTCGTGTCGAAACGCGCCTCCAAGATTGAACAGCTAGAGCTGCCGGACCTTCCTGGATGCGTCGCGGTTCCGATAGAAATCCCAGAGCAGGAATGCCGGGAATGGGATCACGATCGCGAAGAAGATCCAATCGAACATCTGTGGCATGGGCAAGCCTTCTACAGGTTACAGGGGAGTCAACCCGCGTCGAGCTCATCGGGTCCGACGCAGGGCCTCGCTACTCTGCGATAAGCGATCAGCTAAATCTTGTCGTCTGGCTCGGTCGCCTCCACGCTCGTGCCCAGCACTCCAGCCGTAGGCTTGGAAATTGGCTCGTGCTTGTCCCCGCCGGTCAGCCCCGATCCGACGTGGGCACCACGTTTGTAGCTGTTGACCTCTTGTTGCCGATTGGGGTGCTGATCGCGGGACGTATCGGGAAAGCGGTAGAGCTGCCGCCAAGGTGTGGACGGCGCACCCAAGCGGATTTCGCTGGGTAGGGTGAACAGCCAAGCCGCAAGCACCATCCACGGCACGACGAAAACAATAAAAGCGGTCAGACCCATGGCGTTCTCCCGGCGGTATTCAGCACCAATGTGGCGAACGCCGGAGAAGTAACACTGATCCTACGGCGAAGGTTACAATCGATACTGCGCTGCAGCGCATTCTTCGCGACGGGCAGCGCGATGCGCCAGGATGCTGATACGGCACGAGCATTGCCTCTTAGTACCTGTGCGATCTACCGTAGTTCTCAGACCTGACGCCTTGCACCAGTGTTCACGACCGGCCAGAGCATCAGAGACGACGCTGGCGCACGCTGTTTCGGCGGCAGGCGCTTTGGGACCTTTTCGGCAGCCCCTACGCGTAGCTGTCAGATCCGGCATCTCCTCCGAGCGGCAGAAATCCTGCGTTTACGTGCCTGTGGTGACCTGCGAGCGATATCGGAGGTCCGTATGCGGAAGCCTCTGCTGAGGTCCAACGGCGCGGTGGCCCTGGTCGGTCTCCCGCTGTGTGGCACACTGCCTGCCGCTCAGGCTGGCGGTGGCATTGGGGTGGGTGGTGCGGCGGCACAGGGCGCGATTAGCGGCCTTGCGGTCGGTGACGCAATTGCCTCGGCCAATGATGGCTACTGCCTGGGCCGCCCGGTCTATCGCGCGCCACCGCCGGTGTACGTCGAGGAGGTCTGCCACATCGAGCGCCGCGGCTTCATCGATCCCTACGGCGTCGAACACATTCGGCGTGCGCGCGTCTGCGAGTAGGACAGAGCGGCCCCTTTGCAGCAGGCGCTGTTCGCTTTCCGTACTGGCTGTTGCAGCAGTGTAGCAGCCAGTCCCGAACGGCTCAGCTATGGTGCCAACGTCATCAAGGCGCCCTCCATGCTCAACCGCTCGATCCTGGTCCGTAGCGCCTTCATCGGGCTGCTGCTCATCGGCCTTGTGGCGTTGGCTGACAGCATAGTCCGTCAGCAACTGCAGCAGGCCGCGGGCGAGATGGCTACGCTGCCGGCAACAGAGATCGTGCAGACCACCGGCGCAATCCGGTGAACCGGCAGGTGCACATAACCGGCGTGATCGCGCTGGTGACTCTCGGGCCAGTCTCGGCCCTGGCGGCTGAGCCGGCCGATCTGCCAGCGCTGGAACAGGCGTGGCACGTCTGCGTGCGCCAGGCGTACGACGGCCAGCAGGACCGTGGCAGCCGGGCTGGCCGGGAGCGCAACGCGCTCGATGAGTGCAAGCCACACGAGGACCGCTACGTGTCCGCCCTGATGGCTGCCCGCCCCAACGATGCCGACACCCCCATGAACGGCTGGGCTCGGACGTGGGCCGCATACGTGTCGTTCGTGGTGGATCCCGTGGCGGCCTGGATCGAGGCGCTGCGGCGCTGATCCAACGGGAAGCCAGGGTAAACGGACTATTTACCAGATGTGCGCAATTGCACCGAACGCCCTAATCTCCTCGCCCCTGGCCGTCGTTGTACTGGCACACCCACCGGAGACCAGCGGCCATGCTGATCCTCAACCCGCTCACCGGCCAAACTGTCGAGATCGTAGTGCCGCGGCCTCGGCCCTGGACGGCTTGAGATCGCATCAGCTTATGCCCATCTTCGACAGGACAGGCGCACACGTAATCGCGCCATAGGCCGGGCGCCTTCACCTACAGTCCGCAGCCCTTCCCTGGCACGCTCAACACAGGCCCCGCTCCTATCGAGCGGAACACGCACTCATGACGCTAGCCGACCTCAACAAACCCGCTGAACTGACCCTCTGGTCCAGCCGCGCCCCAGCTCACACCGCACAAGGGCATCGCTTTCCGACCTTGCGCGCGGCACTCGCTGCCGCGACCGAGGCGATGGATACGGGCGATGCCAGGCCGTGGATCATAACAGACGCTGGCGACATCCTGGCGCCCAGCTGGATAGCCTCGTATCGCCTTTAAACGCCGTGGGCCGGCGCGGCGGGGTGTCCAGTTCCCCCGCCCCCGCATGCGCCGCTGCTCACGCCGCTGCCCGGCCGAGGCCTCACGAGCAAGGTACAGGGGACTGGTCCACACCCATCTGTCGCCACATGCCCGCCTGCAACAAGCACCGTGTGGGTCGCGACCACCTCAGGTGGATCAGCAGTGGGTGCCAACGCTATAACAGGCGGAGATGCGGTCGTCGCGAGCGCGGTACCGGACGGCTTGCCGCGGTGGCCTAGTCCGTCAGCACAGCGATGAGCGAGAACGACGTGGCGAGCATGAACGTGCCCGCCACTAGGGACGAGATCAGCAACATGGTGGACCTTTGGAGTGTCACTACGGCTCTGTTCCTCCAATGATTGAGTGTCACGGGCGGTTGCAAGCCGGTTGTGCATAGCCGACCAGCGCCCGTAGCTCTTCTTGTCGGCGAGTGGCGATCAGTCGGCGCCAGAGCCGATATCGACCCTCACAGGTTGGGCCAAGGGCGGCCTTAACGAAGCATTCACCATGTCCGTTGAGGATCCGCTTACAATCGGAGGCCCGTGTTCAGCCATGTTCGATGCCTTGTTCTAGTGGTGCGCTTTCGTGGCCCTTGCCGGGTCATACGTTTTGGTCGGGATCGCCTTGATAGGAGGGCGGTCGAGACTCCGCTCTGCCGAGGCCAAACTGTCGAGTGAGGCTACTCTGGTGATGCGTCACTTCGGCCAGGCGTAGGACGCGAGATGGTCGAACCTGCTATCGCTCGACCGGATTATGGTAGGTAAAGCAACGCCTCGTTAACTATATCCGCTCCAACCTATCCGCTTGATTGCAGACCGATGTCGCAACACCGAGTGGAATAGGCATGCCAACGATCAGTCAGCAGGCGTGCGAAGTAAAGGTGGATGGCGCGTGGCAGGCCGCCACCTTCGCGGAGGCCCGTAGTCGGTACATGATGGCGCAAAAGCGTTGCCCCGCCTGTCAGGGGCAAATCATCATCGCCGGGATCTATTCCGGCGCGGGCAGTCTCAAGCTGCAGCACCGCCGATCACACACTGGTTGCCCGCTCAAGCCCGAGACGTACACCGGTACGCCGACACCGCACCCTCAGGCGCTGATCTAAGGGCCGCTCGGCCCCACCCGAACTGATCACGGGGCAGGGGAGCATCCGATCTCACCAGCGTGGGCCGGTACGCAACGTGGCCCGTCAGTATGATGCCGCAATGCGGTTACGGGTGCGTGTACGGCACCCGTAGGCCGATCTCAGTAGCCGTAGTAACCCCGGCCATAGTAGCCGCGGCCGTCGCCAAACGGGCTCGCATAGTACCCAGCCGGAGCGTAACCATCACTGGAGGGGTCGCCATAGCCGTATCCGACGGCAGCACCCAAGGCCAAGTTGGAGCAAGCATCGCATCGCATATCGACTCCTTTTGGGTTCGTTGCCGGATCTGCCTCGATCGCACGATGCCGGTCTGGATGCGGCGCATATAGCGTCCGAGTTGCTGTCCGACCCGACATCCGTAATAGGCGAATGGCCGGATGTCGATCGCAACCATAGTGATTGTAAGCCACCTCACTTTCGTACCAAATCTCGGATCCGAGTATTCAAATTGACCAGATTGCATGAGCTGCTGCTCTGATCGAATAATAGTGGTGGTACGGTACCGAATGCATTGTCCGTTAACCGCGATCCAGCGCATGCTGAGACCCTAGCGCTCAGAGATTAGGATCTCGCGAATGTTTGACCAATGCTCGGCGAACCGCGCGACGAGTGCGGGATCATCCGTCTGCCCAGGCCACAGCTACGTCGGTGGATCGCACCCCGATATCGCCGTGGCGTGCGATGAGCGGCCATGCGTCGTCGGTAGGCGCGGCCTCCAACATCGTGAAGCCTTCGTTCTCGAGGGCATCGACGGTGATCATGCGAACGAATTTACCCTCTTCGACAACTCGCACACAGGCGCGACAATGTCATAGCGGGCGGGTATGATCCTTGAACATGAGCTAGACTGATAAGCTTTCAGCCTTGGCAGGTTGAACGGCGAACTGACACTTGTACGTCGTAACGCGCCATTTGGAGGGCCGCGATGTGTGAGCGCGAGACCGAACGTGAGATGGTTAGGCGGCACGTCGAGGAAGGTGCCAAGCATATCGAGAGGCAACGTGCGTTAGTCGCTCGTTTTAAGACAAATGGTTGGCCGTTCCACGATGCCGAGACCCTCCTCGTTACCTTTCAGGACATCCAGCGCCGGCATGAAGACCACCTCGCGCGGATAGCCCACGGGCAGGGGTGAGGGATCTTGTCGGAGGGGAGAGCGCTCGTATTTTCAGCAGCGAAAGCAGCCCTCCGAGGTGCCGGTACTCAGATAAGGTATGCCCAATAAACATCTCGATTTACTGAACAAAACAGATCACGCTTGTGCGACCCGCGAAATTAATGCGCGATATACAAGCGCAGATGCGCTGCTCCTTTGCGTATGCGCAAGTATTTCAAGCGCGGCTGACTTGGGTCGACAGCACCCGCGCGAGCGTATCCATCTCCACCGGTTTCTCACAGCGCTGAACGTGCGCGTAGCGCTTGGGGATGATCGTGCCCTCATAACCGGTGGCGAAGATAAACGGCACACCGCGCGTGGTCAGGGCGTCCGCCACCGGAAAGACCATGACATCCCGCAGGTTGACGTCGAGCACGGCCGCATCAATCGCGGAATTGGAGGAAATCAACGCCAAGGCCCTGTCGACGCTCGCTACGGGACCGAGAACCTCTGCGCCGCTCCTCGACAACATTCGTCGCATCTCGGTGGCGATGAAGTAGTCGTCCTCAACGAGGAGCACCGTATGGCCGGACAGCGCGTCGATTTCATGGCTCGGTGTGGCCATCGTGATCTGTCCCTTCGAATCAAGCTTTAAGCCAACGGGAGCTCGATCAGACAACGTACCTCGGTCTCTCCGAGTTCGTAGCGCGTCATGGCGTCGAGCGCGTACGGCAGCGCCTTCTCGATCAGCTCACGTCCATAACCGTTCTTCAGGCCCCCGCTTCCCGTCGCATGCTGTCGCTCAATGCCGGTCTCGACCCATTCGAGCGTGAGCCGTGGTTCCTGCCCATCGCTCTCGTGCGTCCACCACGTCACGCTGAGTTGGCCGTGCGAATTGGAGAGCGCGCCGTACTTGCGCGCGTTGGTGGCCAACTCGTGCAGAGCAAGCGCGAACGTCTGCACCGTCGCCTTGCGGATACGGACGTCGGGACCTTCCAACACGACGCGCTCCTGCAGATCGGAGGCGCCGAGCGCGTCGAGTTCGTTCCGGATCAGGGAACTCAACATGATCGGCTCATCGCCCGCGCGCGAAAGCAGTCCCTGTACGCGCGAGAGTGCGGCCAACCGCTCGTTGAACGCCACCCCGAACGCATCCAGCGTGTCGCTCGCCGCTAGGGTCTGCTGCGCGATCGAGTGCACGACGCCGATCAAATTCCGGGTGCGGTGCTGCAACTCCGCAACCAGAACCCGCTGCTGCTCCTGCATCCTGCGCAGATCGTCGATGTCGGTCGATGTACCAAGCCACTCGACCACTTCGCCGCGCTCGCCGCGCACCGGCATCGCGCGCGTCTGGAACCAGCGGTAGCCACCGTCGACGGCGTTGCGCAGGCGGCCTTCCATCTGCAGAACACCCGTCGACGTGGCCTCGCGCCAAGCCTCGACAGCGAGCGCACGATCATTGGGATGCAAGGCATCAAGCCAGCCGTGGTTTCGGCTGTGCGCCTCGCTTTGACCGGTGTAGGCGGACCATTGCGGGCTCGCCCAGGTCCAGCGTCCATCCTCGGCCGCCCGCCAGACCAATTGCGGGATGCCCTCGACCAGGGCGAGGAGCCGGCGCTCGCTCGCACGCTGTCGCTCCTCGGCGCGCTTGCGCTCCGTGATGTCGACGAACGTGATCACGACGCCAGCGATGAAGTTGTCGACGCTACGGTAGGGTAAGACCCGAACGAGGTACTGCGCGCCCGTCGTCGAGTTGGTGATCTCACGCTCGACCACGCTCAGGGTGCGCAACACACGCCGCGCGTCGTCCTGCAGCTCCTCATAGGCGATGCGCGACTTGATGTGGCTGATTGGCCGGCCCGCGTCGGTCTCGATAAGGTGGAAGATCTCGGTGACGGCAGGCGTGTGATTGGTGATCCGCAGCTCGTTATCGAGGAAGATCGTTGCGATCTGCGTGCTCTCCAGGAAGTTCTTCAGGTCGCTGTTGGCGCGGCCCAGCTCTTGGACCCGATGGCCGAGCTCGCCATTGACCGTGGTCAGTTCCTCGTTGACGGATTGCTGCTCCTCCTTCGAAGTCTGCAGCTCCTCGTTGGTGCTCTCCAACTCCTCGATGGTGGCCTGCAGGCGCTCGCGTGTGACCCCCAGCTCGGCTTCGAGGCGTCGGGTGTGCTCAAGCCCGGCCGCAGCATCTGCGCCGTCGGCGCGCTCGGCGGCCGATACGAAACCATCCTTGAACAGCACGAAGTAACCGCGCGCATTCGGATCGTCGCGCATGGGCTCAACGACGAGGTCGACCGCGAGGCGGGACCCGTTCTGGCCGACTTGCAAGCCGTCAACCTGCACGGTCTGAGCAGTTTCCTCAGCTTTGACCAGCGCCGATCGTAGGTCGAGCCGCAGATCCGGATGGGCGAGCTGCAGCAGGTTCAGGCTGGCGGCGCCACCGGCCGGGTCGATGTAGCGGCCGGTCCGCCCGGAGAAGTGCAGCACGTTGTACGCAGCATCGGTGATCACGTAGGCCGGCGCGTAACGCTCCGCCAACCGCTCGGCACGTCGTGTCAGCGCCATCCCATTCGGTCGAGCTCGTTCCTCAGTGCGACCCGCGGCCCCGATCTGACGGTTCGGCGTCACGAACGGGAAATCCGGCAGGATGCGCGTGCCAGTCTCTCGACGGCGGAAGATGCGCGAGCGGCTGTCGATCGGGGCGAACAGATCGATGTGGCGCGAGACGTTCTCGGAATTTCCGAGGAACAAGGTTCCGTCAGGCTTCAGGGCAAAGTGAAACAGGGGGATGACCCGTCCCTGCAGATCGGCGTCGAGATAGATCAGCAGGTTGCGGCATGAGATCAGATCGAGCCGTGAGAACGGCGGGTCCTTGATGATCGAATGCTGCGAGAAGATGCACATTTCGCGCAGCTCCTTGACGAGACAGTAGGTGTTGCCCTCCTTTACGAACCATCGGGCCAACCGCTCCGCCGACATCGCCTCGCTGATCGTGTTCGCGAACCGCGCGGCTCGCGCCGAGGCCAGCGCCCGTCCGTCGAGGTCGGTCGCGAAGATCTGGACCTGAGGCGTGTGGTCGAGGGTGGCCATGTGCTCGCGCAGCAGAATCGCCAGCGAGTAGGCTTCCTCACCGGTCGAGCAACCGATCACCCAGACCCGGATCTGGTCGTCGCGCGTCTTGTCGGCGAAGAGCTTCGGGATCACCTCGCGTTCAAGGAGCTCGAACTCTTTCGGGTCGCGGAAGAACTGGGTAACGCCGATCAGCAGATCGTTGAAAAGCTCCTGCGCCTCCTCGGGGTGCTCACGCAGAGTATCAACGTAATCCTCGATCTTCGCCAGCGAGAGGACCTGCATCCGGCGCTGGACCCGGCGCAAGAAAGTCCCGGGCTTGTAGCCATGGAAGTCGTGGCCGGTCCTGTTGCGCAGCGCCCCTGCGATCGCCTTGAGCGCGGGCTTGGATGCATCCGGGGCGACGTCGCCCTGAGCGGCGAGCTGGTGCGTAGCGGTCGATACGCGCGCGACGAGATCATCGAGTGGCAGGATGGCGTCGGCCAGGGCCGCCGGGCTGTCGCTGGAAGCGAGTTCTCCGGCTCTCGTCTCATGGGTCTCCTCGGCGAGCGTCAGGCCGCCCGCTTCCTTGATGACCTTGAAACCGAGCGTCCCATCCCCGCCGGTACCGGCGAAAGCGACCGCGATGCTGCGCCGTTCCTCGTCGTGCGCGAGCGAGACCAGGAAGCTATCGATGACACCTCGGCCTCCGATCTTATCCGCCGGTTGGGTACGAAAGCGTCCCTTCTCGACGGTCACGACGAGATCGACGCCTATGAGGTAGACGCGGCCGCCCTCGATCGGAGCATTGTTCAGGACCTCCGCCAGATCGATGCCGGCCGCCGTCAGCGACCGCCGAAACCCGTCCTCGTCGAGCGCGTCCCGATGCTGAAGGACGACGATCACCGCCACGCCGTCGAGGCGCGGCAAGTGGGTGAGGACGTGTTGCAGCGATGCGGTGCTCGCGGCCGAAGCGCTCAGAGCAATGAAGGCGCTCGTCCGCGACGGGGTCACTTCGACTTGAGGCATGCTGGGTCGCCGTGATGCGAAGCGCTGCGGGGGTGGTGATGCCGCTCCGAGCGCCTCCTGTAGGAAGTAACAGGCCAGCGTACCACGGCGATGCTGCAGGGTGACCGGGGAGCTATACCCTAATCGTCCTGCGCGCCTTCGCTTCCAGACGGTTCGGGCTCGGGGAAGGAGAGCAGGACCGCCCGGCGGATCGTCTCCGCGTAGTCCCGGTATTCGGCCGCGCGCTCGTCATACATGTCCGCGACTGCGGGACGTCCGGAGTTCCGCCCATCCCGCGCCATGCGGGCCACGAGTTCGGCGCGCTCCTCGATGATGCGGAGCGCGACACGCAACGCCTCGTCGACGGCGTTCTCCTGTTGCTTTGCAACCACCTCGGCCGTGAAGGCATGGCCGACTTGACAACGATAACGCATTGGCTTGGCATTGCGGATCGTGGACAGGACGCCGCTGCAG
This sequence comes from Methylobacterium sp. GC_Met_3, assembly GCF_026540775.1. Lineage (NCBI taxonomy): Bacteria > Pseudomonadati > Pseudomonadota > Alphaproteobacteria > Hyphomicrobiales > Methylobacteriaceae > Methylobacterium > Methylobacterium sp. GC_Met_3. Next base: position 18,529 of record NZ_JALNUL010000041.1, read on the forward strand.
TGTGGGCAGGTGAGCGGCGCGGGATCGGCGAGTTGGCGTAGCACGGCGCTGTCGATGCGCTCACCGGCGGCGATATCCACCTCCAGGCGGATCTCCGACGGCACCGGCAGGCGCGGCCCCGCCTGCTCCCGCACGAGTTCCGACAGGATGTCGCCGAGGCGCGCGCTCGGCACGGCGAGGTCGACGGTCACGGCGGCCATCCCGCGGAGCGGCATCTCGTCCGCGATCGCGTCCGCCGGATCTTGCACGATCGCCATGCCGCCGCAGCGCTTGATCGCCTCCAACCCGGCAGCACCATCGTTGAGCAGGCCGCTGAGCAACACGCCGATGACACGCGAGCCGTAAGCCGTGGCGGCCGAGCGGAATAGCGGGTCGATCGACGGACGGGCCATGTTCTCGCGGGGACCACGGCCGAGCCGCATCTGACCGTCACGGACGATCAGGTGATGGTCGGGCACGCCGAGGTAGATGTTGCCCGGCGAGATCGCCATGCCATCGCGTGCGGCGTGGACCGGCAGGTGCGCGGCCGCGGCTGTGACGGTCGCGAGCAGCCCGAGACTGCGGGCCGGGATGTGCACGACGACGAACACCGCGGCCGCAAGGTCTGCGGGCAGCGCACTGAGGATCGTCTTGAGCGGCGCGGTCGAACCGGACGAACCGCCGATGACGATGATATCGCGGTTCGTCATCGATATTCTCCGTAGGGCGACAGACGTCTCAACCGCAGCGGTGCTTCTAGGAACCGACGGCGTGAGAACAGGATCGTGAAGAGCGAGCCAACCCGGGCAGCTCTAGTCGTCATCATTGCCCGCGGCGTGCGCCGCCTCCGTATCGACGCGGTATCCGATCCAGGCCGCCAACGGGATGAGTATGGCGCAGCGCAGCCCGTCCGGCTCGTAAGTGAGGACAGACCGCGCTTCGAGCTCGTAGGCCAACATGTCCTTCAGGACCGCAGTGCCGAAGCCGTGATGCACCGGCTCCTTCACTCCGGTTCCGGCCGGTTCCTCCCAGGTCAGCGCAAGAACCGGCTCGGGACCGCCCGGCTCGACCCGCCATGACACCGTCACCCGCCCCTGCGGGAGCGCCAGGGATCCGTGTTCGATCCCGTTGCTGGTCAGCTCGTGCAGCGCCAGCGCCAGGATCATCGCAGCCTTGGGCCGGAGCCGCACACGCGGGCCGGCGATCTCAGCCTGCTCGCCCTCGCGCACGAGGTGGACCATCAGCTCGTCCGAGATGAGGCTGTGCAGGTCCGCCTCGCCAAACATATCCGTCTTGGACTGCACCCGCGTCAGGGCGTTCAGGCGGCCGTCGAGGTGTGCGGCGTAGGCTTCGACATCGTCGGCACTCTCAGCCGAGCGGCGGACGATCGCACGCAGCATCGCCATGGTGTTGCGCACGCCGTGGCGCAGACTGTCGGGCATCCCCGCCTCGTCGAGGAGTCGGCGCAGACGCGCGTTATCGGCCCGCAAGGCGGCAAGCTCGTCAGCCCTGTCGAGGGGCTCTGTCATGCCGGACCTCTGCAGATGTCATCAAACACGAAACCATGAGGGAGGTGCACGGTTCTCGATCCCTCATGGTCGCCACCGATCGGAACGATCTGCGTCCACCGTGAGGTGGAGGTAGGTGGGATCGAAGTGCGCGAGCGCGGCCAGGGCCGCCGGATCGTTGATCGTCAGGCGCCGGCTACGCAGGGTGATCAGCCCCAGGCTGCGCATCTCCTGCAGCGTGCGGTTGATGTGCACGCTGGTTTGGCCCATCGCGTCGCCGAGGTCGCTCTGGGTGAGCGGCAACGCGCAGGCATTTCCGTCCGTCAGCCCGATGGTCGACAGACGCGCGTGCAGCTCGCAGAACAGGTGGGCGAGGCGCTCGATGCCGGTGCGGCTGCCGAGGCTTACCGTCCACTCGCGTTGGACGGCGGCGGTGGCCAGCGCCTCGCGATGGAAGGCGAGGTCGAGGGTCGAGCTACGCGCGGTTATGGCCTGAAGGCTGGCCCCGGGGATCTGACCGAGGGAGACTGGCGTGATCGCGCCGATGGCATGGTCCATCTGATCCAGCAGAAAGACGTGCGGGTCGCACGGATCACCCGGAAGGAGAAACGCGACGATCTGGCGGCGTCCATCGCGAAGCTGACGGTAGCGGCAAGCCCAGCCGTCCAAGATGACGTTGACGGCGCGCCGGTCGTCACCCTCCTCGTTGATGTCGGTGCGCGCGGCGATCGGGCGTCCTGGCGCGAGCGCCTCCTCAAGCCAGACTTGATCGGCATCCGAGAGACGAACGTAGCGCTGCAGCTTGCGCACGAGCGGGTTCGGCAAGGCTGCTCCTCCGCATAGGCGAGGACGCTTACCTACGTCAAAAACGGTACTGTCTTACTCACTCAGGTTATAGTTTGACGCAAAAACCAGTTCCTCCGGCAGAAATGCGCAAAGGAGGCAGTTTATTCGAGATTGCACGGTGGAATAAATGCACGGTCCTCAAGCTAACGTTCGCATCACCAGCTTCGGGCCGATAGCATGTGTGGACGCCACAGCCGCTTCGATGCCTCTCCGTCCGTAATTGAGCCAGCAGAAAATCACATCGAGCCGCAGTTGCCGTCCGGCTACCCATGTCCGCTTCCATGCAGTAGCCTCGCGACTGGCCCGGTCGAAAACACCGTTTCGGTCAAGCGCAGGCAGGCGCGTCTGCCCTGCACTTGCCAATCCGTGTCGCCGCAAAATGCTACGATGAGCCATGATGCGCGAGCTACCCCCCTTTACGTTCGGGATCGCGTTGGTTCCGAGGGCGCTCGCTCGCAATTGGACCCTTGTCGAGACACTGCTGAATCTTACGCTCGAGTCGGTGCGCGCGCAGACGGATGCAAAGTTCCGCGTCATCATCGCTGGCCACGATCGACCCCGAACGAACATGGACGGCGACCCACGCCTGAGCTTCCTGCCAGCCGATTGGCCCGTGCAGGAGACCGGCCCCAACAACGACGACAGCGGTCGGAAGAAGCACGCCATCAACGACTACGTCCTGGCACAGGGTGGGGGCCTGTTCATGCTCGTCGATGCCGATGACTGGGTCGATCGCTATACCGTGGCTGCAGCATGCGCCTGCATTGGACCGGAACACGTCGGTGGCTTGATCCAGGCCGGGGCGATCCTGGATTTTCAGAGCCAGCGAATGGCGGCACTGCCACATCCGGGCATCTTTCCCGGCGCGTTCCATCGGCTCTGCGGCACGAGCACCGTGGCGTTGCTGCGTCCCGATGAGGCGGACCCAGGCCGCCGCGATCCGTTCAGCATCTTGCGCTCGCACCATCAATGGCTCGAAGTCGCCCAGGAGCATGGCTTGCGGCTCGCCAACCTCCCGATTTCAGCGAGCTATCTCATCAACACATCCCAGAACCATTCGGACCTTCATGGACCCCACCTCGCCTGGCGCCGCACCCTGACGGCGGCAGTCAATGAGCAGGGCCGGGTCCTGGATGATACCCTCGCGGCACCCTATGGCCTCAGCGCCGCGTCCGTTCGTGCCGCAGCCGCACCCTTCTTCCCCTCCGATCCAAGCGCCTGCCTCATAACCTGAGCACGTCCTGCACCTGCTCAGCGTAGCGCTCGACCGAGCTTCGCAGACGGCGATGCTCATCGAGATCGTGCGCCGCGTCGGCCGCCATCGAGGCAGCACCGAGCTGAAATGCGAGATAGCAGGGTGTCAGGAAGGCAAGAAGCTCGCGGTCAACAGGACGACCCGCTTCGCGGGACACCACGTCCATGAGGCGAGCTTGCCCGGCGTCGGAGAGGGGCAACTCCACGCGGGCACCGACGATATCCCAGGCAATGTCCTGACAGCCGACGAGATCGTGGGCTGCATGGTGATCAAGGGCATCGCACTTGAGAAGGCGACCGTCCTGCCGCAGCAGGAATTCCCAAGGCTGCATCCGGCCATCGATCTCGGTGGGATGCGACCGTTCGGCGAGCGCTGCGAGGCGCTTGGCGGTCCAGCGATCGAGCCTCCCGGCCCAGTCGGTCCCGAGGGCTTCACCCACGTTGTGGCGCGCCATCGCGAGGAGATCACCGAGGCTTGCACCACGATCCGGCTCGCACGCGAAGCAGCGCGCCCGGAATCCGAGATAGCGTCCGATCTGATCGACGCCTGCATCCGGCGCGACGCGGGCGAGATCGAGCGGTTGAGCGTCTTCCATCCAGCGTTCGACGATGAAACCGTGGCGGTAGCCCGCGACCGGCGGCGTGAACCCATGGGCGTTCAGAGCTCGAGCCCGGGCCAGCTTCGTGCGGCCGGGCAGCCCGAGGCCGGCGAACTTGATGAGCCAAGCGCCGCCGCCAGCGCTCAGGAGGAACTTGCGCTTCTCCTGCTGCGCGTTGACCGGCGGCCATGCATTCGTGCCTCGCCCCTGCAGCGCTCGCCAGCCTCCGCCCGATATCTCGACCGGCGGCGACTCGACCGGACCGACGAGATCCGCAACCCAGCTTGTGAGCCCGCCGCCGGCTTGAACGACATCCTCGAACGGCACGACGTGGCGCCGCATGCGGAGCCACCGCGCCCGATGCCTTTCTTCCGCTTGCGCGCCGGGTGCGCCAGGATGGCTCGGGAACAGGGCGATCCGATCTTCCGCGACGCCACACGCGCGCAACCGATCGATGACCGCGCCGAAGGAGCTTCCAGAAAGACCGGGTCCCTCGTCGACTATCGCGAGACGATTCTGATCGGGACCGGGACGGCCTCGTAAGCGCGTGAGATCGCTCGATACGCTTCGCCGGAATGGGTGACCGGAGGGACGCACAGTGAGCAAGCGGTCCGATCCCAATGCGGATGCCACCATCGCTCCGAGCGGAACGCCGATGCTCCGGATCCCGATCACATCCGTGTCCGGCCCCAAGCCGGAGCGCGCAGCCGCGATCGCGTAGCTTTCTGGGTAGAGCGCATAGAAGGCGAAGCCTTCAGCCCAGCGCGTCGTGATACGATCCGGCAGCCTCATCGCGGCGAGGGGTGTCAAATCAGGGATGTCGGGTCCTCGTTCGAAGCCCGTCCGCCACGAGGCCGAAACCGTTCGCGCCAGCCGCATCAAGTAGCTGATCGCTGCATCCTGCGTACTCGAAGCCACGTCGTGACCGTGTTCGCTGAACGGCGCGTCCAAAATCCCTTGGATCAGCTCCCCGGCTTCGATGAAGGCCGCGACGAGCGTACTGTGACGACTGATACCGGGCGGCTCATCCAACATCTCCCGCATCAGCACGGCAATGTTATCGAGTTTGTGGTTAGGATCACCCGTCCAGCTAGACTTACCGTAGACGAGCATACCTGCCGCTCAACGGGTTTGGAGTCCCGCGGGGCTCCGGGACGGAACGCCGACCGCCGAGCGTTTGCTGCCGTACCTTCACACGGTGACCCTGTCGGGCGGCACGGTTCCGACGGAGGCGGGGGCGTAGCGGTGGACCATGGCGGCGCAGAACTCTGCGAACTCGGCGCGGACCAGCGGTGCACTGGTGTGGTGGGGTGAGATCCCCCGGTGCTCCGGCGTGAAGCAAAAGGTGACGGTGACGTCGAAATCCTGCAGCGCCGCCATCTGCCGGTCGAACCAGTCCAGCGCCCCGGGGCGGAAGCTGTCGGCCCAGGACAAGCCGGTGCGCAGGTAACGGACGCCGAGCCGCTTCATCCACGCCACGGCCTCCTCCAGGCGGTGGTCCTCGAAGTGGAACCACTGGCAGAGACCGATCTCGGGGGTGTGGCGCGCGAAGCTCTCCAGGGCGATCTTCGGGCTGCCGTCCTGGCGCAGCAGGCCCATGTGGAAGTGGCGGTAGTAGGAGGAGCCCTCGGCCTCCTTGTGGCGGGTGGTGGCCTCCCATTCCCGCGGCAGGTCGTAGAGGCTGTACCAGTGGACGCGCGGGGCCCGGCCCGAGAGCAGCTCCAGGGTCCGGCGCAGGCCCCAATCCTGGACCTCTTCGGCTCCGAAGGTCGAGACGCCGACCTCCGAGACCCAGACCGGCAGGTCGGTGACCGCGCGGATCTCGTCGAGCTTGGCCGGCCAGTCGTGGACCGACCACAGGTTCCAGTCGAGGGGGAAGCCGTGCACGGCCACCGCGTCGACGGCGTCGAGGACCCCGCGGGCTTCCATCTTGCGGATGAAGACCGGGTCGATCGGCGAGATGCCGCCGAGCACGCGGGTCAGGTGCGGGTTCGCATGTCGGACCGCGTGGGCCGCCTCCTTGGCCATTTCGGCGAAGAGCAGCCAGTCGGGATCGATCTCTGGGTCCCAATGCGACTTGTTGTTGGGCTCGTTCCAAAGCATCACCGAGTCGATCATCGCGTGCCCCCGCACTGTTCGGATATCGACCGTGCCGGATAGACGGCCCCCGGTCCGTAGGGCACCGGCGCGGTGCGGCAAAGATAGACTTCGGCCTCGGGCTGGGCTTCGATCGCGAATCCGCTCGCCCGCAGCATCGCCTCGATGCCGGCCTGGTTGGGGATCCACCAGTTGGTCCAGTCATGCGCGTAGGCGCGCTCGACGAAGTGCATCCGCGGGTAACCGGGCCGCTCGAACTGGTCCATGTCCCAGAAGTCGTAATCCTCGGCCACCGGCTCCACCGCCCGGCTGCCGCGCAGCATCGACTGGAAGACCAAGAGGTCGCCGGCCACGTGCTCGCGGATCAGGTCGAGGGCGAGCAGCGGGTGGCGCAGGTGGTAGAGCACCCCCATGAACAGCACGATGTCGAAGCGCTCGCCCAGTGATCCGAGATCATAGACGGAGAGATTTCGAAACTCGATGTCGTATCCGAAGTGGGCCGCGGCGAAGCGGGCCTGGGCGAGGTAGCGCTCGTCGGAATCGAGCCCAAGCACCCGGGCGGCACCGCGCCGCTTCATTTCGAGGGCGTAGAAGCCGCCGTTGCAGCCGATGTCGAGGATGCTCCGGCCGGTGAGGTCGGCAGGAATGGCGTCGGCGAAGCGGCGCCACTTCACCCGCGGATAATCGCCGAGGAAATGGTCCGGGGCGGTCCAGATCCCGTGACCGAGGTCGATGTTGTGGAACCAGGGGCCGAGGGCGTCGGCTTGGCGGCGCAGATCGGACCGCGTCATGTCGGAGGCCGTCATGGGACGATCCGTTCGTTGAGCGAAACGACCCGTCCGCCGCCGGGCCAGAGGGCGAGTTCGCTGCAGGAGGCGGGATCGACGACGATCCGGTCGTAGGCGTCGAGCCCGAGTCCGAGAATCGTCAGGAGCGCGGCCCGGATCACGTCGCCGTGGCTCACCAGGATGACGGGGGCTCCGTCGTGCACGTAACGCTCGAGGACCCGCAGGATGCGCGCCTGTGCCTCCGCCATGCTCTCGCCCCCCGGCGGTCGGGCCGTGGCGCGGTCGGTGTTCCAGGCGGTCCAGAGGGGATCGTCCGCCAGCGCGTCGAAGGTCCGGCCGGTCCAGCCGCCGAAGGCGATTTCGTCGAGGTCGGGCTCGGTCTCGACCATGAGTCCGAGGGCGGCGGCAATCGGGGCAGCGGTCTCTGCCACGCGCTCCCGCGGGCTCGCCAACAGGGTGCCGGCGCCGGTTCCGGTGAGGCGGCGGGTGAGGGCGTCCGCCTCGGCGCGGCCGGTCTCGCTCAGGGAGACGCCAGGCATGCGCCCGCACAGGATCCTGCCGAGCCGGTCATGGCTGCCGTGACGCACGAGGAAGACCTGCCTCATGCGGCGACACGGCAAGCGGGAGGCCGCGTGCGCATCCCCTCGCCCCGCACGCGGGGAGAGGGCTTCCCGCCCTCTTGTCGGGGCCGGAAGCGAGGCGGCAGCTGAAGGTGAGGGGGCCGTTCAGGACGAGACTCGTCCGGAATCGCCCCCTCACCGCCGCTTCGGCTTTGCCTCCGCTTCCCGCAGGCACGACAAGGTGCCTGCGGGCCTCGCCCCGCACACGGGGAGAGGGGGGTGCTACGGTGCCCGGGCGACACACCCATCACACCCCCCCGCCCGCCACGAAGCGCAGGGTCCGCTCCCGTGCCTCCGCGTCGGTGAACTGCCGGGGCGGGGACTTCATGAAGTAGCTCGACGGCCCCTCCAAGGGGCCCCCGATCCCCCGGTCCAGGGCGAGGCGGGCGCAGCGCACCGCGTCGATCACGATCCCGGCCGAGTTGGGCGAATCCCACACTTCGAGCTTCAACTCGATGCTGAGTGGCGCGCCGCCGAACGCCGTGCCCTCCAGCCGGATATGGGCCCATTTCCGATCGGTCAGCCACGGAACGTGGTCGCTTGGGCCGACATGCACGTCGCCGGGGGCGAGCGGCGCGTCGAGCTGGCTCGTCACCGCCCGGGTCTTCGAGAGTTTTTTGGATTCCAGCCGCTCGCGCTCCAGCATGTTCAGGAAGTCGGCATTGCCGCCGAAGTTGAGCTGGTAGGTCCGGTCGAGCCGCACCCCGCGCTCGCGCATCAGGTTGGCGAGCACTCGGTGCACGATGGTTGCGCCGACCTGGCTCTTGATGTCGTCGCCGATGATCGGCAGCCCCTTCGCGGCGAAGCGCTCCGCCCAGTCCGGGTTCGACGCGATGAAGACCGGGATGCAGTTCACGAAGGCGCAGCCGGCCTGGAGCGCGCAGGCGGCGTAGAACTCGGTCGCGCCTTGAGAGCCGACCGGCAGGTAGGAGACCAGAACCTGCGTGCCGGCGTGCCGCAATTCCGCCGCCACGTCCGCCACCGGCTCGGGCGATTCCGCGACGACGCCCTCGAGGTAGCGGCCGATCCCGTCGAGCGTCGGACCGCGCCGGACCGTGACGCCGGTCTCCGGCACCGCGGCGAAGCGCAGTGTGTTGTTGGGCTCCGCCAGGATCGCGTCGGCGAGGTCGCGCCCGACCTTGGCGGCGCTCACGTCGAAGGCGGCCACCACCACGACATCCCCGACCCCGTAGCCGCCGAGATCCGGCGACATCAGGCCTGGCACAGCATCCCCGGGGGCGGCGTCGCGGTAATGGTGGAGCCCCTGCACGAAGGACGACGCGCAGTTGCCGATCCCGATGAGGCCGACGCGGATGGGAGAGTGGGCCATCAGCGCCTCGGCCGTACGGGGCGTGGATCAGCCGGCGACAACGGCGTGCTCCTCGATAGCCGGCCGCGCCTGGCGCGGGGTGATCTCGCGGGAGAACCACGCGATCGTCGCCTCCAGTCCCGCCTCCAGCGGCACCTTGGGCGACCAGCCCAGGAGGGTCTGGGCGCGGGTGATGTCGGGCCGGCGCCGCTGGGGATCGTCCACCGGCAGCGGCCGGGGCACGATCCGCGACGGCGTCCCGGTCATCCGCACCACGAGGTCGACCAATGCGCCGACGGTCAACTCCCGGGGGTTGCCGAGGTTGACCGGCCCGTCGAGGGGTGTCTCGGCCTCCATCAACCGGAGGAGGCCGTCCACGAGGTCGCTCACGTAGCAGAACGAGCGGGTCTGTTCACCGTTGCCGTAGACCGTGATGTCGTCGCCCGCGAGCGCTTGACAGATGACGTTGGAGACGACGCGACCGTCATCGGCGCGCATCCGGGGGCCGTAGGTGTTGAAGATCCGGGCGACGCGGATATCGAGGCCGTACCGGCGTTCGAAATCGAAGGTCAGGGTCTCGGCGGAGCGCTTACCCTCGTCGTAGCAGGCCCGCGGTCCGGTGGGATTGACGTTGCCCCAGTAGGATTCCGCCTGCGGGTGCCGCTCCGGGTCGCCGTAGACCTCGCTGGTCGAGGCCTGGAGGAAGCGCGCGCCCCCGTCGCGGGCGAGTTCCAGAAGCCGGCCGGTTCCCACTACGCTGGTCATCATCGTGTGGACCGGATCGGCCTGATAGTGCGGCGGCGAGGCTGCGCAGGCCAGGTTGAACACCCGGTCGACGCGGGGCAGCGCCGGCAGCGGCTCGGTCACGTCCGCTTCCACGAAATCGAAGCGCGGCTCGCGCGCGAGATGGGCGAGGTTCGCCTGCCGGCCGGTCAGCAGGCTGTCGACACACGTCACGCGGGCCCCGTCGCCGATGAGCGCGTCGATCAGATGCGAGCCGATGAAGCCGGCACCGCCGGCGACGAGGACTCGGAGACCGCTCCTAGTTCCCACCATCATTCTCCCGACTGCCTATCGACCGATGAGCACCCGTTCGGGCGCGGTTGCGGATGCGCGCGCCTGACCGAGGTGATGTTCGAGTTCCGCGGCGCGGGCGGCCGCCGTGTGCCGCGCGAGGATTGCCGCGCGCGCGGCAGCGCCCAGGCGCCGCCGCTCCGCCTCGGATGGCCCGCGTAAAATGGCGAGCACGTCCTCCGGCCCCTCCGGAAGCAGGATCTCGCGCTCGGGCACGAGCAGGGTGTCGAGCCCGTCCCAGCGATCGGAGAGAACCGGCGTGCCGCAGGCGCCCGCCTCGAACAAACGCACGCTCGGGCTCCAGCCGGCCCGGACCATGTCGGCGCGGGTGACGTTCAGGGTGTAGCGGCTCGCCGCGTAGAAATCGGGGTGCTGATCCGGCGGCAGGTGCTCGATCCGCTCAACGTTGGCGGGCCAGTCGATGCCGTTTGGGTATTGCGGCCCGGCCACCGCGAAGCGGAGGTCGGGTGCGCGGCGGGCTGGCGCGATCAGCAGGCGTTCCAGTGTGGGCTGCCGGTCGGGGCTGTAGGTCCCGAGATAGCTGAGATCGTAGCGCACCGGGCGGTCGAGGGCGGGATAGGCGTCCGGGTCGACCGAGCAGTAGAGCGCCCTGGCCGCAGGCGCGCCGTACTCCAGCTCCAGGCGCCGCAAGGTCGGCCCGCCCGTGAAGGACAGATAGAGGTCGTAATCGGCGATCTGCTCACCCGCGAGGTACGCGCAGCTTCCCGTCTCCAGGGCCGCCAGGGTGACCGGCGTGTCGATATCGTAGAAGGCGGTGACGCCCCGCGCCCAGTCGCGCACGCGCGCGCCAACCGCGATGCCCTCGGGCACGTAGGAGCCAACGATGACGGCGTCCGCCGCCGCGATCGCGGCGCGGTGGTGTTCGAGCCCGTCGAGATCGGCGTAGAGGGCGAGGTCGCAGAAGTCCGGATCGGGCAAGTCGCGGTGCTGGGCGTACCAAGACACGTCGCGCTCCAGGAACAGCACGTCGTGGCCGCGGGCCGCGAAGGCCTTCAGCAGTGCCCGGTAGGTCGTCGCGTGGCCGTTCCCCCAGGAGGAGGACAGGCTGAGCCCCAGGACGACGAGGCGGAGCGGCGCGGCACTCACGCGACGCTCCGCTGGTTCGCGTCCGCCTTGCGGGCCGCCTCCGCCCGCAGGATCGCGTCGACCTCCACCGCGCGGCGCGCATAGGTGTGCTTGGCCACGATGCGGCTTCGGGCAGCCTCGCCGATGGAACGGGCGCGCTCCGGGGTGAGGGATGCGACGTGATCGGCGACATCGCGCCCGTCGCGGGCGACCAGCACCTCGGTACCCTCGTCGAGGAACAGGCCCAGGCCCTCCCAGGCGTCGGTGATCAGGCAGGCCCCGGCGCCGGCCGCCTCGAACACCCGGGTGGCGGGGGAGAATCCCACCGCCGCCATGCTGTCGCGGGCAATGTTCAGGACGGCGAGCGGCGTCGTATTGAAGGCGTTGTGCTCGCGCGTGTAGACGTGGCCGAGATGCCGAACGTTGAGCGGCAGGCCGCGGCTCTCCCAGCCATTGCCGCCGATCAGGAAGCGCCGCTCCGGCAGGCGCGCCGCCGCCGCCAGGAAGAACTTTTCGACCCGCGCCTCGCGATCCGGCAGGCGGTTGCCCAGGAAGGCGAGATCGGCGGCAAAGCGCGGCTCCGGCGGGACCGGGAAATGGGTGTCCGGGTCCAGCGCGTTGTAGATCGGGATGCAGGCGCGGGCGCCGAAGCCCTCGTAGGCCGAGACCACCGGCGGGCCGCCGCCGTAGGTGAGCACGAGGTCGAGATCGGGCAGGGCCCGGCGGAGCGCGTGGTCGGGGTCGGCGCGCATCTCGGCGAGCGTCGCCGGGGCGTCCACGTCCCAGAAGATCCGCAAAGCCTCCGGGCGGGACGCCGCGATGATGCCGTGGAGCAATTCGTCGTCGAACACGCCGACGCCGCTCGCCTTCACCACCACGTCGGCCTGCGCCGCCTCGGCGATGACCGCGCGGGCGGCCTCGATGGTCGCCGGATAGACCGTCACAGCCGCGTATGGCGGGGGCTCGATGTCCCGGTGTTGCTGCCGGTCGAAGGCGTCGGGCTCGTAGAACGTGATCGTGTGGCCGTGCTGCGCCAGAGCGGCGAGCATGCCCCGGTAATAGGTGGCGGCGCCGTTCCAGTAGGAGGACAGCAGGGAGGAACCGTAGAAGGCGATTCTCATGCGGTGGCCTCCAGAGTGGCGGGCGCCCGCAGGCTCTTGGCGATGGTCAGAAGCTCCTCAGCCCGGTGCGCGCAGGTGTGGCGCGCCCGGATGGTGGCAAGGCCGGATTCCGCGAGGGCATGGCGCAGATCGAAATCGGCCTGGATGGCGCGCAGATGGCCCTCCATCTCGGCGCCGGTGCGGGCCACAAGGTAATCCCGGCCCGGATGGAACAGCCCTTCCGCATCATCCCAGGGCGCGCACACCAGGGGGATGCCGCAGGCCAGCGCCTCGAATACCCGGATCGTCGGGATGCCGGGCAGGCGCTCGACGTAGAAGCGCCGGGGCACGTGGACCGTCGCCAGATGGCGGGCGAACAGGCCCGGCGCGGCGGCGTTCGCCGCCCAGCCGTGATAGCCAGCGCCATAGCGCTTCAGCGTCGCGAGCGCCGCCGCGGGATAGCGTACGCCGTAGACGTCCAGGGGCAGGCCAACCTCGGCGGCGGGGCGGAACAGGTAGGTTTCAAGTTCCGCGCTGCGCTCGTCGTCGCCCCAGTTGCCGATCCAGATCAGGCCGGTGCGGGGGCTACCAGGTTCCCGAACCGCTGTAGCGGACGCGACGCGCCCCCTCTCCCGTGCGGGAGAGGGTTGGGGTGAGGGACGAGAACTCTCCGGAAGACGCGCGCCCTGTTGGCGCATCGACGGCGCGCCAAATTCTGCGCCTTCTCGTCCCTCACCCTGTCCCTCTCCCGCACGGGAGAGGGGACCCGCGCTAGATCCGAAGTCGTCGAAATCACGCAGCTCTTCATTCGGCGGCTGGAACAGCCGCGTATCTGCCGCCTCGTGCCAGACGAAGACGCGGCGGCCCCACCCTTGCGCCCGGTAGACGGCCGCCAGGGTCTCGCCAAAAGCCAGCACGCCGTCGTAGCCGGAGAGGTCGAACCGGGCCATCTCCTCCGAGGCGCTCACCGCCCGGTGGTGCGTGTCGTGGAACAGGAGCGTGTAGCGCGCCCCGCAGCGCCGCGCCCGGCCAAGGGCCGCCACCAGGGTCGGATCGCTCCATTCGTGGACCAGAACGAGGTCGCAGTCGGACACGCGCTCGACCACCGCGTCGACCGCCGCGTAGCGCGTGGAGGCGAGGTCCGGATAGGCCGCCCGGTAGGCGTCGAGCCCGGCCTCACCGTGGTCGCGCAAGAGGTTTTCGAGGCTCCAGGCCCCATCCGGCTCGTAGGCCACGACGGCGTGGCCGCTGGCCATCAGCTCCCGCAGGACGCCGCGCAGGAAATGCGCGTTGCCGTGGTTCCAGCACGAGGCGAGCGAGTGAGTGAAGTAGGCGATCCTCATGCGGCGGCTCCGCCGAGCCGGGCCGGTGCCGCGGCGAGGAGGCCACGCAGAATGTGGAGCACGCCCTCGGTCATCGCGTCGACGCCGTATCGGGCTGCGCGGTCCGAGGCAGCCTTGCCGGCCGTTTCGCGCCGGGTGGGATCGTTCAGAAGACCCTGCACGGCCTCGGCCGCTTCGGCCTCGTCCTCCGCGTCCACGAAGGCGGCGGCCCCGTCCCAGAGTTCACGAAAACTCGGGATGTCGGAAAGCACCAGGGCGCAGCCAGCGGCGGCGGCCTCCAGCACGGCGAGGCCGAACGGCTCGTAGCGGGCGAGCGAGACGAAGACCGGCCGGCCGGCGAGTTCGTCGGCGATGCCGGAATCGTCGAGCCGCCCGAGCATTTGCAGGTGGCGGGTCTCGACCCGGGCGCCATTCGGCCCCTCGATGGAGCCGGCGGCGCGAAGCGGCACCGACAGGCGGCCGGCGAGGCGATCCAGGGCGGCGGCGTTCTTGGCCCGGTCCCAGAGGCGCCCTGCCGTGAAGGCGTGGGACACGGCGGCGCGGGGCGGCAGGCCAGCGAGGCCGCGCCCGTTGCGGACCACAAAAGGCGGCTGCGCGAGTCCGCAGACCCGGGCGGTGGCCAGTGCGTGCGCACGGGTGGGTGCCAGCAGGGCGTCGGCGGCGCGGCAGCCCCGCATGGTGAGATCGTGACGCCACGCGAGATCGGGGGGCAGGGGGCCGTTCTCGACGGCATCCCACCACGTCGCCACGCAGGAATGGCAGACGGCCGCCACCGGCACGGGGAAGTCGGCGAGCGCCAGGGCGGGGCTGTGCAGGTGCACGAGGTCCGCCCCGATGGCGCCCGCCAGCGCGGCGAGCACCCGGGCGGCATCCAGCACGGCCTCAGGCGTCTCGGCGGTCCAGTCGAGGGGTAGGCCGGTGGCGATGATGCGCGCGCCGGTCGCCGCCTCGGCCGCCCTGATCCGCGTCTCGGAGGGCCCGGGTCCCAGGATCGCCACGGTCACGGCCAAGCCCCGCCGCACGAGGCCAGCGGCGAGGTCGAGGCTGTAGGGCCAGACGCCGCCGACCGCATCCGCGCTCATCAGGACATGCGGCGCCGAGTTCCGGGACGGGTTCAGCGGCACCCGCATGCGGCCTCCAGCTCGGGCAGCGGCAGGGGACGCTCGTCCTGGATCTCGCTGAACTGCGTGAACTGGCCGAGGTAGTGGGCATGCGCCCGCTCCCAGGCCCGGTCGTCGGGCTCACCCCAGAGACGCCGGTAATCGGGGGAACTCGGATAGGGATAGAGCGGCACGGGGTCATTCGCCCAGACGCCCTGGCCGCGCAGGCGGTCGCGCCACGCGGCGACGAGATCGGGGTCGTCACCCGCGACCGCGATCAGGTTCGCCTGCACGAAGGGCACCGAGCGGCGGGCGTGGATCAGGCGCTCGGCGAGGTCGTCGGTCGAGGCGCGGCAGCGCTTGTCGAGGGCGGCGCGGCCTTCCTCCGTCAGGCTCTCGATCCCGGCCTCGATCGAGACGCAGCCCGCCGCCCCGAGGAGGTCGAGCAGGTCCGGCTTCCACAGATCGATCCGGGTCTGGATCCCGAAGCGCAGATCCCGGGTGGCCAGCGCCTCCAGAAGCGGCTTCTGCGGCAGGAAGATCTCGTCGACGAAGTAGACGTATGTGACGCCCTGCGCGATCAGCCCGTCGATCTCGTCGAGGACGAGGTTCTGGTCCCGCCGCCGATAGGCATCGCGAAAATCGATCTTGGCGCAGAACGAGCAGGTGTAGGGGCAGCCGCGCGAGGCCTCGACCTCAGCGCCCGGGCCGTCCGGCGCGGCGTCGAACCGGTGGTGATGGTGCTGGTGCCGGGCGATCCAGTGATCCGGCCAGCGCAGCGCCGGCAGGTCGGTGAAGCGGCCGGCCTGGGGCGGCCCGGTCACCGCGACCGCCTCGCCGTCGCGGACAGCAAGGCCGGGCACGGCCCGCAGGGTTTCCGGGCGCAGATCGCCGAGGCCGGCGAGGCGGGCCACGACCTCCTCGCACTCGCCGCGCACGACGATATCGCAGCCGAGTTTTTCCAGGACAGGCCGCGGCGTCGCGGATCCGTGGGGGCCGACCGCTACGGTCGCTCCGCCCCGGCCCGCCAGGGCGTCGAGGACGGCGCGGGGGCTGCGCAGCTCCGGCGGGGCGCAGCGCCAGAACAGGTAAGTCGGCGCCGTCGCCACCACCGTCATGGCCGGCGCGAAGGTGGCCACGCGGTCGGCGGCCACCTCGGCGGTGAGGCCTTCGAGATGGGCGTCGACCAGCAGGGTCTCGTGGCCCGCGGCGGCCAGCAGCGCGGCGGAGTAGCCGAGTTCGAGCGGCAGGTGCGGCGCGCGGCAGCCGAAATAGATGCTGTTGCGGTAGTCCCAGGGCGGGTTGACGAGCGCGACCCTCATGCCGCCGCTCCGGCAATCGGCGCGGCGTCCATCTGCGTCCGCGCGGTGGCGAGCCAGGCGGCAAGGTCGGCGACGCCGTCGCGCCAGTCCAGGAAGGGCACGAGGCCGAAGGTTTCGACGGCCCGGCGCGTGTCGGAGACGTAGTAGCGCTGGTCCCCCGGCCGCCAGGCCTCAACGCTGCGCGCCACCGGACGCCCCAGCAAGGCGCCGACATGGTCGAGGAGCTGCAGCAGGCTCACCGCGTTGCCGGGCCCGCCGCCGATGTTGAAGGCGCGGCCGGCCGCCGCGTCGATGCGGGCGAGTGCCGCCCGGTACACCGCCACGACGTCGCGCACGTGCAGAATGTCGCGCACCTGCCGGCCGTCGCCGTAGAGCGTGACGGGCTCGCCCGCGAGCGCGCGGATCAGGAAATGGGCGACCCAGCCCTGATCCTCGGTGCCCATCTGGCGGGGGCCGTAGATACAGCTCATCCGCATCACCGCCGCCGGGAGGCCGAAGCTGCGGGCGTAGTCGAGCACGTACTGGTCGGCCGCGCCCTTGGAGCAGCCGTAGGGCGTGTGGAAGTCGAGGGGCCGCGCCTCTCCGATGCCGCGCTGACGGAGCTCCGGATCGGCGGGCAGGTAGGCGTCGCCGATCGCCTCCAGGGCGATGTCGGGCAGGTCGCCATAGACCTTGTTGGTCGACGCGTAGAGCAGAGGCACAGGCCGGGGCAGGGCGCGCAGGGCCTCCAGCAGGTTCACGGTGCCGAGGAGGTTGATCTCCATGTCGGCTCGGGGCGCCACGAGGCTCGTCGTCACCGCGACCTGGGCGGCGAAATGGAACACCGCGCCCGCTTCCGCCACCGCGCGAGCGAGTTCTTCGGCATCGCGGATATCGGCGACGACCGGGGTAATCCGGCTGCCGTGGCGCTGGTGCAGCCACGCGAGATTGGCGGCGACGCCGGGGCGCGACAGGGCATCGTAGACGATCACCGAGTGGCCGTCGGCCGCGAGGCTGTCGGACAGGTTGGCGCCGATGAACCCTGCACCGCCCGTGACGAGGATCGGCCGCCCGCTCACGCGACGAGCCCGCGCGCTTCGAGTTCGCGCCGCGCTTCCGCTACGCGGTCGATGGCCTGCTGCTCGGCCACCCAGGCGGCGAGCTCGGCGAGCCCCTCGGCGAAATTCCGGCGCGGCGCGTAGCCAAGTTCCCGTCGGATCTTCCCGAGATCGGCGATGCAGTGCCGAATGTCGCCGAGCCGCGCTTGGCCGGTCACCTCCGGCTCGATCGCCTCGCGGCCCATGGCGCGGGCAAGCAGCCGGGCGACCTCGCTGACCGTACGATCCTCCCCGCTGCCGACATTGTAGACCTGACCGACGGCGGCTGGATGCTCCAGGGCCAGAGCGAAGGCCTGCGCGACGTCCTCGACGTGGACGAAGTCGCGCCGCTGCTCGCCGTCCTCAAAGATCATCGGTGGCTGGCCGTTGTGGAGGCGCGCCGCGAAGATCGCCAGCACGCCGGTGTAGGGGTTCGAGAGTGCCTGGCCCGGCCCGTAGGCGTTCCACAGGCGGAGCGCGACGCCCTCCATCCCGTAGGCAGGGGCCAGCGTCAGCGTCAGGCGCTCCTGCGTGTACTTGGTCAGCGCGTAGACGGAGGCCAGCGCCAGTCGCTTCGTCTCCGGGGTCGGGATCGGGCGCATGGGCTGACCCTGCGCGTCGAGGGGGTCCCAGGGCTCCCCGGGCCGCCGGGGGCGGCGCATCACCTCCTCGGCGGTGCCGCCATCGACGGTGCGGTAGAGCCCCTCGCCGTAGACGCTCATCGAGGACGCCACCACCACCCGCTTCACCGGGGCCTCGATCAGCTGCTGGAACAGCACGGCCGTGCCACAATCGTTGACCGAGACGTAGCGCTCGACCGCGTACATGCTCTGGCCAACGCCGACCTCGGCGGCGAGGTGCACGACCCGGTCGATGCCGCGCAGGGCCCTCGCGACCGCCGCGCCGTCGCGGACGTCGCCGGCCTGGATTTCGACGTCGGGGGGCAGGATCCCGGCGACGCCTTTGTCGCCGTGGACCTGCTCGATCAGGCTATCGAGCACCCGCACCCGGTAGCCGCGGCGCAGCAATTCGACGGAGAGATGGCGGCCTATAAAACCGGCACCACCGGTAATGAGCACAGATTCCGGCACGAGGTGCGATATTCCCCTGCATGGACCTGGAGCTATGTAGATCGGGAATTCGGTCCGGATGAAACAACTCAGGTTAAATTCAGGATTTGAACGACGAAATTCGGCGCTCTAACTCTAAGTCCACGAGAAACATAGGGTATTTCGCTTCACGGAGCGCAAATCACTGATGCGCGATCCGCCCCACTTAGATGGAGGCATCAGCCTCCTGTCGGCGCACGACCGGCTTCTCTCCGGTGCGCTATGACTTTGACCCTAACCGAACCAATTGGTCCGCGCTTGGTCTGGATCAGTTTGCTGGGTCAAGGTCATGCGGGCGAAGCAGCTTCATGCGTTCATGCGCATGGCCGAAGCGCGTAAGCGGCTTTTGACACGACAGATTTCACCCGGACTGTAATACGCATAATCAAAGACACACAATAGTTTCACGTTTTTCGAAGTCAGACGAACCGTTACGTTTCCGATATTTGCCTTACCGCCGGCGGGTGCGGAGAGCGTGAAGAACAGCGAACGCGACCACGACGCCCAGAATTAGTCAGACGGGGGTGCTGAGGAGCGCGTTGGTTTGCGAAAGCCAGTCCCCAAAGTCGGGTTGACAGCTTGGGCCAGTGCCGAGCTGACTGTGACGCTCTGGAGAAACAGAGCCAGGCTTCTGGATCTCAACATCG
Organism: Methylobacterium sp. GC_Met_3; assembly: GCF_026540775.1. Lineage (NCBI taxonomy): Bacteria > Pseudomonadati > Pseudomonadota > Alphaproteobacteria > Hyphomicrobiales > Methylobacteriaceae > Methylobacterium > Methylobacterium sp. GC_Met_3. The sequence goes on from NZ_JALNUL010000041.1 coordinate 37,386, forward strand.
CACCTGGCCTGGTTCTGCGTTCGGAACGGCCTCATCCGCCCCCAGCCGTCTCGCCACCGGGCGCGATCGCCGGCTGATCGAACGACCGGACTCGAACCCCCCGGCTCGGTGGCCCTTTGGACGCGGCAAGCGCCGCGACCCGGTAACCGGTCCTGGACGCCTACTAGGGTGTCGCCCGCCCGGAAGCACTGTCCTGACATCGGCCGTTCAACCACCTCTAAG